>JAJEHF010000085.1 GCA_022823865.1 Bryobacterales bacterium
GACTCGACGGCTTCTCTCGTCTAGCACAGGCCGCAAGGCTTCGTACCGGCTCCGGATGCTTTGCACCGCATCACCCATGCCCCCCTAGGATACCAAAATGCAAACACAAAACAACGAACTTGTTTTGGCGAGAGCCCTAAGCATCTCGGCCGGTTCCATCCGCCAGCCCGAGCCGGTGCTCCAGTAGAGCGGAATGGCGGTGCGCGCCGCGCCGCCGAGCAGCCTGAAGACCGGCAGGCCGGTCTCCTTGCCCATCAGGTCCCACAGGGCGACGTCGATAATGCCGACTGCCCAGCCGGGCAAGCGGTGAAAGACCTCGCCGCGTCCGAGTGCGAGCGCATTCCAGTGGCGGTCGATCGCGAGTGGGTTCTCGCCGACGAGCGTGGGCTTGACGACTTGTTCGAGATAGGCGCTGAAGACAGCTTCCCGTCCCGGAATGATCCGATTGCGGCCCGGCGCTTCGGCCCATCCCTCGACGCCGGCGTCAGTCTGGACGCGCAGCAGGTTCTTGCCCATCTTGAGCGGCGCGAGCGTGATGTCCGTGATCTTCATGGCTGGGTTCGGGCTCCGCTGGTTCCGCCTCGGATCTCGGAAACCTCAAGCCGAGTCCCGTCCGGGGTGCAGTCTCTCCACGTCTACGAAGTACGCCCCGCGGGCAGTGCCGTCGGCACGATCGAGCCAAGTTCTCAGTTCGGTCGAGCCCGCTTCGAGCTCGGCTTCGAAACGCACCGAGCGAGCGCCGGACGAGATAGATCGTCCGCCCTGGAAGGCTCCGATCTTGATGCGGGCCGTGACGCCCTCGATCGGGTAGTCCGCCTCGGGCGGCCGCTCCATCAGGGTAAAGGCGTACCTTCCGGACTCGGCGACGCGAACGGCCCAAAAGGAGTCACCGTCGTACGCGCGAACCCGTTCCGGATCCTGCATTACGGCTTGGTTCGGCGGGCCGCCGTCGGGGCGCCAGTCGAAGCTGGTCAGGCGGGTCGGGTTCCCGCCCTCGGCTCCGATCGGTATCTCGACGTACTCGTGCGCCGGTCCGGAGACTTCTGCCCACCATTCGTCGTAGGCGGCTCTCAGCCGCGCGACCTCCTCCGGGTGCTCGGCGGCTATGTCGCTGGCCTGCGCCGGATCGGCCTTGATGTCGTACAGCTCCTTGCCCTCGACCAACCGCCATCGCTCGTCCAGCACGGCGCTGTTGAGGTACGGCTGCGGGTCGTGCATCTGGCGCTTGCCTTCGACGTAGAACTGCGAGTGCTGCGTGAAGTGAACGCGGCCGTCGGCCCACCCCGGCTCCTCCCGCAGCAGCGGGCCCAGGCTGCGTCCGTCAAACTCGATCGGCTTGGGCAGCTCCAAGGCGGCAAGCTCGACCAGCGTCGGGACGACATCGATGGCGGCCGCTAGGCGACCGACGTCCCTTCCGCCGCCGATGCCGGCCGCCGGCCAGCGCACGAAGAACGGCACGCGGTGGCCGCCGTCATAGACCGAGCCCTTGCGCGCGCGCATGCCGGCGGAATAGCCCTTCCATTCGCCTACGTTCGACAGCCCGGCCGCAGTTCCGTTGTCGGTCATGAAGATGAAGATCGTGTTGTCGGAGAGGCCGAGCTCGTCGAGCCTCGTCCGGAAGGCGCCGAGGTTCTCGTCGATGTTCTCGATCATGCCGTAGAACTTCGCCATCGCTGGGGGCGCGCCCTTCGCTTCGTAGGGCTTGCTGTAACTCTCGTCGACAAACAACGGCGCGTGCGGAGCGTTCAGGGGGAAGTAGGCGAAGAACGGCCTGTCGCGGTTCTTCTCGACCCACGTGAGGCCTTCGCGGAAGAAGACGTCGGTGCAATAGCCTTCGTACTGCTCGACGACGTTGTTGTGCGAGTACCGGTCGTCGAAGTAATCGTTGCCCCAGGCATCGGCCGCTTGAGTGGCGCCGCCGCTCCAGCAGACTACCGTCTCGTCGAAGCCGCGTTCGTTTGGCCGGAAGGGGAAGTTGTCACCCAAGTGCCACTTGCCGAACAGGCCTGTCGTGTAGCCGTTGTGCTTGAGGATCTCCGCCAGGGTCGTCTCCTCGAGCCGCATGATCGAGCGGCCGGCGAACGCCGCCGTGACGCCGCAGCGGAAGGCGTGGCGCCCGGTCAACAGTCCGGTGCGGGTGGGTGCGCACAGCGGGTCAACATGGAAGTCCGTGAACCGCACCGCGTCGGCATGGAATCGGTCCATGTTCGGCGTGTTGATGACAGGATTGCCGTGGCAGCCCAAGTCGCCGTAGCCTTGGTCGTCCGTGATCACCAGGACGATGTTGGGTTTCCGGCCAAGCGCGGGCCCAGAACAGGCGGCGACCAGGGATGCCGCTCCTAGAAAGCCGCGACGAGTGATGGACTGCTCGGCCACGGAGTGCCCATCTTAGCCTGTCTGCAACCACACGGTGGCGCCTCAAAGATACCTCGAGAGCGTATCGTTCCGCCGTTCGGGCAACCCTAGTGCCGATGGCTAGCGCACGATGCGCCGAAGTTCCATGCAGACCTCGAAACTGAGGATTTGGTCTCATGGCACCGACTGGTGGCCCGCAATGATTTGACCCGGATCGGGAACTATATTGGGTGTTGGATTTTGGGGCGAAGCGCGGGGAGTCGAACCCTGAAGGCAAGAATGACAAGTCCCGCCATGCGACCGCGCCGCCCCGACAGAGTGGCCGCAATGACTGCTAGCGGCCTCTCTGGACCCATTGAAGGGACTGCATCATCGTTCCCGTGCTGTCCCCCTGCTGTAGATTTCCAAGCAGGATTTGCACCAATCGTCATTGAACCCATGCTTCATTCGATGCGTTGCGACTTCCGGATAGTTGTAGACCCGGACTCGTCCTCCGTCAACCAACGCCACAGCGACGCCGCCCAATCGCACGAACTGTCAAGCACGCAGATTACGATGAGTATGAGAATGGCCGCAACGGCCCCGGGGCCGATCAACCAGCGTCCCCTCCACGTCAGTTGCCTCATGCTCAAACCCTAGCGGACTTGGTTGCAACCTTAGTGCCCTCGGGCCGACGCTTCGAGGTCATCTTCATTTCGCCACTAATCCGTTCCGAGCGTATCGAGAAGCGCGAAAGGTATTCATGCCATACGACTTATTGAACGAATAGAGAAGCGATGGTCGGGGTCCGATCGACCCAGGTGCGCCTGCAGGGGCCGCCAGCATTGGCGCGCAAGGACGCTGCCCTACAGGGGGCGTGTGCTTGGCAGTGTGGCCATCCGCTTGTCGAGTGTCAGCGCGGACAGACCGGCTCGCGCATAGTCGTTCGCAATCAGCCGGTCAAGGAGCCCAGCACCGCCAGATGCGTCGAGAGCGGCGATGACGGACCCACCGTTTAGCGGCGCGACGATCCCGCTCTGCAACACATCAAGCAGTCCGGCCCGTGTTTCAACCTTGGAAATCCCGTAGTGATGCTGAATGGCGATGTAGGCCTCTCCGATGACCTGATTCGACGCGAAGATCTCGGCTCCCTCGTTCTCGATCAACGCTCTCAGGGCGGTCAGGGAATACTTGAAACTAGGCTCGGGGTGGCCCGTAACCAGCCGAACCAGAACGGAGGTGTCAATCCCGTAGCGCGGGGTCATGTGCTTGATTGCGGAACGATTCCAGATCGAACGGAATCCGATCTGGTCGAATCTTCGATCGCAGAGGTGCGAGACGAGCCGGGTCGATTCGACGGGGCCTTAGCATGAACCCGTCGGAGCACTCTATCAGTTCAATTTGGTCACCGGTGCCCACGCCAAGTGCATCCAAGACCCGTGCGGGGAAGGTGACCTGACGTTTTGACGTGATCTTGACTACCACAACCAGCTCCTTACCTTTAGCGTACTTCAGTAAGGAGAATATCGCAAGCTCGTTCGCTCCGTTGTTTGCTTGGCGCAATCAAAACTGAGTCTGTGGACTCAGGATGCGCGCCCGCATTGACAAGTACGTGCTCGAACCTGAAGAATGGAAGCTTGCAGGTGACACGCACCTAGGTCCGTTAGGCCGGTCGCCACCAAGGAATCTGCCGCCCCTCGAGCTGTAGCTGCGGCCTGAAAGCGTTGGTGGCTCCCCCCATCGGAGGATTACTTTGCCGCATAGCGCTACGCAGTTGTTCACATCAGAGTCAGTCAGCGAAGGGCATCCTGACAAGCTGTCCGACAAGATTTCCGATGCGGTCCTCGACGGAGTTCTAGCCGAAGACCCGCTCGGCAGGGTTGCATGCGAGACCCTCGTAACGACTGACCTGTGTGTGATCGCCGGCGAAATCCGAACCAGTGCGGCGTTGGACTTTGAGCAGATCGCGCGGGATACGATTCGCGAGATCGGCTACAACGACCCGGCCTACGGGTTTGACGCCGGCACTTGCGCAGTCAAGACGCATCTCCACCAACAGTCGACAGATATCGCCATGGGCGTCGACACCGGCGGAGCCGGCGACCAAGGCCTGATGTTCGGCTTCGCCTGTCGCGAAACCGATGCGTTGATGCCGCTGCCGATCATGCTTGCCCACGAGCTGGTGCAGCGTCTCACCGACGTCCGCAAGACAGGCCAGTTGGAGTTCCTGCGCCCTGACGGCAAGTCCCAAGTCACCGTGCAGTACGAGGGCAGCAAGCCGGTTCGCATTGATGCCGTGGTGGTTTCGACCCAGCATGATCCGGTCAACGGACCCACGCTGGCGAGCCAAGAACAGTTGCGCGAGCAAGTCAGGGAAGCCGTGATCGACCATGTCGTGCCACAGGACTTGGCGGACGCGCACACCAAGTACCACATCAATCCCACCGGGCAGTTCGAGATCGGCGGCCCGCACGGAGATTGCGGCCTGACCGGGCGTAAGATCATTGTCGACACCTACGGCGGCATGGGCCGTCATGGCGGCGGGGCGTTCTCAGGCAAGGATCCCACGAAGGTGGACAGATCCGCGTGCTACATGGCGCGGCACATCGCAAAGAACATCGTCTGGGCGGGCCTGGCGGATCGCTGCGAGGTCCAGTTGGCGTATGCCATCGGCGTTGCCGATCCGGTGTCTGTCAGGGTGGACACCTATGGGACGGGACAGCTTGGCGACGAGCGCCTTGCAGAGGTCGTCACGGAACTGTTCCCGCTCACGCCCGCCGGCCTGATCGAGTACCTTGATCTGCGGCGGCCGATTTACAAGCCCACCGCAGCCTATGGGCATTTCGGCCGGAGCGGGGACACCTTTACGTGGGAACAGCCTACCCGTGTGGACGCCCTGAAGCAACAGGTTTGAGAGGCATGGCTGGCCGCGCGGTCGGCCCGCGGGCTTAAAGTGAGCTAAGGAGGCTTGCGATGGCGCTAGCTGAAACCCTGCCGGACACGCGCGAGACCGAGTCCGCGCTCGGCGATGATTTCAGGGTCAAGGATCTTGGCTTGGCCGAATTCGGCCGCGACGAAATCCGTCTGGCCGAGCATGAAATGCCCGGCTTGACGGCGCTGCGCGAGCAGTTCGCCGGAGAGCGGCCCTTGGCCGGGGCGCGCATCACGGGCTCGCTGCACATGACAGTGCAGACGGCGGTCTTGATCGAAACGCTCCGCCAGCTCGGCGCGTCGCTCCGCTGGGCTTCGTGCAACATCTTCTCCACGCAGGACCATGCCGCCGCCGCGGTCGCGGTCGGGCCGGGAGGTTCTGCGGAGGCCCCTGCCGGAGTCCCGGTGTTCGCGTGGAAGGGCGAGACGCTCGAGGAGTATTGGTGGGCCACGGCCCGGGCGCTGCTCTGGCCGGACGGCGCGGGCCCGAATCTGATCCTCGACGATGGCGGAGACGCCACGCTATTAGTGCACTTGGGGCTGGAGTGCGACCGGGCGGGAGCCGTGCCGGACCCCTCCACGGCATCTTCCGACGAAGAGGCCGTGATCCTAGCTCGTCTCGAGACGTTGCGTCGCGAGCGGGGCCCGTTCTGGGCAGGGATCGCCGCGGGGATTCGCGGCGTTTCCGAAGAGACCACCACGGGCGTGCATCGGCTCTACCAGCGGCAGCAGGAGGGGTCGTTGCTGTTTCCGGCCATCAATGTCAATGACTCGGTGACCAAGTCAAAGTTCGACAACCTCTATGGATGCCGCCACTCGCTGCTGGATGGAATCAACCGCGGCCTGGACCTGATGATCAGCGGCAAGGTGGTTGTCGTGTGCGGCTACGGCGACGTCGGCAAGGGCTGCGCCCAGTCCGTGCGCGGCCAGGGGGCGCGAGTGATCGTCACCGAGATCGACCCGATTTGCGCCTTGCAGGCGGCCATGGAGGGCTTCGAGGTGCGGCGGTTGGAGGATGTGCTGGAAGTCGGCGACATCTTCGTCACCGCCACCGGCAACAAGCACATCATCACCGCCCAGCACATGGCTCGCATGAAGCATCAAGCCGTCGTCGGCAACATCGGCCATTTCGACAACGAGATCGACATGGCGGGCTTGGCCAAGGCAGAGGGGGTCACGCGCAAGAATATCAAGCCCCAAGTGGACGAGCACCGGTTCCCCGACGGGCATTCGGTGATCGTGCTCTCGGAAGGTCGCCTGCTCAACCTCGGCAACGCCACCGGCCATCCCAGCTTCGTGATGTCCTGTAGCTTCACCAACCAGGTCCTGGCGCAGATCGAGTTGCACCGCAACGCGGAGTCTTACGGCCGCACCGTTGCCACGCTGCCGAAGGCGCTCGACGAGCAGGTCGCTCGCCTGCACCTGCCCGCGCTGGGCGCCGATCTCACCGAGCTTTCCGAGGAGCAGGCCGAGTATCTCGGCATCTCCGCGGACGGCCCCTACAAGTCTGACCACTATCGGTATTGATAGCGCGGAGGCGGGCGAGCGATGTCCCGAGCGGGGGTGCGGCGAGCGCTAATGCGCGGCGCAGCCGCATGCATCCTGCTCTCATGCGCGGGCTGGCTCGTGGCGCAGCGCGGCTATCGCGACATCCTGCTGCCGCCGGAATCGCCTTGGAGCGTTCACGAGCCGCCCGGCAGCGGACGGCCGTCTGAATTCGTGCTCGCCCGCATGGCATACACAGACCGCTATGCCGACCAACTGCTCGACATGCGGCCGTGGCAGATCGACACGCCGGCTGCAGAGCGACATTTCCTGCAAGGCCTGCAGCGCCTCTCGGTGATTGACGCGCGGCCGAACGAGACCTACGTCCATCCCAACGATCCGGAGGTGTTCGACTATCCGTTCCTGTACGTGGTCGAGGCCGGCCACTGGGACTTAACCGCATCGGAGGTCGAGCGCATCCGGGAGTATCTCCTGCGCGGCGGCTTCATCATGTTCGACGACTTCCACGGCAGCGAGGAATGGGAGCACTTCATGAACGGCATCCGCCAGATCTTCCCCGATCTGCCCGTGGAGGACCTCGATGCCGACAACGAGGTCTTCCACGTGCTGTTCGACATGGAGCACCGCGAGCAGATCCCCGGGGCGCAGATGCTCTACAGCCAGCGGCCCTACGAACGCGACGGAGTCGTCCCGCACTGGCGCGGCATTCGCGACGAAGACGGGCGGTTGATGGTCTTGATCAACCACAACATGGACCTTGGCGACGCTTGGGAGCACGCCGACTGGCCCGAATACCCGGAGCGGTTCACCGCGATGTCCTACCGCCTAGCGATCAACTACATCATTTACGCGATGACACACTGAGGTTCGGCTCAGCGCCTGCGCTTGTCAAAGAGCGCCGACACTTCCGATGCAAACAGCCATAGATTGACCAGCCCTATCCCGGAAATGGCACCCCGCAGGTGGTTGCCCAGCCAAAAGGCGCTGTGCTGGGGCTGCAGGCTGAAGAAGTAGTTGTTGTCCCAGAGCAGGGTCCAGGGCAGCAGCAGCAGGACCACGCCGACTTCCATGCAGACCAACACCAAGAAGACCTGTCGGAGCAGGATGTGCGGCCGGCCGCGCGAAACCCCCTTCGCCTCCTGCAGGGAGGGCATCCTCGGACTGATGCTCACGAAGTCCCAGTTTAGCCGCTGGGCGCTGCGCTGCATTCGAACTTAGCCAGCTCGCGCACCGGGCCGTAGCTGAAGCGGTGCTGGGGCGTGCAGCCATGCTCGCGGAGCGAGGCGAGATGCTGTGGCGACGGGTAGCCCTTGTGGTCTCTCAGTCCATATTCGGGATAGACCGCATCCCACTCCAGCATGCACCGGTCTCGGGCGACCTTCGCGAGGATCGACGCTGCCGCGATGGAGCTGCTCTTGCTGTCCCCCCTGACGATCCCTCTTTGCTGGATCGGCAGGTCGATTTCCGCCGCGTCGACAAGCAAGAAGTCGGGCGTCGGATCGAGGCCTGCCACGGCCAGCTTCATGGCCAGCCGCGACGCCTGCAGGATATTGAGCAGGTCGATCGTGGCGGCGTCCACCGCTCGCACCGCGAACGTCAAGGCGATCTGCCGGATGCGGCGGTCCAGCTCCGATCTGCGGCCCGGGCTCAGCCGCTTGCTGTCGTCCAGGCCCGCAATAGCGGCCCCGGGGGGAAGCACCACCGCGGCGGCGAACACCGGCCCGAACAAGCAGCCGCGGCCCGCCTCGTCGACGCCGGCGATGCACTGGAGTCCTGCGTCTGCGGCGGCGGCTTCAAGGGTCCAGTCCGGGAGGGCTCGATCCCGGCTGGCAGCGGCCATGCTAGACCTTGGTGCGGTATTTGTCCGTCAGCATGCTGAGCTTTTCGTCAAGGCTCAGGCTCGGATCGATGCGCTCACGCTTGCCGCGGCGGTCGCTTGCCGGGCCGAACACCTGGCGGAACGGCTTGTCGCGCTCGTAGCGGCCCGAGTTGCGCGGACCTTGGCGCCGCCGGCCGTCGTTCCGCCGGTCCGGCCCGCGCCGGCGTGTATCGGCGGCGTCGCGCGCCGGGGCGGAGCGCGGGGGGTACATCGAGAGTCCGATGCGTCGGTTGCCTGGCAGCTGCGGGCGGATAAAGACCTCTACCGGATCGCCGGGGTGGAAGGCCGGCTTGGAATCGACCAACAGGCCGCGCTGGATCTGCGATACGTGCAAGAACGCGTCTTGGTCCGCTCCGATATCGACAAATGCGCCAAAGTCTGCGGTGTTTGAGACCACGCCGGCAACTTGAGCGCCGGCCTGCAACTCGTCATCCGTGCGCAGCGCCACGGCCCGTTCCGGGAGCTTGAACGTCCCGCGGACCTGTCGGCGCTCGGGCCTGAGTTCGCTGATGGCGGACTTGACCAGCAGCACGGACCGATCCGGACCGGCGAACTGCTCCGGGTCGATGGCGTCCAGGCGGTCCGGTTCGTTGAGCAGTGTGAGCAGGTCGCAGCCAGCGGCTTCGGCGATTCGCTCGTGCAATTCCCGGTATTGCGGGTGTGCGCCCGTGTTGTCCAGCAGGTCGCCGCCGTTCACCCTCAGAAAGCCGACCGCCTGGGCGAAGATCCGGTCGTTCAGGCCATCGACGCGGCGCAGGTCGTCGCGCGATTCGAATGGGCCGCGCTGCTTGCGATCGTCCACTACGCGTTTCGCGAGCCTCTCGGTGAATCCGGGCACTAGCGACAGCAGTGACACCGAGGCCTGGTTGGCGTCGATGCCGACATCGTGGGCGGCGCACTCCAGCTCGCGCCGGAACGCATCGCGCAGCAGGTCGGAGTTGAGCTCGAGATAGTTCTGTCCGACTCCGGTCGATCTGAAGTCCGCCTTGGCCAGTTCCGCCAGAGGGTCCTGAACGCGACGGGCCAGGCTTGCCGCGGTCGCGAACGTCCAGGGAAGGCGCCGGTACTCCTTCTTCGCCATTGGCGTTTGCGCATACATCCGCGCACCGGAATCGCGCACCGGGCGCGACGGGATGTGCATTTTGCCCGACTTGCGGATTTGGGAGCGCAGGTACTCGTCGATGGTGTGGGGCTTGGGGCCAGGGCCGTAGACGATCAGGTCCACTTGATGACTCGCCAAGAACTCGCTCAGTTCGACCTGTTGAGTGCGCTTCTTGCGGCTCTCCTTGGGCGTTGGCTCGGTCGGCTTCGCAGGTTCCGGCGCGCCGGGCCCGGCTGCTTCCACGGCGGCCGCCTCATCGGCCGCCTCGCCGACACCTGCGTCTTCGGTCTTGTTCTCTCCCCCCTCCTTCGCCTCCGCCAAGACTTCGGCGACACCAGCATCTGCCGCCGCTTCAGCCTCTGGCTGGGTTTCGGACGAGGCTTCCGGCGAGGCTTCGGACGAAGCCTCGGATGAGGGTTCTGGCGAGGCTTCCGTCCGTGCGGCCCCGTCGGTCGCTGGCGCTGCGGGCGGCTCCTCGGTTGTGGCAGCTGAGTCACGCTCGTGCCTGGCGGACTTTCCGTTGCTGCGCACGACAGCGCACTCGGCCAAGCGACCCTCCGTGTCGATGAGCGCGGCGTGCCACTCGCCCGAGCGCGTGATTTCGATGCCGAGGATATTGAGATTGGACGCCGGCGGCGCGAGCAGGGCGGCCCGCAGGGCCCTGCGGTAGGCTTCGATCCCCTGTTCGTCGGTTCGCTCGTCGAGATACGTCTGGACGTTGTGCTTGATGCGGTCGGCAAGTCCGTTGCCCAGAGCGACCTCGACCACCCGCCTCAAGTGCGGCGCGTAGGACGACTCCGCGTCTTGAATCAGGCGCCGCTCGAGGAATGTCGCCGTGGCACTGGTCGGCGGCACGAAGTCCATCTCGAGCAATCCGCTGCGCAGCCCGCGCCGAATGGAAAGGCGCTTCTTCCAATCGATCGAGGCTAGCTTGGCGCGAAACCCGTCGAGTTCTTGCACGCGCGGAGCCTTGGCCGCTTCGGGCCGCGCGGTCAGCACGATCTCGGAATCCCGCAGGTAGATCTTGCGCAGAGCTTGCAGGATCTCGGGCTTGTCGCTCAGCCACTGGGCCGCAATCGCGTAGGCGCCTTCCAGCACGTCGCCATCGCTCTCCAAGCCGTTGTCCGCAGCGACAAGCTTGGCAACTTCCGCGTCGATATCGGCGCCATCCTGCTGGGCCCACAGCAGCCGCGCGAGGGGGTCAAGACCCTTTGCGATGGCCTCTTCTGCCGGACCCGGCTTGCGCTCGCGGTACGGCATGAACAAGTCGTTGAGTTCGCGCCGATCGGTGGCCTGCTCGAGGTGCTTGCGCAACTCGTCCGACATGACGCCGCGCTGCCTAAGCGAAGCCATCATCGAAATGCGGCGGTCGATCAGGTCCCGGACATCCGCGAGCTTCTGCAAGACGCGTTGGATGCCGCGTTCGTCGATACCCGCGCACAGATCGGCGCGGTAGCGTGCGAGAAACGCGGCTGACGCGCCGTTTTCGACCTGCTGCACCAACTCCAGCAGGTCCTTCAGAGGGATGCCGACTTCCTCGGAGACCCGCACGAGGGAATCTACGGGTAGCCCAGTGAGTGGTTTCATTAGTTGATCAAGAACCCTGTATAGCTTTCTGTATCATAAGTCAACCATGGGGTTGTGCGCGTGTCGGTTATGGCAGGCGTGCGCGGTGGCGTTGCTGGCGTCGGCCGCGCCGGGCCTCGGGCAGGTCATCGAGTTCCGCTCGAGCGGCATGGATTACCAAGTCCTGACCCGCCGCGGGCTCACGGTGATGTGCGCCGAAATGCCCCTCAAGACCGCTCGGTACTCGCTGGTCCACGTGGCCGTGAGCAACGGCAGCGAGGAGACCTGGCAGGTTGACACCGCCAGCTTCGCGATCGAATACGACAGCGGCAAGCGGGTGGCGGCGGTATCCGAGCAGCGGGTTATCGACGAGTTCTTCCGAACCGCGCGGCGCTCGGAACTGGTCAAGCTGCAGGCGGCCTACGAAGCCGCGGTTTACACCAATCAGTACATCCGCCCGAACAACAGCTACGAGAAGCGCCGGCTGTCGGCGCTGGCGATCGGCCCCAAGGGCTTGAAGGCTTCCGCCGCGGCCGCGGCGATCACCTTCGTCAGCGGCAAGGTCCATCCCGGAGACTCCACCGACGGCGCGATCTTCTTTCCGGTCCCGGGCCGGAACCCGGGCCAGGGCAAGATCGTCGCCCAGCTCGGCGGCGAGACCTTTGAGTTCCTGTCGCGCTAGCGCTGGGACAGCGCCCGGAAGAAGTCGAATTTCCCCCATCGATCGAGCTTCCCAGGCCCTGCGAGTGCACGGGCCGCGGGAGGTCCCAAACGCTATATGAACGCCACGGAACCGTCAGCCCGGAATCCGGTCGTTCGTTTCCAGGGCCTGGGCGGATAGTGCTGGAAGGCCTCTTCGTTCAGCTCGACCCCCCAGCCAGGCTTGTTCGGGATGTCGGCATAGCCGTCCTTTACCATCGGCGGCTCGTCGAGCACGTCCCGTCGCGCCTCATCCACGGGAGCCCTGTACTCGAGGATCAGGAAGTTCGGCGTGGACGCGGCGAAGTGGATGTTGACCATGGTCGCGAGAGGGCTCATCGGGTTGTGGGGGGCGACCATCATGTACTGGGCCTCGGCCATCGCCGCGATCTTCTTCATCTCCATGATCCCGCCGCAGACGCAGACATCGGGCTGGACGATATCGAGCGCCTGGATGTTGATCAGGTCGCGGAACTCGAACTTCGTGTAGTTGCACTCGCCGGATGCCAGCGGGATGTTCGCATGGTCGGCCAGCTTCTTCATCGCGTCCGGGTTCTCGGGCCGGATCGGCTCCTCAAGCCAGAACGGGTAGTGGGGTTCGATCTCCTTGGCGACCCGGATCGCGCGCTGGACCTCGAAGTAGCGCGCGTGGATGTCCACAGCGATGTCGTGGTCAGCGCCAACCGCCTCGCGAACCGCTCCCACTCGCTCGCCGGCGGTGCGCGTGACTTCGTTGTAGGGCATCTCGTTGTCGCCGGGATTGTGCGGCGACATCTTGCAGGCGTTGTAGCCGAAGCGCTCGCGAAGCTCGACGGCGTTCTCTGCCGCTTCCTGCGGGCTGGAGCCGCCGATCGACTGGTAGAGCCGGACCTTGTTGCGCACGCGCCCTCCCAGCAGTGCCCAGACGGGCAGGCCGGCCGCCTTGCCGGCGATGTCCCAGAGCGCGTGCTCGATGCCGCTGATCGCCGAGTTGACGACGGAGCCTCCGGGGAACCGAGTGGTGTTGTACATGTAGTCCCAGAGGTGCTGGATGTTGCGCGGGTCCTGGCCCACGAGCCATCGCGCGTAGTCCTCGATGACCTTGACTGTCGCCTCATCCGGGCCGCACGAATAGGCCTCGCCGATCCCGTGAATGCCTTGGTCGGTCAGGACCTTCACGTAGACCCAGTTCCGGCCGCTGATGTTGCCCGTGCCTCCTTGCTCCCCGCGGGTACTGCCCACGAGGAAGGTCTTGATCTCGGTGATCTTCATGGAGGGCTGGTTTCCGACCTGCGCAGGAGCTTGGAACGGGGCTGCGGCTGTTGCTGCAGCCAGCCCGCCGTGACGAAGGAATGAGCGACGTTGCACGGTCTAGAAGTTTGTCGCAACCCGGGCGCCGTGTCAACTTGGCATTCGCGGTCTGAGCTTTCCCAGAAACACACGCTCAAAGCGTCCGCGAACGCACTCGGCCGGGCAAGATGCGCGTATGAGACGCGGGGTTTGGGAGGACGACGATCCCCGGGGCCTCTGAGCGGCGAGGATTGCGGCTACAATCGGCGAACGATGATGTGCGCTCGGCTGTTGCTCCTGCCGCTCGGGCTCGGTTCCCTGCTTTGCGGACAGTTCTACCAACCGTCGTCAGAGCCTCCGCGCGGCTGGCTGCCAATCCCAATGACGTTTCCGAGCAAGATCACCGCTGATCGGCTCGAGAATGCCGAACGGCCTGCAATCGCCCGGGACGCTAGCGGCACGACTTGGATAGCTTGGTCGTCGTGCCGCCCAGAAACGGATTCTTGGCCGGTTGACGATCCCCGCATCGATGCGTGGAACTGGCCGGATGACGGGCAGGACTCGATCTTCATTCGGCAATTCGACGGCCAGGACTGGGGCGACGAGCAGACTGTCAGCGAAGTTCCCGGCGTGAACCACCGGCCGGCCGTGATTGCCCAGGGAAGTGAAGTAAGGGTCCTTTGGACCTCAAGGCGGGGCGGCCTCTGGGCAGCTTATGAGAGGGTGTACGACGGACGTTCCTGGTCGCGCGAGCGCATGATCCCGCGAAGCGAGGGCACGCTAGAGATTCGCTCTGCGCGTCTGGACGGCGGGGGTGCGGTAGCCGTCATTCGCAAGCTGCAGCCTCCTCGCATCGAATTGCAGGCGCTCGTGCTGGAGGGGGATGCGTGGGGCGCGCCCGTGCGCGTGGATGAGGGCGCGGGCCGCTGCTTCCGCCCGAACATACTTGCCCTGCCGGGAGGCACTTGGCGCGTGGCTTGGGACGAGGAGCGGGACGGGAACTACGACGTCTACACCGCACAGGCCGGCGGCCAGGTCGAGCGTCTGACGACATCGGCGCTATGGGACACAGCGCCGTCCCAGGCTCTTGACGCGGAAGGCCGTGCCTGGGTCGCTTGGGAGCGCCGCGAAACGGTCGGCGGACGCTTCGCCTACAGGGGACGCAGCATCTTCGCGAAAGTCTCGGGCGATTCCGGATGGACTTGGGCAGCGTCGCCGTTCGAGAACTCCGAGGACCCCGGACGGCTCACTCGGCATTCGCCTTATTGGGCAGCGCACGCGATGAGCGAGGAGCGATACCCGCAGCTACAGCTCCGCGAGAACGGTGACATGTGGCTCTTTTGGCTAGGCGGGGGGCGGATGTCGAGCGTGTCGTTCTCCGGCCGGGTATTGCGTGACGGGAAATGGTCCGACCCGAAACTCCTCTTCCACGATCCGAACCCCTACACGGCCTTCCAGTTGCCGTCGGTTCGTCGCGGCGTAGACCTGGCTTCGAGCGGCAGGGGCCCGTACCAAGTCCCGTTGGCGAACCAACTTGTGACTGCACTGGACGACAAGGACGGATGGCTCTGGATGGCCTACGAAGTTCCAAGGCGTCGACATATCGCCGACCGGCTCTGGGCGTTTGACATGACTCAGCGGCCCGGAGGCTACGGCGCAGATATCTACTCCCACCGGATCGATCTCGACGAGCGCCAGTCGAGGTTTCAAGAGGTTGTCGACGACCAAGAGCCCATCCCGGCATTAGAGCCTCGCACTTATCGCCGCGACGCCCCGCAAAGCCTCGAGGTTGGCGATGAGCGCTACCGGCTTGCGTGGGGCGATCTCCACGGGCACACCGAGAACGACGGCATCGGAACGTTCGACATGTACTACGCACACGGGCTCTTCGTGACGGGGATGGACTTCGTCGCATCGACGAACCACGACTTCACTCCCGACTTCCTGACGCAGTCGGAGTGGGCTGAAGTGCAGGCCTTGGCCGGCGTCTACGAAGATGCGGCCGAACGCGTTGCTTTCAGCGGCTGGGAGTGGACGACCGAGAGCCAGGACGAGCGAGGCGGGCATCGTGCGATGTACTTCCGAACCGACGACGCCCCGATTTTCCGATCGACGACGGTGACGTCGAACACGGTCTACAAGCTGTTCTCCCTGATCCGTCCGTGGGACGTCATTCTGCAGCCGCATCACAACGACTGGACAGGCTACGATGCGGCCTTGCAACCCGTGTTCGAGATCACGTCCGCGTGGCAGCAGGCGCGTGAAGAAGCCGCAGAGTTCAAAGAGCAAGGGCCCGTGTCGGCCGTCTGGGAAGCGCTGGACCGGGGCTACCGAATCGGCTTTGTCGGCTCCGGGGACTCTCATTGGATGGGGACTGGCGAAGACAACGGCATCACGGGTGCCTACGTAAAGGAGCTAACCCGCGACGGCGTCTTCGAAGCGATCCGCGCCCGGCGGGTGTTTGCATCGACTGGCGGTCGGTTTCTGATCGACTTCCAGGTCAACGGAGCGTTCATGGGCGAGTCGGTCGAGGTAGACCGGGGGGAGCCGTTGCGCATTCATGTGCGGGTCGATGGCGAGCGCCCGGCTGAACTCGTCGAGATCGTGAAGGACCACAAGGTCATCCACGCGTCCGCGGGAACTGGCGGTTCCGTGGAGTTCGAGTTCTTGGACCGCTCGGGTCCTCGATCGGACGGCAGGGCTAGCTATTGCTACTTGCGGGTACGGCAAGGCGGCGACCAATACGCATGGGTGAGTCCTGTCTGGATCGATTGGAGATAGGATTGCGGTGCGGGATCGAGGGCTTTCCTCGGCTGGATCGGGCCCGGATCGAACCCGCCGCAAATTCGCTGGGCGAGACTGTCGGATTCTCTACGTGAGCGGATGAAGAGATGAACGGACGTGCAAGATTTTGGGCGACCGAAACAATAGGCGAAGGAGGCCGAGCCGGTCGAGCAGGGCAAGGACTAGTTGAGCGAGAGGTGGAGGGGATGCTCGTAGCGATCTAGCCGATGAGATCGCCTGAAGGCGCAATCCGGCCAGACTGGCTTGGTTGCTCGAAGGCAAGTGCGGGAAGTGCCCCAGTGATTCTCTTGCAGGCCGCGACGGGTCGACTCTGCCGCGGCCGCCAGCACAAGCGGCCAATACGGCTGTGATTGCGTGCGCATGGGAGTCGGTTCGGAATTCCGGTCGGCCAGCCCCGCGCGGACTTAGGCGCTCCTCTTCTTGATCGGTCGTATCTGTGGCCAACATCGGTCTGTCGTCAAATCGGGATTTCGACGTACGCTCCAGGCCCTGCTTGGTCAACTGCGGCCCGGATGTCATCGACATGGAGCTGAATACGGGGCCACGACGCAGCCAGCAGGACGATGATTGCCAATTCCCTGTCTACGAGGTTCTGTTGATGGCGGAGATTCTGATCCGTCGTGACCAGGAGCTGGTAGCCGTCTTCCTCCGCGCGGTCGAGCAACTCCCCGTTGCGCAAGCGAGACCAGCCTCGTTCGAAGGCCGTGTCAACCTCGTGCCGCCCCAAGTGCCTGCGGAGGGGTGCCGGCGTACCTTGGTCGAGCAGGACCCTCAAGCTGCTGACACCTGCAGATCTCGGCGCTCGTGGTCAAGAACGCTTTCTGCCTGCCAGCGCTCAACGCCCGGAAACCAATCTAGGAACTGCTCCACGGTTGCACCGTCCTTGAGGTTTTCGAATAGCGCGGCCACAGGTACCCGCGTGCCGCGAAACACCCACGCTCCGCTGACCTTGTCTGGGTCTCGCTCAATGGCCGGGCACGTGTTCCAGCTTGCCATCAGATGCCCTCGCTCCCAGCGTGAGCCGCACTCCTCCGCATGCAGGAGGGACCGTCGGCTCCCTAGTGCTTTGTCATTTTCGCATTCCTGTCAATCTCGCTCACTGGCGAAATAGGTCGGCCAGCAGCCCGTCTATCCCGGACCGCGACTCCCAGATACGAGGAGGATCCGATCCAGCGACTGTAGAAACGTCGACCCGTAGAGCTAGAGCGCGAAGCTGATCTCGTAGCCCGTTTTCCTGGTTCCCGCTTTGTAACACGCGGCGGGAGCATCCATCAGCCGCTAACCCGCATGAAGTCCTCGATGCGGCCCTCTTGGAGGAGAATCTGTGCTACGTCCTGCCGCTGCGAGTCCGGCGGGCACTCAAGAACCTATCACTTGTTGGCAAAGTTGGGGTCTCGACTTCGAAATCGTCAAATGACCGTCAAATAAAACGGATCATTGCAAATCGTTGAAAACAAGTGGTTTCCAGTCAGAGTTGGCCGCTTGACCGCGGAAACTGCGGTTCCTGATCAAATAAGAGTCGTCAATCCCCTTGCCTCGTCCACCACGGCACGTACCGCATCTGCTTGCGGGCCGCTGTTGGATCGTCGGGCACGATCACTCTGTCTCTGACAGCTTCTGCGAGGAGTCGCGACACCCGGGCACTGTTGCGAGCTTCGATTCCGAACCGCTGGCGAAGCGAAGAGTTTGTCACGTACTCTCGGTTGACGTACTTGAGGCAAGCATGCAGGTAGATGGCCCGCACGCGTTCCGACCGATCCATGCCAGATAGGGGGCGATGCCCAAACAACACAACGCGCGTGTAGTGGCTCCCCGCCTCCACGCTTGGAGCCGGAAGCTGGAAGCGTTCGGTCTGTGAAACCACTTTGTCCCAACCGCTTCCGCGCTCCTCACATATGCCGACGCGACGCATCAGCGAAGCAAGGGACTCGTTCCGTGACTTCGGCGGTGAGTCAACGAATCGGCGGGCGTCGACAAGGGGTGGGCCGGGATTCGTGATTTCGATGCGGCCCTCGAAGATTTCTACCATTGGGCCCGTACCCGTGATGAAGAAATCCTGGTGGATCAAGGCGTTCGCCACGAGCTCTCGGACTGCCGGCTCGGGGAAGCCAGTGACTGTAGTTCTGATCCCGTGCTCAATCGTTTCATTGGACGGCAGCAACCCATCGATGAAGCCGATCAGAGACTCAAAGCCGGAAGCGTAGCCCTCTTCGCAGATTCGTTCCCTGAATGTTTCAACCCGACTGCTTCCTCGATATTGAACGACTCGCATCGCCTTCCGTTGAAGGCTCCGAAAGTCCTCTAGCCGCTTGGCAAACAGCACCGCTCCGAGGTTCGTCACATTCCAGCCGCTCGCATCGCTCCGCCGGATTAGGGCATCGTCGCAGAGGGCGTTCAGGATGCCGTAGCGATTCTCCGGAAGCGGCCGCTTGAGCAAATCAAAGTACGTCGGATAGTCGAGTAGTCGGAGCACTTCGTCATCAGCCACTCGCTCGGCCGCAATTCGATCTTCGAAGGGGGTTTGATCGAAAAATCGCCACAGTGCCCGCTCTCTCTCAGGGAAGTCCTTGAGTTTCTTCTTGTAGGAGCCCACTCGGATGTACTCCCGTCCGCGGAAGCGCGCGGGCTTGCGAAATGCTCGCTCGATTTCGAGTACGACCACCGAGTGCCCGTCCATGGGAACTTGGAAGAAACGGAAGTTGAGTCGAGGTTCAAGCAGCCGCAGGAGCCAATTCTCAAGTGCTTCATTGCCCACCCTTGCGACGCTCGGGTCGAAGCTGGTGCCGACGACCGAATGGTCTCGGTCGGAAATTCCCCACACTACGTAGGCGAACGCCTTGCCAACTAGGGCCGCGGAGTTTGCGAGGGCTGAAATGTACTCGCCAACTTCCTCCGGCTCGCGGACGTTGACCTTGAACTCGACCCACTCCAATTCCCCTGTAAGTTTGCAGAGCTCGCGCACAAGGCTGACCAAGTATTCGGCTGGCCGCTCCAGTGTCATGCGTCATTCCTCCGCGTGACGACGTTAGGGCCTTGGGTGCTTTCGCCCCTCAGGACGGCAGAGGCGGCTGGTCCGGTGATCGACTCCGGTTCGTCGAGATCTCCCGCCAGTGCGGTCGCGCGCACGTCAAGTTTCCCAGTCACCACCCCTGGGAAAAAGCGGGTGCCGTGTTCATTCAGCGGATCGATTTTCCGCTTCTCGGATTGGATGCAGCTCCGGATGTCATCGCCAGTCATCGATCTCAAGATCCGGAACACGGCTGAACTCACGAACGTTCCTAGTGACGAGAGTTGCGCCGAGCGCCCTTGCATGAGCAGCAATCAGAAGGTCGTTGTGACCTATCGGACGACCTGCGCGCTCCAACTCGGAACGGATCGAACCATAGTGTTCGTCCGTTGGTGCGGACAGCGGAAGTGTGTCGATGGCAGAAAGGACAGCCTCGACTTGGCTGGAGAGTCTAGCCGATCTACGACGTTCTGCGCCGTAGCGGAGTTCGGCCGCGACGATGATGCTGATCGCCATGGAGCCCGGTTCTAGCGCAGCCGCTCTCCGCGCGATGTCTCCCGCAGGCCTGCGAATCAATTCGGAGACAATGTTCGTGTCCAACATGTAGCGAAGAGCAGGCACGTCAGAGGATGTCCTCGGGCTCGGTGGGAGGATCGGCGATCGCTGGGAAGTCCTCTTCGAGCGGTTCCAACGTCGCTAGGACCTCTGCTAGAGAAGGAGTGCGCTTCACCGGTTCGACGACGAGACGGTCATCGTCTTGGTGGATGATGACCTCCTCGGCGGCGAGTTCGAATTCGCGTGGGATTCGTAGAGCTTGGTTCCGCCCGTTTCGAAATAGCCGTGCGCGACGGCCCGGCACAGTTGTCTCAAGTTCTTGCCCCGGCATATGCTTAGCCTATGTCTCTATCGGTTGAAATGTCAAGCTGCGTGCGAGACGTGAGATGGTTAGCGGTCAAGACGAATTTCGGTGTCTTCCCGGAGTACTCCAAGATAGAATCCTCAGTTCTTGGGATGAGCTCCGAACTGCGTGATCCTCGCCCCGCCGTAGATCCCCCAGCGGACTTGGTTCTCGCTGGAATCGTAGATATCGATGTCCCAGACGACCTCGGATGGGTCCGTGCCGGTGAACTCGCGGATGCGCGTGCCTCGGTCCTGGCCGCCGCCCGGTGCGAGAACGTCCTCCCAGTCTAAGGACATGTCCGTCACGACCGCTGCGCTGCCGTAGAAGAGCAGGACGTTTCCGGTCGTCGGCATCGCGTCGGCCTCTCCCATTGCGAACGTCATCAGCCGGTCAATCGCTGGCCCTTGGGAAGCCCAGACCTGCTTCACCGAGCGGGCCTCCTCGTTGATTTCGTACTCCACGGCCCGGGTCCACGTCTGCGCCGGACGGAGTGGAGGTGCGAACGGCCGGGCGGAGAAGGTGCGGTTGTCAAACAGCAGCAACGTCCCCTTCGAAGTGATCTGCGGCATGTGCTGGTGATAGAACCACGACATCTCCCCGTCCGGAGTCAGCAGCTTCGGCTGCAAGTGAAGCGGCCAGCCACTGTGGTCGCCCAGGATCCATACGATCTCGCCGGTCTTGCGGTCCACCTTGACGACCGCATCCTGCATTCGGAACGAGATCAGGAGCGAATCGTCCCTCTCGTCGTGGAAGAATCCGTTGCCGTGAGACCAGTCCCAGGCTCCCGGGAAGCCTCGGTTGATCCAGTAGTTGGTGAAGGTCTCGTACCCGATCCGATAGGGGTCGAGATGATCGAGCGCCTTCCAGACCCAGGCGACCTTGCCGTCCCGCGTGAACTCGACGATCACGTCGCCCATTACCCGCTGGCGCTTCCGTGGGGCATCAGGATCAGTCTCGCTGCTGTACCAGTTGTCGTATTCGCGGATCTCCGTTCCCATCACGATGAGGTTTCCGTTCGAGAGCTCGTCGATTTCGTGATGCATCGTCAGCGTCGGAATCGGAATTCCGTCCGCCTCTCCCTGCGGTCGATCGGCGGCGTACCAGTGTCCGACGCGATTGCCGAGAACGTCGATTTCGGTCGCTCGGTTGTCAGTGGTCACGAACGCGAAGTTGCCGTTCCTAAGGGGCTCGACATCGCTGATCCTCGCATCTGACTGGTAGTTCCAGACGATCTCGCCGTTGTGATCGATGGCCGCCAGCAGGCCGAAAGTGGCTCCCATGCGGCGTCTGCGTTCGCCTTGCAAGCGGGGCAGCACCCGCCTGAGACTCAGCAGCGTGTAGCCCGGCTCCATCCTGTCCGGCTTGCTGACCATTACCCGCACTGGCGGGATGCGCGTCTTGTCGTCGGGCTTTTCCGGCGTCGTGAACTCCAGCTGCTTGGGTGATTCTGCGGTCACGCCCTGCGAACTGGTGATTCTGACGCCGATACGGTGTGACTTGCCGTACTTCATGCCCACGACAGGCAGGCCCTCCGCAGGGTTCCGGTCTGCTGCGTATTCAAGGACCCACTGGCGCTCGCCATCGGACACGGTAATGGTCGTCTGGACTGGTTGAGCGGTTTCGAACGATACGATCGCCGCCAGAGGAACTGCGGGATTCGGATTCGGCCGAATTGTCGGCGGTGTCTGGAATGTGGGTTCGCCGCCCAATGTCGGGCAGACGGCTGCAATGGCGATGGCAAGTGCAGCCCACGAGAGGGCAGAGCTTCGGTTGCGCATGGCTGAGCTTGCTTGCAGTGTAAGGAGTCGATCGCACCGACTGCCACTGCGGCGCGTGCGACAATTACCGGACCATGGCCGGAATCCTGCGGTACGGTTCCTATGTTCCGTACTGCCGCCTGCAACGGGCCCGGCTCGAGGGCGGTGGACGGGGCGAGCGAGCGATCGCCAATTTCGATGAGGACGCGACCTCGCTAGCAGTCGAAGCGGGGCGCGAGGCGATGCGCGGAAGCGCTCCCGCTCCGGCTACGCTGTTGTTCGCCTCAACCTCCCACGCCTACGCGGAGAAGCTCAACGCGGCCGGCGTGCATGCGGCGCTCGATTTGCCGCCAGAGGCCCGGCTGGTGGATCTCGCGTCATCGAGCGGGGCGGGCGTGGCCGCTCTGGGGCTTGCGTCCGCAATCGGCACCGGGGGGCCGTCCTTGGTTTGTTGCGCAGACATGGTCGTCGGCGCGCCGATGGGAGCCCGCGAGGCGATGGGAGGCGATGCGGCCTGCGCCTTCTTGGTGGGTGACAGCGAAGGGGCGGCGGCGCAAATTCTCGGCAGCGGTTCCCATGCGGAGGAGTTGCTCGATGTTTGGCGCGGCCCGGAGCAGCAGTTCGCGCGGCAGTGGGAAGAGCGCTTCGCGCAGCAACGCTTGGTGCCGGCACTGGTGAGCGCGCTCGAGCGCTGCTTGGCAGAGTCCGGCCTTGCGCCTTCCGATCTCAAGCGCGTCGCGGTGGACTCCGGGCATCGCAAGGTCGGGGGCCTGTTTGCTCGGGCGGCGGGCCTGCGGCCCGATCAACTCGCTGACGACTTGTCCGGCAGTGTGGGACGGGCGGGAGCCGCTCATGCCGGGCTCCTGCTGGCGGGCCTGCTGGACTCGGCCGAGCCGGGAGACAACTTGGCAGTGCTGAGCGCCTCCGACGGAGCAGGCGCCCTGATCGTGCAAGCCACCGAGCGTATCGGCGACCATCGCCCGGCTCACTCGGTCGCTGATTGGATCCAGTCCAAGCGCGCCGACGTTGCGTACGAGACCTATCTCAAGTGGCGCGAAATCCTGCCCTTCGAGCCGCCTAGGCGTCCCGATCCGCCCCGCCCGGCCGCGCCGCCAATGCGGCGTTCGGAACGCTGGAAGTACGCCTTCGTCGGTTCGCGCTGCCGCTCCTGCGGAACAGTCAACCTGCCGCCCCAGGTTGTTTGCGTCCAGTGTGGCGCGGTCGATTCGATGGACGACGTACCGTACGCCGATGCGACTGCTCGGGTCGCCACCTACACGGTCGATCATCTGGCATACTCGCTACAGCCGCCAGTGGTGGCGGCGGTGATCGATTACGACCAGGGCGGTCGGTTCGCCTGCGAACTCGCCGATGTCGATCCCAAGAAGGTGGAGATTGGCCAGGAGTTGGAGATGACGTTCCGGCGCCTGTACACTGCCGATGGCGTCCGGAACTATTTCTGGAAGGCGCGCCCGCGGCGTTAGAATCAAGTCCGAAGGAGGTCTGACGCGCATGCCTAGCAACGGAATCCGGGATCGTGTTGCCATCGTGGGGATGGGATGCACGCGCTTCGGGGAGCATTGGGACCGCGGAGCGAACGAACTGCTGGTGGAAGCGGCGCTCGAGGCCTGCCGCTCCGCGAAGATTGAGCGCGAGGCCATAGACGCCTATTGGATGGGCACGCTGACCAGCGGGCGCTCCGGCCTGCTGCTCTCAGAGCCGCTCAAGACCGGCTACAGGCCGATCACGCGCGTGGAGAACTTCTGCGCCACCGGCAGCGAGGCGATCCGCAACGCCGCCTACGCGGTAGCTTGCGGTGCCTACGACTTGGTCATGGCGATCGGCGTCGAAAAGCTGAAGGACTCAGGCTATTCAGGCCTCGCCTCGGCGGGAGGCACGCCAACGGATGGCACGCAGTCCTCGATGACCGCGCCGGCCACCTTCTCGCTCTTGGCGCCTGCCTATGCGAAGAAGTACGGATTGGATCCCGCTACCTTGCGCCGGGTCCTCACTAGGATCGCCTACAAGAATCACGCGAACGGGGCTCGCAATCCCAAGGCGCAGTACCAGCGCGAAGTGCCTGAGGCGACCATCGAGAACGCGCCGAAAGTAGCGGGCATGCTCGGCGTGTTCGATTGCTCGGGCGTGAGCGACGGAGCATCGGCCGCGATACTGTGCCGCAGCGAGGATGCCCACAAGTACACCGACAACCCGCTGCTGATCAAGGCGCTGTCGTTCATCGCCGGTCCGGCCGATGGCGCCAAGCGCCAAGACTACGACTACACAACGTTCCCCGAGGTCGTGGCGAGCGCGGCAGACGCTTACGCGCAAGCCGGCGTGCGCAACGCCCGCGACGAAATCTCTTTGGCCGAGGTCCATGACTGCTTCACCCCGACCGAGTTGGTGCTGATGGAGGACCTAGGGTTCTCCACCCGGGGCACGGCCTGGCGGGACACGCTGGACGGCCGGTTCGAGATCGGCGGCGCCCAGCCGGTCAATCCTGATGGTGGCCTGAAGAGCTTCGGGCATCCGATCGGCGCCAGCGGGCTCCGCATGATGTACGAGATGTGGCTGCAGTTCCGCGGCGAGGCCGGCCCTAGGCAGGTCGAAGCGCCAAAGCTTGGATTGACGCACAATCTGGGCGGCGCTCCGGGACGCTGTGTCAGCTTCGTTTCGGTAGTCGGCGCCAACTGACGGCGGAGCCCACCGGAAAGTTCGGAAGGCGGTTGTCGGCGGAGGGCAGAGGGCGCATTGACGGGAGCCCATCGATGAGACAGCCGGCCGCCAGACTGGTCGACCTCGGTCAGCTTCGCGGCCCGGACCTAGAACCGGTGCTGGAGGCCCAGCGGGCGCATTGGCGCGAGCGGCTGGCTTGGGACAATCGGGACGCTACCGATGCGATTCGCCGCCTGCTCAATCAGCGGTGCCTGGCTGGCTTGGCGGTGCTGGTCGGCGGCTGCCCGGTCGGCTACAGCTATTTCATGCTGCAAGGCAGCAAGGCAGTCGTCGGGGAAGTGTTTCTGCTGCCGGCAGAGCGGGCGCCTTACCTTGAGCGGATGCTGCTAGAAATGACCGTGATCATGGCCTCGCGGGATTCCGGGGTGAAACGCGTCGAAGGCCAGTTGGCAAGCTTGGCTGCGTTTCCAGATGTACAGATCGTGGTCCCAGGCGAGCTGCAGGTCTATCCGCGGCAGCTGATGATCAGGGAGTCATGCGAGGCGTTGCCCGAGCAGGGCCCGGTCGATCCTCGCATGCGGTTTCTGCCCTGGACGGACTCACAGTTGGAGCCCGCTTCAGAATTGATTGCCGAAGCCTATGTCGGGCACGTCGACGCCAACATCACCGAGCAGTATCGCAGCGCGTCCGGCGCGAAGCAATTCCTGGAGCAGACGATCAACAGGGGCAGTAGCGGGCGGTTCTTGACGTCGGCCGGCTTCGTCGCCCGACAAGCGTCGTCGCCAAGGCTGCGGGGAATCTGCTTGGGAAGCATGGTAGGCGCTCGCGTCGGGCACATCACCCAGATTTGCGTGGCTCCCGCGTGGCACGGCTTTGGCATTGGTTCGGAGCTGCTGCGGCGCGCCGTGGACGGCTTCCGGCGCGCCGGATGCAATGCCGTGAGCCTGACTGTGACGGCGTCCAACGAGCGAGCCGTCCAACTCTATGAGCGCACCGGGTTCAGGACCTTGGCGTCCTTTCCCGCGTTTGTCTGGAATCGTGCTTGATCGGGTGCCCAGCTGGGCTTGGCGTTGATGAGAGAACGGGGGGATTGATTGTGAGAATCGGTGTGATTGGCCTAGGGTTCATGGGCAGCACGCATTTGGAGGCCTACCGCGAAGTGCACGGCTTCGAGCTGGCGGCCGTCTCGAGCTCGAGCGACCGAAAGCTCTCCGGCGACCTCGGCGATGTCGGAGGCAATCTGGACCGCGGAGGCGGGCAGGTCGACTTCGGCTCGGCCGCCCGCTACAAGCGAGCCGAGGATCTGATTGACGATGTCCGCGTGGAGGCGGTGGACATCTGCACGCCCACGGATCTGCACAAGCCACTGGCCCTGAGGGCGCTCGCCGCGGGCAAGCACGTGCTGGTGGAAAAGCCCATGGCGCTGACCGAGGCTGATTGCGCCGAGATGATCGAGGCCGCCGCGGCGGCCGGCCGGGTGCTGATGGTCGCTCAAGTCCTGCGGTTTTTCCCCTCCTACGTGGCCGCTAGGGAGAAGGTTCTTTCGGGAGAACTTGGCAGAGTCCGCGCCGCTTCGTTCCGCCGGCGCTGCGCAGCGCCGGCGGGGGGCAAGTGGCTGAAGGATCGCGCACGGAGCGGGGGAGGGGTCTTCGACTTGTTGATCCACGACTTCGACTACTGCCGACACCTGTTCGGCAAGCCCGAAGCAGTCAGCGCGAGCGGCCCGGAGGATCTGGAGCTGGGCATCGACGTGGTCGAGGCGCGCCTGGACTATGGCGATGGTGTGCCGGTGATGATCGCGGGCGGGTGGCATCACCCGGAGAGCTTCCCGTTCTCGATGGAATTCACGATCGTGTGTGACCGCGGGACGCTCGATTACAGCTCTGACAAGCCGGGACTGTCCTTGCACGGCTCCGACGGAAGGATGGTCGAGGTCGAACTGCCCGAGAAGGATGGTTTCGTTGGCGAGCTCCAGAGCTTCGTGGATAGCTGCCAAGAGGGCATTCCGCCGGCGGACTGTCTGCCTGAAGAGTCAGCGGAGTCAGTCGCCATGGCCTTGGCGATGGGACGCTCGCGGGCCGGCGGGGGCGCTAGGGTAGCTCTGTCTTGATGGGTGCGAACCTAGCGCTCGTTCTCCCAGTGAGCCCGCTCGGTCGAGAACAGTAGGGCCATCGCGCCGCCGCGGTCGTCGCGGCCCAAGATCGCCTCGCGGGCGAAGTAGGCCCTCAGCGAAGTCTGCCTGCCCGTGCTGCGGCAGACATCGACCAGTGTCGCGTCGGACTTGATCCGAGCCAGGACGGCCTTCCAGGCTCGATCCGCTACAGGCTCGAATTCCGCACGATCGAGCCAGCCTTGTCGCAGGCCTCGGGTCAGGGCGAAGCCAGTCATGGCTGTGGACGTGAACTCGCGGTAGCTTTCGGGACGATCCACTACCTGGTGCCACATGCCGGTAAGATCCTGATGCCGTGCCATGGCGCGCATGTGCGCTCGGTATGACGCCAGTGCCTCGGCGTTGCCCGGATGTTCCTTCGGCCAGTCCGACAATGCGAGCGCCAGTCCTAGCGCCGGGAATCCGTTGCCTCGGCCCCAAGCCGCTTGGTCCAGGGGCGAATGGCGGTAGAGCCCGTCGGATCGCAGGTCCAGATCCTGCATGAAGCGCAGGTGCTGCAACGCCATGTCTAAGTAGCGCTTCTCCCCGGTGAGGCGCCCGACACGTGCTAGGATCGCGCAGCCCATGAACACCGAGTCGCTCATCTCGTTGTGAGACGGCATCGAGATCTTCAGCGCGCCATCCGGCTCGAATCCCAGATCGGCAGCTGCTTGCGCCAATGCAAGGTAAGCCGGATTGTCGGTCCGCTCGTATAGGTCTGCGAAAACCAGGTGGCCCGAGATGGTGCTTCCGCTCGGGCGGTCCCCCAAGGACGGCTTGCCCTCGAGAAACGGCCTTGCGATCCGCTCGACATCTGCCAGCGGACTCTCGCCGGCGATATCGCCCAATCGCATTCGCCCGATCAGTGCCAGAGCGGGTATGTATGTGGCGGTATCAAGCGCATGGCCGTAGGCCGGGGCGAGCTGGCCGGCAACTTCGACGGGAGATCGAGAAACCCTTTCTCGCAGCTCTCTGCGCGCCCCGGAAGCCGGCCGCGATTCGGCGAGTGCCGCCAGCATTTCGGTCGCTTCGCGCCGCAGCTCGTCCAGTGTCTGGCCGTCGGCGGCGAGGCGAAGTGTTCTAGCTGGCACGCGCCCGACATCTGCGGGTGACAGCCCCCGTTGCAGTGCGCCTGCGAGCGCGCTTGGCCGCCCGTCGAAACGCAGGTCGACGACCAAGTCCGGCGCCAGCATGCCGATGAAGCGCCATAGGTACTGGGCTTCGACCGCGTCTCCCAGATAGGCCGGGCCGTCTGGCGGGAAGCGTTCGACGGGTTCCCGATCGGGGAAAGCGTTCAATATGATCGACAGGGCGAACGGACCGTCTCCGCTGTGTCGCAGCAGCGCAGCGGCCAAATCAACCGATTCCCCGCTTCCGTCGAGCCCTGCAACAAGCAGGACACGCGGGGTTGGGGTTGCGTAGTCGGCTGGATTCCAGCCAATCCCGGCACGGATCGGGCTTCCGGCCGCCGACACGCCGATCGACGTGTGGAAGATCTCTGCCGACGAGAGCGACGGCAGGGCTAGACACAGCGCCCCGGCGACGGCGGGCAGTATTCCGCAGAGCTTTCTGCCAGCGATCCGATCCTGTTCCGGGCTAGGCATCTTACTTCGCCGCCAGCGTTGCCGTCTGTCCATAGAGCCGGACCTTGGGATGTTCGACGACAGCGCGGTATTCCCACAGGCGCTGGCTATCGACACGAACCAGCTTGGCCGAGAATTCGCCAGGCTGGGACATCGGCGTAAGCTTCTTGCCGACCACCTTCCACGGGTCGTCCTCTTCGTACATCTCGGCGGTGCTCTTCTTGCGCCTGTATTCGAACCCAACACGCACGGTCCGTGCGTCCCCCAGATCCTTCAGATCGGCCCGCAGGAGGGCCCCGCCACCCTCCCATGACGCGTCGCTATGGGTCTGCACTTCAGGCGGCTGGAGGCCTGGCACGACGTCGGTGATCTTGAGCACCACGGGGTTGGGCCAGCGCCGATCGTTGTATAGCCTCTGGGCTCGGTAAGCCGTGATGCGGAGGCCCGCGGAGGTCTGCTCCCACTGGGTTTGAGGAGTTACTTCAGGCTGGTATTCCAAGACTTTCTCGTTTTGGCCCAGCACGCGCACCGTCGTGTCCTCGGAAGCCTTGACTGATTGCAGCGTCACGGTCTTGCGTGCGCCCCAAGCCCAATCGGTGCCCGGCACGAAGGCGTAGACGGTGTCTGCGTCCTTGGCTTTGGTGAACCACACATCGCCCTCGTTGGTGATCACCCAAGGCCGGACTTTGCCGACGGCCTCGGCGTTGACGATGTTCCACAGCGCCATCTCGCGCATCCGCGCCTCTTGCTCGACCGGCAGCGCTCCGTTCGGCATCGGGCCGATGTTGAGCAGGAAGTTGCCGCCCTTGGCGCGGGTCTCGATCCAGGCCCCGATCAGCACTCCGCCCGACTTGTAGTGCTCGTTGGTGCCGCGGTACTGCCACTGCGTGCCCATCGTCATGTTGCCTTCCCAAGCGCCCTCCAAGGGAACCCCTGGGGTGTACTGCTCAGGTGTCTCGATCTCTCCCCGAGTGACGACGGTGTCAGGCGAGAGGTCCCAGATCAGTTGCTTCATCTCCTCGACGATGTCGTCTCGCGGCACCGGCGAACCGGTCGGCGGATCGAAGAACACCACGTCGATCGGTCCGTAATTGGTCATCAGTTCTCGCTCTTGGGCGAGGTTGAGTTCCAGCAGGCCGGGGTTGTTCGGAGGGAGCACCTCGGCCCGGAGGCGGCTGATGAGGGTGCCTTGGCGATAGAGGAAGTGGAAGTCGTCCGGCGAGAAATACCAGCCGACAGCGATCCCCTCGGCCCGGAATGCATCTGCGATCTCTTTCGCTGTGTCGCGCCCGAACGGAGTGTTGACGATGTTGAAGTCCGTGGTGGCGGTGTCGAACATGCAGAAGCCCGAGTGGTGCTTGGCCGTGAAAACGACATACTTGAAACCCGCCAGCCTGGCGACCCGCGCCCATTCGCGCGGGTCGAATTCCTTGGGATTGAAACTGCGCGGCAGTTCCGTTACGTAGCGCTCCAAGAACTCCTCGTCTGCGCCCACCATGGCGTGGCTGATCACGGAGGTGAGCTGGCTGTCAAGGCTCCAGTGGATGAACAGGCCGAGCCCGAGATCCCGAAACCACTCGACGCGCTCCGGCTTGTTGGCGCACGGGGCGACAACTGTTGCGAGCAGAAAGAGACAGGTAATGGCCAAGCGGTTCATCGCGGAGTGCAGGTATTGTGCCACACGGGTCTACGTGGATCGCGAGGCGCCCAGCCAAGGGCGGACGGAGGGTTCAGTGGGCTCCGAATCACCTGTTCTGAGACCGTGCAGGCCAAGGCTGTCGGTGCATCATTCGCGGGTGCTCCGCCAGTGCTGTACCTGCACAGGGCCGTTCCGAATGCCAGTATCAGGAATGATCCCGGAGACGCCTCGGTGGCTACCTCCAATGGGCTGGCCTGAGTCTGCGCAGACAGACCTCGGACGGGGCATCGCAGGATCGCGCTGCAACGCCGGCTTGAACTGTCTCGGAGCTCTCAACCCGCGTCGATGGCGGGCGTCAGGAATCGGCCCGCATCACATGTAGTTCTATCCCGTACGGTAAAATCTTGCCTTCGGAGCCAGCCCTGCGTTTCGAATTGTCCCGTACAGTACAATCTTGGCCTCAAGATGCCTACTTCGGCATGAATTTTCCCGTACGATAAAGAAGATGTCCGCAGCAATGGAAGAAAAGGTGCCTCACTACGGTCGCGTCCGGTCGCCCCGAGAGCTCGGTCAGCTCGTGCGATTGCACCGGAAGAGCCGGGGATGGACCTTGGAAAAGCTCTCCCGGTTTGCCAATGTCAGCATGCGCTTTCTGTCCGAATTCGAAAGGGGCAAGGAAACCGCCGAGATCGGCAAGGCTGTGCATGTGCTGCAACTTCTTGGACTGGAAGTTGTCATCGTTCCCCGGCACGAGATGCCGGCATCGCTTCGGCGCGGAGCCAAGGTGGACCAGGGGCGAGGCGAATGAGCGACGACTTGCTCACGGTCTGGTATGGAAGCCGCCGCGTAGGCGAGCTGCAGCGTGGTCCGACCGGAACCATGGACTTTCAGTACGAACCTGGGTGGGTTCGTGGGGACGGTTTCGCGATCTCTCAGTCGATGCCCTTGGATCGCGGGGAATTATCGGCTAGCGCCGAGCGGGCTCACAACTTCTTCGCGAACCTCCTTCCCGAGGGGGCAGCCCGCGACTTGATCGTACGTCGGTATCGCCTTCCAAACGATGATTTTGAGTTGCTGCGGGCATTGGGAAGCGAGTGCGCCGGCGCTTTGCTGATCTTGCCCGAAGGCCAAGAGCCCGATTCGTTGAGTTCGCAGGATTACGAGCGATTCGATGATGCCAGGCCGCCCGATCTCTTGTTCGATCACGGTTGGAACTTCGAGCGCTCCGAGAGCGCTCGCCTTCCAATGCTGTCCTTGGCGGGCGCTCATAACAAGACGACGGTTGCCCTATTCGACGGGATGATCTGGCTGCCCAAGGGCACTACTCCATCAACGCATATTCTCAAGTTCGACTCCCTCGAATACCGCAACGTGCTTGTGTACGAGTGCTTCGCGACGATGTTGGCTGGGTCGACTGGACTGCCTGTGGTCGAATTTGAACTGCGGACACTGGGGCGAGACCTCTTTGCGCTGATCAAGCGGTACGATCGAGTCCGCGGGGATGACGGTCAGATTCTGAGGTTGCACCAAGAGGACTTTTGCCAGGCGCTGGGCTATAGCAGCCGGAAGAAGTACGAGAGCGATGGCGGTCCGTCATTCGCTCGCTGCTATCGATTGGTGCGCGACGTCTGTGACGCACCGCTGGACGACCTCGAGCGGTTGCTTCGCTGGCAGATCTTCAACCTGCTCGCTGGCAACTCGGACGGCCACGCCAAGAACCTCTCGCTCCTATATGGCAGGGACGGGTCGGCATGTCTGGCACCCTTCTATGACCTGGTACCGACCCGAGCGATAGCGAATCTCGATCCACGCCTAGCATTCAACGTCGGCGGCGTGCGAGAGCCCGCCAATGTGGGCCGGCGTCATTGGGAGTCACTCGCCGCGGAATGCGATGTCCGGCCGCGAGCCGTACTCTCGTTGGTCGAAGAAATCTCCGAGTACCTGATTGGGCACGCAACCGAAATCAGGGAACGCCTTGAAGACATCCACGGCACCATTCCCGCGCTGGACCGGGTCGTGCACGTAGTCAACCGCCAGTGTCGTCGGGCAGCGCGCGGGGACTGAGTCGCCTTTATGCATCCGCGCTGTGCGGCACGATCACTGCCCGCCCTCTGCGGCAAAGTCTTCTACCTCCAACGCATCATTGAGTTGGTTGAGCCTCAGAGGGTCGACGCCCGGCACAAGCCCGCAACGATTGGCAACAATCCGGAACGTAGGCAGTTCCGGCTGATCTGAGCGGGTTGTCATCCCTCGCCGCAAGACATCGTTCACCACTTTCTCGAACGGCCTGCCTTGCAGTCGACTTTGCATCTTCAGAAAGTCTGCAACATCCTCGTCTAGCGTCAATGTCGTTCTCATGAAGACATCATGAGGTACATATCCTGCGATATCAAGATCATTACCTAGCGCGGGGCGTAGTCGTTGCGAGATCGTCAGGAGGCCAGAGTGCGGCTGCAGGCCCAAATCCTGCTGCTCTCGTTCCCGGACCCGCCGCGAGAACCACTAGGTCCGCCGCCGCATTCGTTCTCGAAAGCAGACTGCGGCGTGACGCTAGATCTGCAGTATCCGATGGTTCAATCGAGTAGCGCCATTACCAAGCCGCTGCGGATCTTGGGAGAGAACCAGGTCGACTTGGGCGGCATCATGCGCCGCTGCCGGCAAACGTCGACAAACTGCCCCATCGTCACTGGCGGCAGGGTCACCGCAAACGCGTACTCGCCCGTGTCAACCCGCTGGCGCAGGTATGTCGCATCACGGTTGCCTCCGACGAACGTCAGCCGCTCGTCCCGCGGATCGGAAATCCCGCAAAGCTCGTCAAACACGCGCTTTTGGACGATGGCGGCGTCAATGCACTCGGCGGCATTGTCCGCGTCGTAGGCCTCGCTGCGGGGCGTGAGCCTCAGCCATTCTTGCCCTGTGTAGAGTCCGATGGCATGCGGCGAGGTGGGTTGGTAGTCGGTGTTGACCGGAGCTTGGTCCACGCGAAAGTGCCGGGACAGGGCTTCCTGCCACGAAGCTGCGGACTGCTGATACGCTTTGACCAATCGGTTATATGGCGCCAGGCCCATGCCGCTTGCCGGGAACGCAATCGCCAAGAACCCATCAAGACCTAGCATTGCTGCTGCGGCGCTGCGGTGGTTTCCGTCGGCGACGTATGCAAACGGCTCTTCGGCGAGCGCCTCGAGCAAGCTCGAGCGCTGGCGGCCAGCCGCCAGAATCCAGATCCTATGCGTGCAACCGTCTTCGGCGAGCGCCTCGTAGTCCGCTGATCGGCTGTCGGCGGCGGCCGCAAGCAGCTTCGACAAGCGCCCATCGGTGTCCTCAACGGCGTTGTTGACCCCGCCGATGATGGAACGGGTGGCTTCGATCAGGTCGGCCCGGCCACGAGCTTTCTTGGGACGCACGCCCTCATTGCGGACTATCGTCCCTTGCGGTGTCTGGTCGGTCAGGATATCGCTGGTCCGTGCGAGCCCCCCGAGCCCAATCTGGCGGGTGGCAGGCCGGGATGGGTCTTCGATCTCGTAGAGGAACAACGCTTCGCGAACCTCGCGAGTCAGTGGGCTCTGACGAAGTTCAGCCATTCGGGAACTCGCTGCCTGCAACGCCTCCGGCGACCCCTCGGACAGCATCGCGTCCGGCGAATCTGCGCATGCGTGGGGCATGGTGATCCGCAGTACGCTGTCCGGTTGGCGTTGAAGCAATTCAAAGATCTCAATGTCGCTCTGGAATTCGTCGTAGTTGGGACTGCACAGCCGCTGGGCCGCAGGGGAATCCACCGGAACGAGAGCGCGGGGGATGGGGTTGAGCGTGACCATAGTGAGCAGTGTTCAGCGCGGGCATCGAGCTTGCCGCGCATGGAGAAATAGCCGACTGAGTGCGACCGGGTAGCCTCTCTCAGCTTGCCGGTTTCCGCAGATGACCGCAACCGAGGATCTGCAGGGAGTCGAGCCAGCAACTCCGCGGCTCGATCAATCGGCCTGGCGAAACCGAGACAGCCTTTGGCAGGTCTTATGATTGAGGACAAAAGGAGTCGAAAGCATGATTGCCGCCGTGCGACCGATATTGATCACGATCTTGCTGGCCAGTATGGGCTTTGCTCAGGGTGGCCAGAAGAAGAACCCGGTCAACGGGAAATGGGACGCCACAGTGGGCGGACGGTCCTATCACTTCGTGATCGTAGAGGACCAAGGCGACGTTACCGGCACAGTGACGCCCGCAGGCGGAGAGCCGGTCGAAATCGAATACGGCCTAATCTTTGACGACGAATTGGAGTTCACGACAGTCGAAGGGGGGGTTGAGTTCGAATGGACGGCCAAGGCAGGCAAGAACGCTATCAGAGGCACTCGCGTTAATCTCGACGACGAATCCGAAGTGCGGTTTTCGGCCAAGCGAGCCCGCTGACCCTGCGCACGCTCTAGGGTCACGATTGCACCGATTCTTGAAAATTGCCCACGCGATGGGCGGAAATCGCCCATCGCGTGGGCGATCCGCAATGCCTGCCAAGGATCGCCGCGGGTTTTGCTCGAGCGTGGCCTTCAAGCCATGGTGGCGGTTGGCAACCTTGTCGACTACCGAAAGCTCATGTACGCAGCGTACTTGGGTCTCGGAACCGTTCTTAGCCGAGGGGAGCTTGGCCGTGACACCCGGAATCCCGCTAGCAACGGTCGGACTCCAGCGCCCATGGCTCTGTTGTGACTCACGGCTGCCGAGCCGACACGTGGCTCCGCCGTGGAACGCAACAACCAGCTGCTGCCGATCAAGGTCAACGTCGCCGAGAACCCAGAGTACGCCAACACACGGGCCTGCGCGCGTTCCCGCAAGAACACGATCAACGGCGCATCGGTGGGCCGCTCCAAGATCCACTGCGGTGTGCCGCGTGGTCGCAGTGCCCCGCCCCCACGCTGTCCGCGCGTTCCGATCAATTCAGGAAGTAGGTCCGGTACAGGGTGTCGCGTTGCTTGGGGATAAACCCTGCCTCGCGGATCATCCGCCGCAAGTCCTCTTCCGTGGCCGAATGGCTCGCGCCGGCTTGGCGGACGACGTTTTCCTCTAACATTACGCTGCCCACGTCGTTGCCGCCGAAGCGCAGCCCGAGCTGGCACACCTTGAGTCCCTGTGTGACCCAGGAAGTCTGGACGTTGAGGATGTTGTGCAGGTATAGCCGCGAAATAGCCAGCGTCTGCAGGAACTCGCAAGCGGTCGCTTCTTCGGGAACCTTCTTGCCCAGGGCCGTGTTGTCCGGCTGGAAGGGCCACGGGATGAATGCCGTGAAGCCGCCCGTCTCGTCCTGCAGCTGCCGCAATGTCTCGAGGTGAGCGACTCGATGCTCGATGGTTTCGCCGCAGCCGAACATCATGGTTGCGGTCGTGTTCATGCCGATCTGGTGCGCCGTGCGATGGACTGTGATCCAGTCTTCGGTGGTGCACTTGAGCCTGGCAATGCGACGCCGCACCTCATCGTCGAGGATTTCCGCGCCGGCGCCGGGCATGGAGTCCATGCCGGAGTCTTGCAGGCGCATCAGCGTGTCCTTGATGGTGAGGCCGCTCACCTCGGCGATGCAGAGGATTTCGGGTGCCGACAGGCAGTGCAGCTGGACCTCCGGGAACTGCTGCTTGAGGCGGCTGAACAGGTCCTCGAAGTAGTCGATTGCGAGGTTTGGATTCACGCCGCCCTGCATGAGCACGCCGGTTCCCCCGCAATCCACCGTCTCTTGGATCTTGTCCGCGATCGTCTCGAACGGCAGCACGTAGCCCTCGGAATGGCCCATCGGCCGGTAAAAGGCGCAGAAGCTGCAGTATTCGGTGCATTCGTTGGTGTGATTGATGTTGCGGTCGATGATGTAGCTGGCGATGCCGTGCGGGTGCAGCTTTTCGCGGAAGGCGTCTGCCTCCATCCCGAGCCCGATGAGATCGTCGCTCCTGAAAGACTCCCGGGCTTGGTCCTTGGTCATCATCGTCTCTGCTCGCGGCCCGCTCAGGGCGCTGCAGTGCCGCAAAAGGTTCGAGCCGCACTGGCCATGGGCCGTTCCGGAGATGTCCATCATACTTTGCCGCCGGGCGCTGTGCGCCCCTGAGGCGGCATCACGTCAGCCCTAACGCCGAACTCGCGGGCTGGCCCGGCGTCGGACAGGTAGCGGATAGCCCTTGGTTCCTGTATTAGGCCTTGCCTCGCTGCCAACCGCAGATACGTCTCCATCGCTTCGCGTTCGGCAGCACTGAGTTCGTAGCGAATGTGGCGCGTGAGATATTTCCGGACGAGACCTGCTTCGAATCCCAGCCGGCGGCTCTCCGCTGCCACGATCTCCTCGATCCGTGCGAGGCCGTGGGTGGCCGATCCCGCCAGCGCGGCCACCAATGCTGCCGGGTTCTCAACGGGCTTTGCGGCCCAAACAGCGAACACCATGGGAAGGCCGGTGAGAGCCTGCCATTCTGCGCCGAGATCGTAAACATGAACCGGCTGGCCCCGCCAGTCGGACATTTCTGGGTCGAGCCTCAAGGCTGGATCTCCGATGATCAGGGCGGCATCGGCGGCTTGCAGCATCTTGTCGAGCTGCGGGGCATGGGGATGGACGGCGGGTCTCGTGCCGTGGAGTTCGAGAGCCAAGACCTGCGCCAAGACTACCGAGCTGCGAGACCCGCTATCGATCGCAATCGATTCGACATCGGCGAACTGCTTCTTGCAGACCAGGAGGATGCTCCGGACGGATCCGCGGCAGGCGATGCAGCCTCGCGGCGCGACCTCTAGATCGGGTTGCCGCGCCAATTCGATGGTCGGGACCAGCCCGGCGTCGACGTCGCCTGAGCGTAACTTCTCGGCGCAGTCGGCGGGCGTCGCGAATTCCAGTTCAACCAGCCGCCGTTGCGGACCGTGAGCCAGGCCCCAGACCAATGGCGCGGTGTTGAGATAGCTTACTGCGCAGACTCGTGGCGTAGCTGGCATAGGGGCCGATTGAGAGGAGCGATAGGCCTATGGTCCGTCCCACAATGGGGCCGTCAAGCACCGCCGTGCGCACTCAGGTAACCTACAAGGGTTACTTTCGCCATTGTAAGTAAGGTTAGTTCTGCCATGAAATCGAGTTTCGGCCGCCTTGTGCTGGGGGCCCTGATCCTACTTGTTCCCACATTGTCCGCAGCGAGCACTTTCTCGCTCGACGCGCCCGTGCTGGGCTACGTGTTCGATCCGGAGACCGGCGAGCTTCGCCGCATGGACGGGTTCCCCGGAGCTTCCAGCTTGAGCGCTCCCATTGATCTCGGCTTCCCGATCATGCAGGCTGTTCTGGCACCGGACCAGAAGTCGGTGATCGTCCAAAACGACGAAGGTCGCATGCTCTGGGTCAACCTCGCTGTGACGCCGCCTGCAGCGACCGCCCTGGAAGACGCCATGGCCGCGGATGGGGCCATGTTTAGTCCGAGCGGCCGGCGCGCCGCTCTGTATTCGAGCGCCACCGGACGCCTTCAGCTGCTCGAAGTCGTGGATGGCAGGCCGCTGTTGGGTGACGAGGTCGACAGCCTCGAGAGCATCGGAGGCTGGAAGGGATTCGCGCTTAGCGATTCCGGCACTGTGCTGGCCGCTTCGATGGCCGAAGCCGGCGGGGCGCTGTACATGCTGAAGCCGGATCAGCTGCCGCAGCGCGTAGGTGGCATCGAGAGCTTGGGCGGCTTGGCATTCTTCTCGGGCAGCGATGATGCGGTGGTCGCTGATGCCGGTGCGAACGAAGTGTTGCTGCTGCGCTCGAGCTCCGGTTGGTGGCACGCCTCGTCAGTGGCGACAGTCGACGATTTCATCGAAAATCCTTTCTGGGTCCAGGTGACGGCCGATGGGCGCTTCGTCGCCGCGGCTGTTTCTGGCGGAGTTGCGTCAGTTCCGCTGGGCGGGGGCGTCGCGCAGTTTACTCCCTGCGCTTGCGCGCCGAGGGCGCTGGCACCGCTGGCGGGAGGGAACACCTTCTTGCTGACCGAGGACACGTCGTCGCCGTTGAAGGTCATCGAAGTGGGCGATCGCTCGCGGGTGTTGTTCGTGCCTGCGATCCCGCAGGAGATCGAGGAGATTTCCAAGTAGCGCCGGACTCTCCGGCTGCCGGTCTGGAACCGCAGCCGGTCCGGCCCTTGAAACCAGACGTGTGCGGGAGCCGATGGGCCCTTACGCCAACCTTCTGGTAGATTGCGCCGACGGCATGGCGGTCCTCACCGTCAATCGGCCCGACAAGCTCAACGCGCTCAATGGCGAGACGCTAGACGCACTCGGCGAGTTCTTCGCCGAAGCTGGGACGTCGGGCGATGTCTCGGCAGTGATAGTCACGGGCGCGGGAGAAAAGAGCTTCATCGCCGGAGCGGACATCGAAGAGGTTTCAGGCTTTACCCCGCTCGAGGGGCGGCAGTGGGGGCTTCGCGGGCAGGCGTTGTTGCACCAGATCGAATCGCTGGAGAAACCGGTCATTGCTGCCATCAACGGCTTTGCCCTGGGCGGCGGGCTGGAATTGGCGATGGCTTGCCACGTCCGCGTGACATCGTCCAAAGCGCGGCTCGGCCAGCCGGAGCTCAAGCTGGGCATCGTGCCCGGCTTCGGCGGCACGCAGAGGCTTCCCAGGATCGTCGGCAAGGGGCTCGCGCTGGAGCTGCTACTGACCGGCGACCCTATCGACGCCCAACGCGCGCTGGAAATCGGCTTGGTCAATCGCGTCGTAGAGCCCGAGTGCCTGATGGCGGAGGCCAAGAGTCTTGCCGCGAGAATCCTGCGCAACGGGCCGCTGGCGATCAGCCTGACGCTGCAAGCGGTGAACCGGGGCATGGAAATGCCGCTGGCCGAGGCGTTGGAATGGGAAGTTGCCCAGTATGCGCTGAGCTGTGCCACCGAGGACGTCAAGGAAGGCACGCGGGCTTTCTTGGAGAAGCGCCCCCCGCGATTTCGCGGTCGCTAGGCGCGTCGGCCGCTACCAGTTCGCGAGCTCGCTCGCCAGCCAGGCGTTCGACTCCTCCGAGTGGCACGCAAGGCAGGCGTTCGGGCTGTCCGAGCGGCCGAATTTCTCCGTCATGGCGGCATTGGGGATATCGTCGATGCGGTGCGTGCCCGCCATGAACATCATGCTGTTCATGATCGCCGGCATGTGGCAGGCCGCGCAGCGGCTGGCTTCTGAACCTACTGGGTGGCGGGTATGGGACTCGACACTCGCGGCCAGCGTCTGGTGGCACTGCAGGCACATCTGGTCTTGGTCGGCGCGGAATTTCAGCGAGGTGGGGTTGGTCTCGCTGTCGGCGGGATGAGGGTCGTGGCAGTGGCCGCAGTGCGCTTGGCCCTGGCGGAAGCACTGGGTGCGCATGAAGGCCTCCACGATGAACGTGGTCTCGCGAAATCGGCCGTCCTTGTAGAACGCGTTGCGCGAGTATTCCTCGTACGGGCGCTGCAAGCGCTCGGTCATGAAGGCTACCTGCCGGCCCGAGTAGTTGAGCTCGCCCCGGGCGCCGGGCTGGATGACCCCTGATTGCATGTGGCACTGCGCGCACGCCGCGACGTAGGTGCGGTGGTCCAGATCGTTGAACCGCAGCGGCGGTTCGTTCGCAGCGGCCGACACCTCGCGTCCCTGTTGCATCGCGTCGACGTGCGTTTGGGACGGGCCGTGGCACATCTCGCAGTTCACGCCGGTTTCCCGGAACGTCATGCGCTCGGGAGCGATCACCGATCCCTCCGCCTGCACCTGACTGGTGTGACACGCCGAGCAGTGGACTTGGTAGCTGGTCGCGGCCTTCATCTGGTGGAAGTTCCGCACTTTGGAGCGCTCTGACGACCCGTCGTCCAAGATCTCCCAGAAATTCACCCACTTGTCGTGCAGGCGGTTGTACTGGATGGGCACGACGTGAATGCGGCCGCTCGGCAGCCGCGTCGCGTACGCCTGCTGCCATTTCGAGCCGATCGTGTAGTCGACGCGGAAGCGCTTCTGGCGTGCGCCAGCGGGCAGTTCGAAGTAGTGGCGGCCGTCCTCGATCAGCATGCGCCCGAGCAACTCGCCGCTGGCGTCGCGGAATTCGTTGTTTTTGGAAAAGTCTCCGATGACGTTCTCCGGAGCATACGTGCGGAACATCTTGGCCATTCCGGTGCCGGACCAGGCCTCCGCCACCTCTTGGTGGCACGCGGCGCAGGACTCGCTGCCCGCATATGTTCCGGACTCGTCTCGGATCTCGCCGGGCGTTTCTTGGTTCCAGCGCGGATCGATCCGCAGCGGGCGAATGCCGGCCTGAAACTCTCCGAACGACTTGTTCGGAGAACCGCCGGATCGATGTATCTCTTGCAACTTGGCCAGCGCTCTGGACTGGGCCGGCCCCGGGGCTTGCGCGGCCTGGGCGAGGCTCGCAAGGGCCGCGTCCCGGTTGCCAAGCTCGTAATCGACAATGCCCAGCAGCAGCGTGGCGATGCCGTCGGAGCGGTTCAAAGCGATCGCGGAGCGAAGCGAGCGTTGCGCGACAGAGAGTTGCTCGGCCCGGCGCTGCCCGCTCGAGCGCAAGCCCCGGGTCGCCGCCACGCGGCCGAGCACGTAGTGAGCCGATCCCTGCAATTCCCGCCGGATGCGCTCCCATTCGGCCTTCGAGTAGATGGAAGCATGCTGGAAGCGGCGCAGGTGCTCCAACGCGTCGGTCGCACTCACTTCTGCCTCGTCGAGCAGCCCGCCGTGCACTTGGACGTTGGCCAGAGTGACAAGCAGCGAGCCATTCTCGGGAAGGATTTCGAGGGACCGCTTGGCATGGTCCAGTCCGGCCTGCAGATCGTCCAAGGCCACGCACGCCTTGGCCGCCATCGAGTGCGCGAAGCTTGTCAGCCATGATTCCGGATACTTCCGCAAGAACTCCTCGGCCAGCTCTCGCTTGCGGCCCGGATCTTCAACTGCCTTCAATGCCACGAACGCATCGCGCTCTTCGGCGTCTTCGATCTTGTCGATCATGGCCGGCTTGGCGGGATCTCCCGCGTACAGGACCAGGTCGAGATCTTGCCCGCGAGCGGGGAGTGCCGCGCCGCTGAGGAGCCACGACACGGCCGCCAGCAGAGCGAACCGAGGCAGGCACGGCGAGTGCCGTTTCGTCGCCGGCTTGATAGATCGATCCGTCACTTGCTGTGCCGCGCCATCGGCGCGTCTACCTCCGCCAAGTAGTGGTCCAACTGCGCCGCCAGTTCCCGCGCCATCTCCGGCTTGTCAGCGCTGCGGTCTTTGGTTTCGCCAATATCGGCGCTGAGGTCGTACAGGAACGTCTTGCCAGTCTCGTACAACTTGACGAGCTTCCAGTTGCCCGCGCGAATCGACGACATCGGCGTGGTGCCCTTCTGCACTTGGTAGTGCGGGAAGTGCCAGACCAGGCTGTCGAACCGGCGCGCAAGCGAACCGGCGCCTTCGTTCGACAGCAGGCTTCGCAGGCTGGCCCCCTCGATGAGCGGCGACAGTTCGGCTTGGACCTGCACCATGTCGGCGATCGTAGGGAATAGGTCGGTGCCCGTCACCGGCACCTGGCTCACGCTGCCAGGCGTGATCCCCGGCCCTCTGACGAGCAGCGGCACGCGGATCCCGCCTTCCCAGGTTGAGGCCTTTTGGCCGCGCAGTGGAGCGTTGCTGGATACCCTTGTCTGGCCCGCTTCGTGATACGAGCCGTTGTCGGAGGTGAAGATTACGTAGGTGTTGTCCGCAAGATCGAGGCTGTCGAGCGCGTCAAGAATCCGCCCGACGCCGGTGTCCAGCTCGTGGGTCATCGCCGCGTGACCGGCATGGTTGTGCCGCTGGCCCTTGGGCTTGGCCTCGAATTCCGCGACTGTCTCGTCGAAGGCGAAGATGCCCAGATGCACGGCGTAGTAGGACACCTGCAGGAAGAATGGTTCCCCACTGCGGCTGCGGTGATCTAGGAAGTCCACGGCGCGGGTGGTGACGCTGACGGTGCGCTTGGGGTCCGGGGCGCGGGAGCCGCCTTCGCGATTGGACGTCGTGCCGCTGTGCTCGTCGTAGCCGTGCTGGCCCGGGCCGCCGCCTCCCAAATGCCATTTGCCAAAGTGCGCGGTGACATAGCCCGGACGGTGCCGCTTGATGAACTCGGCGATCGTGACCTCGGCGTGGGGAATGTGGTTGATGTGCTGCGGCGGGACCATCGGCAGGCCTTCGTAAAACGGCCCGCTGTTGCGGTTGATGATGTCGGTCATGCCGAGCTGGGTCGGTGTCTTGCCCGTTTGGATCGCCAGGCGCGTCGGAGAGCAGTTTGGGTGGGGCGCGTAAGCATCCGTGAAGCGCATGCCTTGGCTGGCGAGCCGTTCGAGCGCGGGCGTGCTGTGGTAGTCAGACTTTGAGTCCGGCCTGGCCGGGTCCATCAGCACCGAGGTGCCCACCCAGCTCATGTCGTCAGCGAGGATCAGCACGATATTCGGCTGGGCGCGCGCTTGCGCGGCCCACGCCAGGATGAAGATGGCCGAGATTACGAGACGGAATTGCATCGGATACGATTTTGGCGCAGGAGCGCGGTGTGTGACAAGGTCGAGTCGTGTGGGCGCTCGCCCCGGTCAACTTCATCAACAGTCGAGACTTCGCTTCGGGTCGGCACTTGGCCGGCGATGGGTGAGGACCCGAGGACGACCACAACGCGATCTGGAAGGAAAGTAGAGGGAACTTGCCAGATACTCTAGCCCTGCCCGACAGCCTTACCGCACGCTCCATTCGCTCGCGGCGCTGTCCAGAAATGCGTCGATCCGTTTCGCCAATGCAGCGCTCTTCTCGACGTGACGGACGTAATAGATCAGCGACGAAACCGCTGCTCGCTGCTTCAGGGGGTGCCAGAGGGCGACACTCCGTCGCATGTCAGAAATGTCAAGAGAGCGCACTCCAAGGAGTTCAAGCCGCTCTCGCACACCTTCGTTGAAACCCAACGCCGCGACGATCCCCAGAGCCGCCCTCCGACCCGTCTCGTTGGCGAACGCTTCGAGCTTCGCGATATCGTCATCTGAGAGGACGTACTGCTTAACCTCCACAGACACAGCCAGATGGGCACCCTCCCAGCCATCGATGTCACCAACTCGCTGGAGGCGTTTCGAACCTGTGCGCACCTTCTCAATTTCCATCTGAAGGTAGGGGTCATCAGCGCGCAGAAAGCCGAACACGATGCCTTGGAAGGCTGCACCGGTCCGCTCCCCCTTGTGTTTGCTCAGGTCAAATTCCTCAAGCAGCAGCCGAAAGAGGGGTGGCTCGATCTTGACGGAAGCAGGGTCGAATTCATGGCTCTCGAGTTCTTCGAGTACGAATTCACAAATCCGTGCCCGCAGCGCAGCAAGATCCTCTGCTTGAAACGTGACGAGCGCATCGAGCCAAGGGGTGTAGTCAGACCAAGCCTGTGTTGCGTGAGGGGCGCAGCTCGGATAGTCGAATCGCTTTTTCTCGGCGCGAAAATAGCGCTCGGCTCTGTCGTAAAACGGCCTGATGCTGAGAGTCTGTCCGCTTCCCCGGTCGACGATGAGAGTGTTGGCCCGCGTACCAGCGGCTGTCGTCGTCTGGCGCTTGAAGCGGATCAGGAAGCCCTCAAACGAGGAGAGACCGAGAACCGGCACATCGAGCTCGACCAAGAAATCGATGAATGCAAGCAGCAGGCCTGCAGTGAACTTGCGGGACCGGAAGGACGACCGGAATTCGTCGAAGACCTCACTCGGCGTCATGGTCGGCGAGGTTATAGCGCCGCGAGCTGCTTAAACGATCCGCGAGCGAGTTCAAAGTATTCCAAGTCGTGGTCTGTACCAACGGAGCGATAGCCCACCGCCTCGGCTGCGGCCAGGGTTGATCCGCTGCCGGCAAACGGGTCGTAGACGATTCCGATGCCGAGAGGCAGCGAAGCTCGCACGATCTTCCGCAAGAACCTCTGGGGCTTGAGCGACGGATGCGGGGCGATTCGCTTCTCTTCGCCGCGCGTTGGAGAACATCGGATCACGTCCTTGAAGGGCGTGTCAGGCGAGATCCGCCGAAGTCCTGCCGCCCCCCACTGTCGCAGGTTGTGGGCGACTGTTCCCTCAAACGGTTTTCGGAAGATCCCCCACGGTTCCCAGCACGACCGAGGCATGACCGATACATCATCAAATTCATCTTCCGCCCCTTTCGGCCGGTCTCCGCCCCGCAGGGTCTGAACTTGGCGGATGATCTCGCCCCGCTTTTCGAATCCCGCCTGCTGGATCGCGTGAAAGGTCACCGTCGACAGAAGAGGGTTAGAGGCTAAGAAAAGATGTCCACCGGGTACAAGGATACGGAGCGCTCCAAATGCGAACGCGCCGAAGAAGCTGTGTAATTGAGCGATTTCGTCGTCTGACAGGACCGTAAAGCGGGGCAGCGGCCGTCGGTTGGAACCGTCAAAGGAGGGTGGGATCCTCCACACACCACCATGCCCGCTCTGTTTCTTCCGAAGGTTCTCGCGACTATACTCCACCAATCCGTACGGTGGGTCAGTCACGATAGCTTGCACTGAAGATGCAGGTGCTTCCGAGAGCCAGTGGATTGCGTCATCAAGCACGAAGACGGCACGGTCGGAGAGATTGCAGCGGAGCTGGTCTCCATGCGCGGCAAGCCGCGCCCAGTTCCCTTCGATCTCGTGTTCTAGTTGATCTCGCCACGTCCGACCTCGGACAGACCGCGCGTCGTCCGCGTCGCGGTTGCCAACTGGCCGCTGCCGACCGAGTTCCGATTGGGCAGTACTCGCCAACTCAGTCTCGACCGGTTCAGACTGCTCGATTTTAGGCACCGCAGAGCGATCCGAGTCAGATACGGTCTCTACCGTCCGGGAATTCGAGACGGCCATAGGAAATTCATTGTATTCCGTAAGTGCGGGTAGCTGCCCAACCAATCCTCGATGGCCCAGCACGCTTGAACGTTCTGGTGCGGGGACGGCGAAGGGCGGCAGGGTCTCTGGATCGTTTGAGTTCCAGACCAAAGCGATGACCTCGTGACAAGTGTGCGGATCAGGCGCTGATACGATGAGATTTGCCTGCCGTGGCCCCGTACTTATCGTGCTTCTCGCCCACTTGCGGCAGGCGCTATGGGCTGAGCGAGATCGTTTACTCCTGCGGGGATTGCGGGAGCTTGCTGGAGGTCGTCAACTCATTTGAAGACACGCAGGCCCAGCAGTTGAAATCACTCTGGCAGCGGCGCAGGACCAGCCTTGACCCGCTAGACGTGAGCGGGGTCTGGCGTTTCCGGGAGATGCTGCCGTTCGTCACCGACACGGCCCGGATCGTCACCCTGCCGGAAGGCAACACGCCGCTGTTCGACGCCCCGCGAGCCGCGCGATACGCGGGGCTTGAAGGCTTGCAGTTCAAGCACCAGGGCTACAACCCGACCGCGTCCTTCAAGGACAACGGCATGACCGCGGGGGTAACGCAGGCCGCGATCTTGGGCATGCGACGCGTGGCCTGCGTCTCGACCGGCAACACTTCGGCTTCGCTCGCCGCCTACGCGGCAGCCAGCGGCATGCAGGCGGTGATCTTCCTGCCCGCGGGCAACATCGCTTACGGCAAGCTGGCACAGGCGTTGGAGTACGGCGCTCTCACCATTCAAGTGGAGGCCAACTTCGACCAGATTCTGGGCTTGGTCCGGGAGCTTGCAGCCGATCTCGGCATCTATCTGCTCAATTCGGTGAACCCGTTCCGCATCGAGGGCCAGAAGTCGATCGTCATCGAGATGCTCGAACAGCGCGGCTGGCGGGTGCCGGACTGGATCGTGTTGCCCGGCGGCAACTTGGGCAATATCAGCGCCTTGGGAAAGGGCTTGCGCGAGCTGCACGCCGCCGGCTTGATCGACGCCCTTCCGCGCGTGGCGGTGGTGCAAGCCGCTGGCTCGGCCCCGTTCGAGCGATTGTTTCGCGACGGCGGGGTGCTCCGGGCCGTGCGCGAGCCCGAAACGCTGGCAACCGCGATCCGCATCGGCGATCCGGTGTCTTGGCGCAAAGCGGAATCTGAAGTCAAGGCGCTTTCGGGTGTCGTGGAGTCTGTCACGGAACAGGAAATCGCCGACGCCAAGGCTGTGATCGGCCGCTGCGGGATCGGCTCGGAGCCGGCCTCGGCCGCAACTCTGGCCGGGATCCGAAAGCTGGTGCGAGCCGGCACGATCAAGCCGGACGCAGATGTGTCAGCCATCCTGACCGGACACCTGCTGAAAGATCCGGATTATGTGTACCACTACCACTCGGGGCAGTTGAAGACTCCCTCGGGCGAGCCGATCCAGTCTACGTTTGGGAACGCCCCCGTGACGGTGCCGAACGATCGGGCAGAGATCAAGGACCTGCTGCAGCGGTCGGCGGATCAGTGATTCGCCGGCCTTGAGATTGGCCGGGGATGCCTGGGCCGCGGTAGCGTTGCCTACAGCGGGTGCGTGACGGCCCCTCGGGACGATGACGAGACGAGCTTCACATACTTGGCGAAGACGCCGGAAGGGTAGCGAACCGGCCGTGCTTCCAGTGCTGCGAGCCTAGCCGCCAGCTCTGCGTCGGACACTTCGACGTTCAAGCTGCGCTGGGCGCAGTCGATCACCACGATATCGCCGTCCCTGACCGCTGCGATCGGTCCGTTGCGGGCCGCTTCCGGCGCGACGTGGCCCACCATGAGCCCGCGGGTGGCCCCGCTGAATCTGCCGTCGGTGAGCAGCGCAACGGTCTCGCCCAGTCCTGCGCCCACGATCGCGGCGGTCACGCCCAGCATCTCGCGCATCCCGGGTCCGCCGGCCGGGCCTTCGTAGCGGATGACCAGCACGTCGCCATCCTTGATCGACCCGCTGGTAACGGCCTGCATGGCTGACTCTTCGTTCTCAAACACCCTGGCCGGGCCGCGATGCGTGAGGTGATCGCTGCCCGCGACCTTCACTACTCCGCCCTCGGGCGCGAGATTGCCCTTCAGGATCACCAGTCCGCCGGTCGGCTTGATCGGATCGCCGACCGCCCGGATGACGTCTTGCCCCGGGGTCTCTGCCGCCGTCGCGCTGGCGTCGGCGAGCGACTTGCCCGTGACGGTGGCCTGCGTTCCATCGGCGTAGCCGCCCTCGACGAGCCTCTGTGCGATGAGCTGGATTCCGCCGGCCTTGTCGACGTCCGCGGCCACGTACTTGCCGCCGGGCTTGAGGTCTACCAGCAGGGGAGTTCGCTCGCTGATGGCGTCGAAATCGTCGATGGTGAGGTCGACCTCGCAGTCCTTGGCTAGGGCTAGCAGGTGCAGCACGGCATTCGTGGATCCGCCGGTTGCGGCTACGCTGGCGATGGCGTTTTCGAACGCCTTGCGGTTCATGATGTCACGCGGCCGACGGTTTGCCTTGAGCGCCTCCATCAGGACCAGGCCCGCTTGGTAGCCCGCGTCGTCCTTGCGCGGGTCGACGGCTGGAATGCTCGCGCTGCCCATGGGCGAAATGCCGATGATCTCCATGGCCGTGGCCATCGTATTGGCCGTGTACTGCCCGCCGCATGCGCCGGCGCCGGGGCAGGCATGATCCTCGATGGCCAGCAACTCCTCGTCGCTGATCTTGCCCGCTGCGTGCGCCCCGACCGCCTCGAACACGTCTTGGATGGTGATGTCGACGCCGTTGACCTGGCCTGGCAGGATGGAGCCGCCGTAGAGGAGCACCGATGGCACGTTGACACGGGCGAGCCCCATCGCGCCGCCCGGGATGGTCTTGTCGCAGGCCACCAGCGCGATGATGCCGTCGAACATGTAGCTGCGGCCTGCCAGCTCGATGGAGTCCGCGACAATCTCGCGGCTGACCAGCGATCCCTTCATCCCCTCGGTGCCCATGGTGATGCCGTCGCTCACGGCGATGGTGTTGAACTCCATCGGCGTGCCCCCCGCGGCCCGGACGCCCTCCTTGACCTTCACGGCCAAGTCCCGCAGGTTGAAGTTGCATGGCATCGTCTCGATCCAGGTGTTGGCGATGCCGATGATCGGCTTGGCCAGATCTTCGTCGCCGAAGCCGATCGCCTTGAACATCGAGCGGGCCGGCGCCCGGTCCCGCCCGTCGGTGATGGTTGCGCTTGCGTGTTTGAGTGGATTCGACATGGATTGGCTCGTCGGAGTGAGAAACGATCCCTTTCGTGCCTCTAGGACTCCTCACCAACTCGTTGCGGCGAGGGGCGACCGGGCTTCGGGCGGGGTCTGGGGCGCGGTGGATGCGGGTGCGGGCGTGGCGGCGACGGCGGGCTCTGCGCAATCCGCTCGGAGGGTTTGCGCTCAGGCCGTTGCATAGCGCTCGGCCCAAAATCGGTCGGCCTCCCTGTAGCTGCGCCTCGCAAGCGACTTCGACAGCGGCACTTCGAACGGCGCGCGCTCGACAATGGCGGCTTGGCGTGTCGACAGGTCGTCCCACGCCGCTATGAGGTCGGCATCGTCTCGCGAGTCCACGTCGGCCCAAAGCCGCTCCCACTCGTGCATTTGCCGGGCGAGATCTCGATAGATCTCCGCGCTGCGGCCGGCCTTCGCCGCGTATTTCCGGAAGGCTAGGATAGTGCCGGCGATGGCGGAAAGGGCGATCGCCGCTGCGGGAACCCATGCCGGGAAGTGCGACATCAGCGTGAGAAATGCGCCAGACGCGAGTCCGACCGCGCCGATCTGCAGCAGCGAGGACAGCCGCTCCAGCCGGCCGGCCAGATATCCGTAGTACCGGCGCATGCCATCGGTGTCGAGCAATCCCTCCCAGATCAATTGCACTGTCTCGTCCGAGGCCTTCATCGCAAAGATCCCGCTCGCTTTCATCATAGCCTCCGGCGCGAGAGCCGCAGGCCGCCGACCACAAGACGATCAGTTTAGCAACGGCCCTGAATCCGCTCGGCCCGTTGCGACTCCAGCCTCTGCGCTAGCCTGTAGCCGATGATTCGCGGCGTGCTGTTCGATCTCGATGGCGTGCTCTACAACGGCGAGGATCCCATTCCGGGCGCCGCTGGCGCCGTCGAAGAGGTGCGGCGCAGCGGTGCTGCCACGCTGTTCGTGACCAACACTACGTCGCGACCTCGCGGCGACCTGGTCACGAAGCTGGCCAAGTTCGGCATCAGGGCCGCGCCCGGAGACATTCTCACGCCCCCGGTCGCGGCGGCCGCTTGGATTCGCAGCAGGGGGGGCGGGGCGGCGGCGCTGTTCGTTCCCGACGGCACTCGCGCCGAGTTCGCCGGCTTGGAGGCAGCTGATGACGACGCGGTGGGCTACGTGGTCATCGGAGACCTCGGCGCGGCTTGGGACTACTATCGGCTCAACAGGGCTTTCCGCCTGCTGCACGGCCGTCCCGAGCGCCGCTTGGTCGCGCTGGGGTTGACCCGCTTCTGGCAATCGTCCGACGGGGCCAACTTGGATGTCGCTCCGTTCGTGGCCGCTCTGGAATGCGCGACCGGCTGCGAGGCCACCGTGATGGGAAAGCCCAGCAAGGAGTTCTTCTTGCAAGCGGCCGCGCACCTAGGGCTCCCTCCGGGGGATCTGTTGATGATCGGCGATGACCTCCGCGTGGACGTGCTGGGAGCCCAGGGCGCCGGCCTGCGCTCGGCCTTGGTGCGAACCGGGAAGTTCCGACCCGGCGATCTGGACGGCGACGGGCGCCCCGACTGGGTGCTCGACTCCGCCCGCGATCTACCGGCGCTGCTGGCGAACGGCGATGACTGACTTGGTCAGCCCGAGAACGCGTTCCCGCTCGATCACGGCATCGGGAAAGAGCCGTTGCAGATCTCGCGCCGTGAGCAGGCGGATGTTCTCGACAAAGCCCCGCGCCTCGGCGGGCGTGGGTCGCTGGAGCCTGCCCCACAGGGTGAAATTTCGCGCGAGCCGCGACTGCCACCGCTTGGGGAGGAAGTGGAACGCGGGCGTCAGGGTGTGAGCATCGACCGGGAACCAGCGGTTCGGCGTCTGGACGCTGTAGCCGCGGCCGACGCGCGCCACCTCTCGCGCCATCGCGCTGCGACTGCCCTCGTCGGGCAGGTGCTCGAGCACGGAGTTGCAGTACACCACATCGAACGCGCCGTCCTTGAACGGCAGCTTGCGGCCGTCCGCTCGGACCCAGTCAAGATCCGCCTTTTTAAGATCGCGCTGCTCGAAGTTCGCCACGATCACGCGAGGCCGCACTTTCAGCCAAGGCCAGTAGTATTCGGACCCCCCAAGGTCTAGCACGCTGGTCTGCGGGTCCAGCTCGAAGCTTCGGGCAAAGCGGCGCAGCCGTCGGCTGCGGAAGAACCGTGCCAGCGGGCGGTGGATGTCCGCAAAGCTAGACGCCATGGAAAATAGGCCCGCAGGATGCGGTTGGCCGGGCCCCGGTCAGCGCCCCACCGAACCCGGAGTCAGCAGCCATGAGAGTTCGGCTCGCGGGTGCGGTCCGGCACTGCCGATGTCGAGTGCTACGAGGCCGGACTTCTTCAACCACAACGCGCCCGCCCTCGCGCCGAGCAGCCACGCGACCAGCGCGCTCAACTGCGGATTGTGCCCCACGACCATCACATCGCCGCCAACGGCGTAGTCGCGAATTGCGATCCACAGGTCCTGCGCGCTCACAAACGGGACCAGCGCGTTCGATGTGATGAGCTCGCCATCGAAGCCCAGTTCGGCCTTGGCGATCTCGGCGGTTTGTGCAGCGCGGTCATACGGACTTGTCAGGATGTACTGCGGCTGCACCTTCACGCGCTTGGCGTGGGCAAGGACGCGCCGGCACCTGTTGCGGCCGGTCTCAGTGAGCTGGCGGGTGGAATCCGACTGGCCCGGCCTGGGATCTTCGGCGATGGCGTGGCGCAGGACGTACAGGATCATTGGCTACAGCCTAGCGCGGATTCGACTCGGCAGGCGTGCTGACGCCCGGCCGCTCAACTGCGGTATCGGTACACGATCCTGCCGCGGGTCAGGTCATAAGGCGACAGTTCGACATTGACCCGGTCTCCGGTGAGGATGCGTATGCGGTGCTTGCGCAACTTGCCTGCGATCTGGGCGAGCACTTTGTGCTTGTCGTCAAGTTCGACGCTGAAGATGCCGCCGGGGTGACGCTCGATGATCGTGCCGGTGACCTCGATGCCCTCTTCCTTAGCCATGCAGTTCCTGATTGTTTCGTGCCGAAGCGACCGTCCTTAGTATCGCAAAGACCGAGAATTCGATCAAACCCGGAGATTCGGCGATTCGGCGATTCGGCGGGGTGGACGACACTGTGTTGGTCGCGGCGCAATCTTAGGGAACCGTCCATGTCGCTCCCTTTGTTTGCCTGCTGGATGGCCGCGGATGCCTTGACACGGCATATCTGCAAGCCACGCCCGCGTCAAGCCCAACCCCTGTTTCCGCGCCTGCCTTGGAACAAAGACGCGCCACGAGTCTGGCCGACATCAGTGGCGTTGGCGACTTGCGCCCCAGTGCAGTGAGCGCAATCTTCACCAAGGGCGGGGGACCCTCTATCCGTTGCCACAAAGAAGACGATTGCACACACGCCCCCTACTTCCGTCAGGCTTTCCAAGACTACGGCAAGTGCGCCGCCCGCTCCAAAGTGGCCGAATGCCAGCACCTGCGCTGACTGGCCGACGAACTGATCGAGGTCAGAGAGCAACTTCCCGAGGTGCGCTTGCGCGGCGTTGCCCCGACCTGTTGAAGGAACAAGGAAAGCTCGCGTAAGGCAGTTCGTCACCGCCATCGACGCCAAGCTCGACCGCTTCGAAGCTTCCGGCAGCCCCGCTGCCGGGGAGTGCGGCCTGCAGCATGGCGAACATCTGGGGGGATCCGCCAGCGCCGCCAAGGAAGTAACTGCCAGCGAGCAAGTCGTAGGGCGCAATCGTGGACTCGTCGCGTGCCTTCCGTCGATTCAGGGGGTGGGCGAGCCGGAATGCTGGGGGGCCTCGACGTTGCCGACGCCATTCTCGCCTCTTGCTGCTGTCAACTCAGCGACCGCCCCGAGGCCTTCCTGCAGGTTGCGCCTTCAATCTCTCGTGCCGGAATCACTGACCTGACCTCTGTAGCTTGACGCCCATGTTTGTTCGATCTCCTCAAGCGTGCGCCCCATGGTCTCGGGTAGAACCTTCCAAACGAAGAAGAAAGTAGGGAGTGTCCCGGCGGCCAGCACCCAGAAGGTGTTGGCAGCGCCGAGTGACTCCACCATCCACGGAAACACCTGGCCCAGAAGCCCTGTTGTGCCAAACAGGACCAAGGTGGCCAAAGCCATCGCCCGTCCCCGAAGCTTGGTGGGAAAGATCTCCGCCATGACGATCCACGGGATCGGACCCAGCGAGAACGCGAACGAGGCGATGAACCCGCTCGTGGCTACAATCAGCCAAACGCCGTTGACCGTCCCTAGGGAAAAGAACAGGCCCATCAACAGCAACGTCACCAAGACTCCGGCGTTCCCTGCCGCGAGCAGCAGTCTGCGACCCGCTCGGTCGACCTTCCACAATGCAACCAGCGTGAAGAGCACCAATATGATTCCGATGAACACCTGGCCATCCAGAGCGCGCCCGAATGAGAACCCTGCTTCCTCGAAGATCTTCGGTCCGTAGTAGATCACCACGTCGATGCCGCTGAGTTGCGAGAAGACCGAGAGGTAGATGGCGATGAACGTCGGCTTGGCGAGCGGCCCGGAAAAGAGTTCGCGAAACGCCCCGCCCTCGCGCGCCAGCGCGTTCCGGATTTCCTCGATCTGGGTGCTGGCCGAGGCGCCGCCGGCCAAGCGGCGGAGCACCTCTTCCGCCTTCTGATAGGCCCCTTGCTTGGCGAGAAAACGGGGGCTCTCGGGAACCAAGAGCAAGGCCGCGCAGAATATTGCGGCGGGAAGCGCCTCAGCTGCGAACATCCCACGCCAAACCTCGTCCCGGATCCAATTGAATGGTCCATGGCTTGCCGAGGAATCCGGCGCGTCAGCCAACTGACGCAGGAGTGCGTTTGACATGTAGGCGCTCAATACGCCGATCGTGATCGCGAGCTGGCAGAGCGCCACCATGCGTCCCCGCACACCCGCCGGAGAGACTTCAGCGACGTAGAGCGGAGCGATCATTCCCGCAATGCCCACGCCGATTCCGCCGACCAGCCGGGCTGCGATGAGTGCCGAGAGAGTGGGGGCCAAGGCCGACCCGACCGCAGACACAAAAAAAAGGACTCCCGCTAGAATCAGCGAAATCTTGCGCCCGTAGCGATCGCTGAGAGCGCCTGATGCGGCCGCCCCGATGACGCTTCCGAGCAGGGCGGAGCTGACTGTCCATCCGAGCAGAGCTGCGCCCAGCGTGAATTGCCGCTCCAGAGGGCCGACCGTTCCGGAGATGACGGCGGTGTCGAAGCCGAAAAGGAACCCGCCGAATGCTCCAGTCCCGCAGACCAGGGCCAAGTAGCCAAACTGGGAGGGAGGCAGTCTCACGGATCCCTGCATTGTGTGTCGAGAGGCCCGCGCCGCATCGTTGCGGCCACCGCCCTCGGGCATAGTGCAACACAACTGTCGTTCGTTCGGGCGTTGCTCCAAGCACTGCCAGTCGCCGAAGCGAGGCCGAGTGATCCGCCCGCTTGCCTGAGCGGTCGAGTGTGGGCCGTGCTCCGAGAATCCCGCTCAAGCCTCAGAACAGCAGCCTCAGGCCGAACTGAAACTGTCGGGCGCTGTTGATCTGTGAGTTGATCGTGCCGAAGTCCGGACTACCAAAGGAAGTGTTTGGTGGGCCGAACTGAGGGGTGTTCGTGAAGTTGAAGAACTCGGCACGGATCTGCAGCCTCACGTCCTCCGTGAATGTCAGAACCTTGAAAATCGACAGATCCAGATTGTTGACCGTATCGCCGCGCACTTCGCCGGTCCAGCGCTCGGCGTTGCCGGGGGTCTGCGGCGGCGGCGCCGAGAATGCCGATTCGTCAAAGCGGATTCCTCGTCCGTCAACGACGGCGTCGATTTCCGCTCCGAGGATGGGACCGCTGAGGTTTGGCCGCTGGCTGCCGTCGGCCAGCTCGGGAGCATCATAGGTCAGGCCCAACGGCAATCCGGACTGGAAGGTGAGGAAGCCGTTGATCTGCCAACCACCGAACACGGCGTCGAGGCCGGGGCTCCAGCTGCGCCCCACGGATCTGCCCCTGCCCACCGGCAGTTCATAGCTCCAGCCGAACACTAGGCGGTGGGGCGTGTCTGAGCCGCCCAAGCCGTGCTCCAAACTCAGGTTCGTGGGATCTTGGATCGGCACCCTGTTCCCGAGCCATGAGTTGTTTCCCGCGGACGAATCGTCTGTCAACCTCGAGTAGGAGTAGCTACCGACGAAATTGATTCCGTTGGAATAGCGCTTCTCAGTGCGGACCTGAAGCGCGTCGTAGCGGGCGCTGGCCCGAGGCTGGTGGCTTCCCGCGAAGGGCCCATCGAACTGCGGAAACGGGCGCAGGAGATTGATCCGCGGGATTTCCTCGCCGTTGTACGCGGACGAAGCCTCGCGGAAGATGGCTTGGGGGCCTTGGAACAAGGGCAGGAACGGGTTCGGAACTTCCTCGAACAAGCCTTCGGACCCGTACTGCTCGCGGGTCTCGCGGCTGACGAAGTTCTGATTGTCTGTTCCATTGAACATCAGGTGCGTGCTGCGGCTGCCGGAGTAGCCGAACTCGAGCACCATCTGCCCCGGCAGTTCCTGTTGTACTCCAATGCTCCATTGGTAGATCTCGGCGTTCCTGAACTCCGAGAACAGGGCGCCGCTAGATTCGTACCCCCATTGGTTGGCGGATCCGTACCGGTCCCCTTGCGGCAGGGGAACACCATCGGGGTAGGGGTTCGATAGCGTCGCATAGGGCGAGAAGCCGAAGTCCCTCGTGGGTTGCCAAACCGCGCTCGAGCGAAACGCAGGACCGCTGTATTGCGTGTTCGTGGCTGGCGAGACCCCGTAGTAGACGCCGAATCCGCCACGAACGACGGTCGTGCCGCCCGCCTTGTAGGCGAGTCCGAATCGCGGGGCGATGTTGTTCGCGTCGATGTTGGGGCGGCGGCGCCCCGGCGAAGCGAACACGTTCACGCCCCGGAGTGGTCCCAGGCCCTCGACGCTGACGCCGGAGTCGACATCCGCTTCGGCGAACTGGACGCGGTTGTGGCGCTCGGTTAGCGGCGTGCTCCATTCGTATCGCAGGCCCAGGTTGAAGGTGAGCCGCTGCGTGACTCGCCAGTCGTCCTGTGCGTAGAAGGCTGTTTCCTGCGAGCGCGTCGCCATGGACGGCGCAATGCTGAGGCCTCCCCACGAAAACGGATGACCTGCCCCTGCCAGCAGGGAGGCGATCGAGTCCCCAGTCCTCGGGCTGCCCCCGAATACCCGATTGCGGGTGGGATTGGGCACATGCTGAAACCAGCCCGCCGGGAAGCCCGGCTGCCAGAAGTTCACCAGAGGCAACCGTACCTCCCCTCCGATCTTGAGATTGTGGTTGCCGCTGACCTTCGACAGGGAGCTCGCGAGCATCCACTGCGTGTGGGCGTTAACCGTGTCTGTCCAGCCGTTGGTCCCCAGCGGAGCATAGCCGTTGGCCGTCACACGCGGGAATATGTTGGTGTTGTTGACGTTGACCAGGACGTCCGGGAATCCGATCGATGTCGGATCGAATGAGAGCGACCGCGTGTCAATGAACGCCCGGTCGATCCCCACCCGATTCACCCACACGGTCGAGGGATTGACGGTCCAGGTGTGCTCCAGCACGGAGTTGCGCACGGTTCCGTCCGTCTTGCTGGCGTTATCGGCAGGGTTTCCGTAGATCAGCGGCGCCGAGGACTGGAGCGTCCGCTGGCTGTAGCGGAACGCTAGGCGGGAATTGGCCCGGATGACATGGTCGAGCTTGATGTCGAACTGGCGGAACGGCGATGAGCCGGTGGCCGTGCCCGTGAAATTGTCCCGTCCGGTCACCGGGTCGCCCGCAGTGTTCGCTTCCGGATAGAAGGCCATCAGGTTGCGGGCAACGGGCTCCTGCTGGCTCACGGGAATGACGTTGTCAGGAAACGGGTGCCGCCGAGCGCCCCTCCGGAAGAAGATCTCGTAAGGCTGATGGATGAGCACGAGCGAACCATCTTGGTTGAATGTCTGCGAAAAATCTCCCGCGCGCTGCAACGCGGTCGGAACCGTTGCGGTCGACGTTCTTGGAAAGTCGTTGCGCACGTTGTCGATGTCGAAGAAAAAGAAGGTGCGGTCCCGCACGATCGGTCCTCCGACCGCGCCGCCGTACTGGTCGCGCTTGAAATCCGCCTTTGGATTCCCGGCCCGGTTCGCAAAGAAGTTGTTGGCGTCGAGCGTCGGACGCCGGGCAAACCAGTAGGCGCTTCCATGGAACTCATTGGAACCCGACTTCGAGACGATGTTGATGACCGTGCCGCCGTTGCTTCCCCACTGGGCGGAGAAGCCGTTGTTCTGCACCTTGAACTCCTGGACCGCCTCGACCGACGGCTGGTAGTAGGCCTGCGTGGTCGAGCCCTCGCCAGTCTCAGGGGAAGTGGTCAGGCCGCCGTCCAGCCGGATCTCGGCAGTCGAGTTGCGCTGGCCGTTCGAGACGAAGTTCGTGCCCGTCTGACCGGCCGAGATCTGGCTGCCGGATTGCCCGCCACTGCCGCCAACTTGGGTGACGCCCGGAGCGAGAAACGCGAGATTCGTGACGTTCCGATCGTAGAGGGGCACTTCGGTGACGTACCGGTTCGTGACTTCCTGGCCCAATGCGCTGCTCACCGAATTCAGCAAGGGCGCTTGTCCGGTCACTTCGACCGTAGTCGCCACGTCGCCGATTTCCAGCACGATGTCGAGGTCTGTCTGCTGGTCCACCCGCAGCACGAAGTTGGCTTGGCTTACGGTGACGAAGCCCGGCGCCCCGACACGGATGGTATACGCTGCGGGTCGCAGGCTGTTGAACAGGTAACGCCCGAACTCGTCGGTCCTAGTTGCGTCAGAAACGCCCGTGGCGTCGCTGACGATCTCCACCTCGGCATCTGGGATCACGGCTCCGGATGGATCGGACACCGTGCCCCTCAGCTGCGCCGCGCCGCCGGCGGCCGGCAGAAGGGCCAGCGCCAGCAGGGAGCCGAGAACGATAGGGCGCGTTGCAGTGCAGGGCCCTTTCGAAACGGACATGATGATTCACCTCCAAATGATAGATGATCGATCTTCGACAGAATGGTATCATCCGACTAGGATGAAGTCAAGGATTCGCCCGACGGTCCGGGAACATCGCCTCGGATCGTGCGTGCGGGACCTGCAACCGGGGAGAGCATGCATCTGGCGGGCTGGAGTGCCGCAGCGCTCCTGACAGCGGCGCCCTGCGTCAGCCTGCTGGCCCAGGGAGCGCCGGGACCGGCCGCCCTCGAGTCGTTTACCGAGCTGCGCCAGCAGAAACTGGACGCTCGGCGACTGCTTGACGCAGATCCGCGGGACGCCGCTGCGTGGTCGGCGCTCGGACGGGCCAGTCTTGCCTTGAACGAACTTGACGAAGCAGTCGAGGCGTTCGAGCGCGCGGTTGCGATCGGAGTGCGCGATCCGACCCCGTACCTGAACCTCGGATTGCTCTATGCATCGCGCGGCCAGCTCGAGCCGGCCCTCCAAGCATTCGAGCTGGGCTTGGAGCGAGATCCGCGAAACCAGTCCGCGCGGTTCAACCAAGCCCGGGTATTGCTCGGTCTCGGCCGCGCTCGCGAAGCCGTCCAGGAACTCGAGCGCCTCACCGCGGCCGCACCTGAGGACTGGGAAGCGGCGCTAGCCTTGGCTGATGCCCGCCTAGTCGCAGGCCAACGGGAAAGCGCCCTCGGTGACGCCCTGGCGCTGGCCGACACAGCTCGCGATGCCGCCGCGTTGGCCTCGCTGGCGAAGATCCTCATCCGGGAAGGGGTGCTTGGGCCGGCTTCCGGCATTCTCGACCGGGCGTTGGCACTGTCCGGTGACGACTTGGCGGTTTGGATCGAACTCTCGCGCCTGAGGCAGAAAGAGGGCGACGCGGAACGAGCGGTGCAAGCTGCGGAACATGCTTTGCAGCTGGGTCCGCAGGAGCCAGAGGCCATACTCGCCTACGCAGAGGCTCTGATCAGCGCCAGACGCCAACAGCGGGCGCTACGGTTCCTAAGCGGTTTCAGCCAGCCGATGGACCACCGGCCTGGCTTCCACCACACGCTGGGCGTGGCCTACTTCGGTTTGCACCGTTTCATCGACGCTGCCGCTGCATTCGGCCGCGCCACCGAACTGGATCCGGCATGGGACACGCCACATTTCCTGCTCGGCACGAGCCGGCTGGCATCCGGTGACTCGCTCGGCGCGGCTGAGGCCTATCGCCAAGCCATCGCCGCGAATCCGCACAACCCGCTCCAATTCGTGTACCTCGTGCGGGCCTACGACAACTTGGGGCCAGATTTCGACGCATTGGCCGTTGATGCTGCCCGTCGGGCGCTAGAGCTTGACCCTGAGAACGTGGAGTGCCGCATCAGGCTGGCTAGGCACATGCTTGAGCAAGGCAAGCTGAACGAGGCTCGCGCTTCGCTTGAGGGGATCGTCAGTTCCCATCCCGACGTCCTCAAGTCCCGGATCCTGCTGGCGCGCACCTACAACCGTCTCGGAATGTCGGATGAGGCGGCGGACCAAAGCGACGCAGTGAACGCCCTGAATGCCAGGCAGGCCGCCACGGACGCCTTGTGGGGCGAGAATGGAGGTGCCGACCGGATTCCCTCGCCTGGTCTCGGGCTGGGCGCGTGGGAGGAGTGATGAGCGCTCTCAGAATCATGGTCCTCTCCGCCGCGCTGGCCGAGGCTCCCATGGCAGTCGGCCAAGCCCGGAGCCGTCCGGAGGAAGCCAGCGCGCTGGCAACCCGGGCGATGTCGCTCGCCCGAGCAGGGCGGGCAGCGGAGTCCGAGACCTTGATCAATCAGGCGTTGCGGTTGCAACCCGGCGACTCTGCGCTGCTAGCAATGTTGGGAAATGTCTTGGGGATGCAGGGGAAGAGCGAGGAAGCGAACGATGCATTCTCGAGGGCGGTGCGACTCAATCCGAGTGACCGAGCAAGTCGGCGCAGCTTGGCGGCCGGGCAGTGGCAGTCCGGCCGGCTGTCCCAAGCGCGGGAGAACGTCGAGATTGTTCTTGCCGCGAGCCCGAACGACCCGACCAGCCTGCTGCTGGCTGGCATGATCGCCGAGAAGATGGGGGACTACGCCGCAGCTGTGTCGAGGCTAGAGCAAGCAGGGCATCTGGTCTACGAGCGTGCGGAATCCGTTCTGGCGCTCACCCGCGCTCTGTACTCGCTGGAACGTGTCGATGACGCCCGCCGAGCCCTTGGTGAGCTTGGCTCGCTGCGGGCGTCGGCAGCGCACCTCGAAACGGCTGGAACGATTGCCTTTGAGTCCCATGACTACGAATCTGCCAGCAAATTCTTCGACGCCGCCAGAGCCGGTGACCGGCAATGGGGCCGATTGACGTTTAACTTGGCGCTGAGCCTATACCGGATGGGCCGGTTCGCGCCGGCCCGCCAGGCAATCGAGGAACTGCTGGGTCGCGAACCGGACAGCGGCGAGGCATGGAACCTGCTTGGATGGTGCCTCGAGAAGAGCGGCGATAGCGATCGGGCAGCGGCGGCGCTAGAGCGAGCTGTCGCAGTCGAGCCGGAGAGCGAGAAGCATCACCTGGATCTGGGACTGGTTCTCGCGAGACGGCGCGGGACTTGGCACTTGGCCATGGAGACAGCGGAGCGGGCCGTTGAGCGATTTCCGGACTCGTTTCGCTCGCACCAGCTCAAGGGTTTAGTCCATGTCCGGCAACAGCACTTCCTCGACGCGGTCAAAGCTTATGAGCGCGCCCTGGCCCTGGGACCGGACTCGGCCGAGGTCAGGCTGGCCGTGACAGTGGCGTTGTGGGCATCCGGGCTGCACGCGAGAGCGATCGAAATGGCCCGTGAGAGCAGCGTCAGGTTCCCGGGCGACGCCGCACTGCGCCACCAACTCGCGCGAATGTACCTCGACCGGGCGGAGAGGGGGGATCTGTCAGGCGAAGAGGGTGGCCTCGCCCTGCTGCGCGAGTCGCTTGCCCTAGACCCAGACTTTGCGGACGCGCATTATGATCTTGGCAGCCTGCACCTCCGGCGAGGCGAATTTCGGCAGGCCCTCGACAGCCTTCGGCGAGCGGCGGAACTGGACCCCGCAAGCAGGCGGACTCACTACGCCCTGGCGCGATGCTGGCGGCGCTTGGGCCGGCCGGATCAAGCGGCGCAGGCGATGCAGGCCTTTCGGCAACTCACCGAGCCAGAGGAAGCTGCGGAACGCATTGGGGCGACGCGATGAATCATCGCGGGGTGCCGTGGAGACCTATGACACCCGGCCTAGGAATCCGAGCACCGGAACTCTTCTGCCTGTTGGGAATGTCCGTGGTGCCCGCACTTGGCCAGCCCGGAGGGGCATTCGAGGACGTGACCCAGCAGGCTGGAATCGATTGGTCGCACTTCAACGGCGAGTCACCGGATCGCCATCTGATCGAGGTGACGACCGGCGGACTCGGCTTTCTCGACTATGACAACGACGGGCTGCTTGATCTGTTCTTGGTCAACGGCGGAGAAACGCCTCGCGGCAAGAGCGCTCGGCCGGTCCAACACGCCCTGTACCGCAACACGGGGAACGGCCGCTTCCGAGAGGTCGCCCAAGAGGCCGGCGTCGCGCGAACGCGATTCTACGGCATGGGGATTGCGGCGGCGGACTACGACAATGACGGCGACCAGGACATCTACCTAACCGGCTATCCAGAATCTGCCCTGTTCCGGAACGACGGCGGTGTGTTCGCCCAGGTGACGGATCTGGCGGGTGTGCGGAACGAGGGGCGTTGGGGAGCTGGCGCGGCTTGGTTTGACTACGACCGTGACGGGCTGCTCGACCTGTTCGTCTGCAACTACGCCGAACTGTCCTTCGCGCGCCCGAAACGTTGCGCTTATGCAGGCGAGCCGACCTATTGCGAGCAGAAGATCTACCCGGGCCAAGTCTCGGCACTCTTCCGGAATCGCGGAGAGGGGTCGTTTGAGGACGCGACTGCCAAAGCTGGTATCGACGGACTGGCAGGCCGTGCCTTGGGGGTCGTGGCGGTCGATGTCAACAACGACGGCTGGACGGACCTGTATGTCGCCCGCGACGGCTCGCCCGACCAGTTGCTTCTCAACAAGCGCAACGGAACCTTCGCCGACGTTGGCCTTGAGGCCGAAATCTCCTACGATCCAGACGGGGAGGCACTGGCTGGCATGGGGGTCGACGCAGGCGATGTCGACGGGGATGGCTGGCCCGATCTAGCGGTCACCAATTTCCATGACGAATACCACACCCTGTGGCGTCATTCGGGAGGGTTCCCGTTCGAAAACCTGACGCATTCGTCGGGCCTAGCCCGACACACGCGGACCTATGTTGGCTGGGGCGTGCGCATGCTCGACTTTGACAACGACAGGGATCTCGACTTGATGATCGTCAATGGTCATGTCAACCGGATGATCGAGCTCACGCGCAGTGATGTGACCTACAGGGAACCACCGCTGCTGCTCGCCAACGACGGCCGCGGCGCATTCAAGAACATCAGCTCCGAGGCGGGGCCAGTGTTTCAAGAGGGTCACTTGGCACGCGGGCTTGCGGCGGGTGACTTCGACAACGATGGGGACGAGGACGTGGCGTTCATCCGGCTGGGCGAACGTCCGGTCCTGCTCCGCAACAGGGTTGGCCAAGACGCCGGTTGGATCGGTCTCCGTCTGAGCGGAACGATCAGCAACCGGGATGCGATCGGGGCCCGCATAGTGTTGCGCACGAGTCGAGGGCGGCAGCTGCGCTGGGTTCTGGGCGGAGGCGGGTTCCTAGCCTCACATGATCGCAGGATCATTTTTGGATTGGGGCCGGGCGAGCCCCCCGGCTCGGTTACGATCGAGATCCGCTGGCCGAGCGGGTCCCTCGAGAGATTCGAGGGTCTGGCCCCAAACCGCTATCATCGGCTTGCCGAGTCGGCACCGGCGCGCGCGCGGGCGGAGCCGTGATCGCGGCGTTGGCTGGTTGTGACGTTTCCGGCCTTTGCCCGGGCAGGCACGCGGCGCTCTGCGACGCGCGCAAGCGGGGTCGAGTTCTACGCAACTGGCGCGGGCGAGCCTGCGGCCGGAAGCGGCCGCCCCGCACTAGGATCAAGCCCCCCGGCCAACGCGGCTGGTTGATCTGGGCAGTGCTGTCGGCACTGCGGATTCCCGTGACTCACGCCCAAAAACTCCGATGCGGAGATTGACCAGCCAGTCATTCACCGCGATGTCGAATTCCCGCTGCGATCGCTCGGCATCGTTGGCCTTGATCGCTTCAAGCAGTGTGGAGTGGGACTGGGCGTCATGGGTCAGGTCCATGGCGCTCCGGTCAGCGACCAGGCGAATCATTACAAACGCGAACAATGGACTGTTGACGCGCCGCAACGCAGCCTCCAGATACTCGTTACCGGTGATTGACCAGATCTTGGAGTGGAGGGCCAGGTCCGTGGTGATGAAATCGGCCTCGCGCTTTCCGCGGGCTGCGTCGAGGAGCCTGAAATAGGCCTTGTCCAGTTCGGCGGCGTGTTCGGACGAGCAGTTGCGGGCAGCCAGGGCTACGGCGTGCCGTTCCAGGACCCGGCGGACATCGAAGAGCTTCTCGGTGTCTTCTAGTGTCAGCTTCGTCACGTGAGTCGCGGCATTGGGAGTCTTCGTCACGAAACCATCCGCCTCCAGTACGATCAGGGCCTCGCGGACGGCGGTAAGGCTGGTGGCGAACTGACTGGCGAGCCGGCGTTCGACCAGCTTGCTGCCCGCTCTCAGAGTACCGTCCAAGATGGCCATTCGGACGCGCTCAGAGATTCGGCCTCGCAAAGTGGGATTGTCGATTCGTTCAAACGAGTGCATGTGGTTGCCGCGAGCAGATTCGATGCTGGATGATCGAGTATCAGTGCTATTGTGGCGTCATCATCCGGCCTCGCGCAACCTTGCACGGCGGACAGCAAACCGCTAGGGCAAGGCGAGGCGGGAGAGGATCCCGCCATCGACTATGAGTGCCGCGCCAGTGATGTAGTCGGCATTCGGCGAAGCCAAGAACAGGATGGCCTGCGCCACCTGCTCCGGCTCTCCGACCCTTCCAAGCGGAATGGCTCGCGCTAGATCCTGAAGCGCCTCTTGACGGTCGCCGACGCCCCCCATTGCCTCTTCAAGCATTCCGGTCCGGATCGCGCCCGGGCAGACGGCGTTGACGCGGACCCCGTCGGGTGCGAAGTCGACGGCCATGCCGCGGGTCAGAGCCAGCAGCGCCGCCTTGGTTGCCGCGTACGCGGAGATGTGCAGCTCATTGGCGTAGGCCTGCACGGACGAGATGTTGACGATAGCCCCTCTCTGCTTCCGAAGATAGGGGTACGCGTACTTGGTGCACAGGAATGCTCCTCGCAGATTGGTGTCGACCATGGCGCTGAACTCTTCGACGGTGTACTCGTGGGCGCGCCGGTAGCACTCGATGCCCGCGTTGTTGCAAAGCACGTCGACGCGGCCGAAGTGTTGCGCGACGCGGTTGATGGCGTCGCGTACGTCGCGGCTCTTGCGCACATCTGCAGTGATTCCAACAGCCGTGCCCCCTTCCAGCTCAATCAGTTCCACTGTCCGGGCTCCGCATTCGGCCCGCAGATCGACGACGGCAGCGCGGTAGCCCTTGCGGGCGAAAAGCAGCGCGCTAGACCGGCCGATCCCGGAACCAGCGCCGGTGATGACCGCAACCCGTTCGTCTGCGTCCTGGCCCGTCATCGCCAGGGTGTCAGGCCGTCGTCCATCTGGATGGATTCGGGACGCGCCGGAGCCACTGGGTGGCGGCTGCTCGGAGACCGTACCAGCCGCTCCGCGGCGGCCTTGAATTCCGCGAGTGCGCCGCGATTCAACTCCACGCCCAGCCCGGGCTTTCGGGGCAGCGGGATCGACCCGTTCTCCATGCGCAATTCCTCCTTTACCAGGCGCTTCCGCAGCGCGGATCCGCAAAGGCGCGCCGGCAGGAATTCGATGAACGGGCAGTGCGGGGTCAGCGCCGCCAGATGTGCGGCGGCCGCGATCGAAATCCCGGTCTTCCAGATGTGCGGGACCACCTGCACGCCGCGTTCGCGAGCCAGCTCGCAGACCCGCAGCGCCTCCGTCAATCCTCCCACCCGCCCGATGTCGGGCTGCACCACCGCGACGCGGCCTCGGTCCATCAGGTCGACAAACTCGTGGCGCGTTGTGAGCCACTCGCCCGCAGCGACCGGGATGCCCTGCTTGCTCGACAGCCGGGCATAGCCGTCGAGGTCATCGGCAGGAAGCGGTGCCTCTATGAACGACAGGTTGTAGCGGTCCCAGCCGCGAATCGCGCGCAGGCAAGCGTCCAGGTCAGGAAAGGCGTACTGGACGTCTACCATCAAGACGAAGTCGTCCCCCACCGAGTTCCGAACAGCGGCCACCGCCTCTCCCATCCGCTCGCCGGAGGCGCGCAGGCCCTTGTGGGCGTATGGGCCGGAAGGAGTGATCTCCAGCTTCGCCGCAGAAAAACCGAGCTCTTTCGCTGTCACGGCCCACTCGACCATCGTCTGCAGGTAGAGGTCGAAACTGGACACGTCCGGCTGCAGCGAAGCGTATGGCGTGATCGTGTCGCGGCACGCCGTGCCGAGCACGCCGTGGCATGGCGTGTCCAGGGTCTTGCCGCGAAGATCGTGCAGCGCCATGTCCAACGCTCCGAGCGCGCAAATTAGCGCCCCTCGCCGCCCGTTCATTGCCGAGCCCTCGTACAGGCGGTCCCAGATCTCCCTGATCTCCGAGGGATCCGAGCCCAGGAGCATCTCGGCTAGCCCCAGCCCCATGGTGTGGGTGCCGGGCGCCTCGATGCAGGCCCGCGCGATCCACGGATTGACATCCGTTTCCCCGATGCCCGTGATGCCCGCATCCGTATGAATCTCCACCACCAGGTCGTCCTGCGCGGATGAGGTGGCGCCAGCGTCGAACGCGGGGTCCAGCAGGACGTGGCAATCGATCCCGGAAATCCGCATGCAAGTGTTCGTTCAACTCTCCGACTTCGGCGTGCGGACTGGAGGCCGAGCTAGTGCGGTGGCGGAACAAGTGAACGATGATCGATGATCAGGGTACAGGAGCAGTGCCTGACCGTCAAGACCGGACCCCTTCCCGCCAGGTACATTTTTTTGTCGATACGTGACTCGTCTGATGGGACCGGATCGTTGCTCGTGCAACTAGGGCAGCCTGTCGCTGGAGTTGCAAGGGCCTGCGCGAAGGGCGCTGGACCGCTCTTCGCAGCGCCCGGCAGGG
>JAJEHF010000176.1 GCA_022823865.1 Bryobacterales bacterium
GGGCTTGGGGCAGTTGGTCCGGTGCGAGGAACATCGGGATCTGCCCGGGCTTGCGGGTACCCATCGCCATGACTATGATTTTATCGAAGTCTGATCTAGATTTGTTGGGATTTCAGTCGACTTTTACCACAGGCTGCTAGGTTCCGCTGCGGACTCAGCAGACCTTCGCTGTATCGAGACCCGAACTCGCGAGAACTGTGCCGATGGGGGTCGAGGGCGAGTTCTGTGGACGTACCGAAGTGCGAAGCCTTGAGCGCAGATTCTGACGGTTCGAACCAGGGCCCGGTATCACATGGGGTGCCGCCGGGGGCGGCTCTAGCGCCCGCTAGCCGTCACTGATTTCCCTGGTGTCCGGATTGAAGACCTTGCGTCTCCCGCTCCACAGCGAATCCGTCGCCATAATGCCTGCGATCGAATGTCCGTATCCCGCCTCCACCGGCGCGTAGACCGCGCCGCGATCTCGTTTTCGAATTGCGTCTAGCCAGTTGGCCATGTGGTGCAAACCCGGCTTCTCCGGAATCTCCAGCTCCTCGGTGAGGGCGTCCGGATGTTCGCTGCCGTCTCCGGATAGGCGCCAGGTGTCCTCCACCTCGAGCGTTCCCAGTGTCCCCAGCACATGCGTAGCCCTACCCGCCTTCGTGCTCAGGCAGACGGAGAAGCTCGCGGGGAAAGTCCTTGCACCGTGACCGTACTCGAGAGCCACCTGGACGGTGTCAGGATTCTCCCGGTAGTCGTGATAGCGATACAGGCCCCCGTGCGCCACGAGACTGGCCGGATAAAGCTCGCCGGTCAGCATGTGAACCACGTCGATACCGTGGGACATCCATTGGTCGATGATCCCGCTCGAGAATTCACGGAACAGACGGAACGAGCGGTAGATCTTTCGATCGAACGGGCGGTCCGCCTTCCCCATTAGGAAGGCCTTCCAGTCGACATCGCTGTCCCTGACCGACTCGAGGTCTTCTTCCGACTTCGCCCATCGGTACGGGCTGTACATGTTCCAGATGATGTCAGCCTTGACGACGTCCCCGATGCGGCCTTCCTTGACGATGTCGGCAGCCGAACGGTAGCGGGGGAAGCTCCTGCGCTGGGTGCCGACTTGGATCACCCGGTCTGAACGCTCGGCAGCCGCCATCGCTGCGTTGACCTCCGAGAGGACGTTCCCCATCGGCTTCTCTACGTAGACATGCTTTCCGGCTTCCAAGGCAGATTTCATCATCTTGGCGTGCGTGTGATCAGGAGTGGCGATCATGACCGCGTCGATCTCCTCGTTCGCAAGCATGTCTTCGAAGTGGCCATAGGTCTTCGGCTCGGCTCCATAGGACTCTGCCACCAGCTTGGCCGCAGCCTGGAGGTGCTTGGTCCAGGTGTCGCACACCGCTCCGACCCGCGCGTTGTACTTGCTGCCGTATTCGATGCATTGCCTGGTCAGCTGCATGCCCCGGACACCGGGACCGATGATGCCGACCTGGATGCGATCGTTCGCGCTCTGAGCTGATGCCGTGCGCCGCGTGGTGGCAAGCGCCAGGCCCGCAGCCGAGGAGGTTTTGAGAAAGTGACGCCGCTTCATGGTTGGGTGTGCATATTGTGCCGCATTTGGTGCCCCCCGCGGGAATGCGGCGGAGACTTCCGCTCCTCTTACAAGCTGGCGCGGGCAGCGCATTTGCCATCCTGCTGCGATGCGGAATCCACACGCCCGCCTGGATCGATCGTGGTTGAACCGTCCGAATTTCGGGAATCCGATTTCCAACATCAGATCTCCAGCCTGCGGAAGAACGACGAGAGCCGGAGGAGCGCGCGTGGTTCAAGTCGCTCTACGGTACGATTTCTGAGCGCGCCGCGTCGGTCATTTGGATCTTGGTGAGCGGGCACCGAAAACGGTGAAGTTCGGCAGCAACCAGCGCAAGCCACGCGGACGCCTGGGAGCGCTGCTGCTCGCTGCGCTGGCGGGGGCCTTGTGCGCGTGCCAGGACGCGCCGGAGGCCTCGGACCCGCCCAACATCGTCTTCATCCTGGCCGATGACCTCGGGTACGGGGATCTCAGTTCCTACGGTGCGACGGCGATCCAGACGCCGAACATCGATCGTCTGGCGAGCGAAGGCGTGCTCTGCACTGACGCCCATAGCCCGTCTTCGGTATGCACTCCCACTCGATACGGCCTGCTGACAGGACGCTACTGCTGGAGGACGTGGCTGACGCGAAGCGCGTTGAGCTCGGATGCGCCGCTGCTGATTGACGAGACCCGCCCGACGGTGGCTTCCGTGCTGCGATCAGCCGGGTACTACACCGCCCACATCGGGAAGTGGCATCTGGGATTCGGTCGCGAGGACGATTACGCCAAGAACCGAGAGGGACAGGGCGAGCCGAATTCCTGGCGCAGCAGGAAGGGCGGCCCCGACTGGAACGGGGAATTGAAGCCCGGGCCTCTGGAGGTCGGCTTCGACTACTTCTACGGGATCCCGATTGTCAACTCCTACCCGCCATACGTTTTCGTGGAGAATCATCGCGTCGCTGGCCTGGAACAGGACGATCCGATCGGACGGATGGAATCACGTTACTTGGGGGACATGCAGGGTGGGGGAGCCGCGCGCTGGAAAGACAATGAACTCGCAACGGAGCTCACTGCAAGAACGACTTCCGTGTTGGAGAGGCTCGCGAGCCAGGAGCGGCCGTTCTTCCTCTACTACGCCCCGCACCAGCCTCACCGACCATTCACCCCGCATGCCCGGTTCAAGGGGGCCAGTCAATTCGGCGTGTACGGTGACTTCATCGAAGAGCTGGACTGGTCGGTCGGGGAGGTGCTTGGCGCGCTGGCGCGGCTGGGGCTGGCAGAAGACACGCTGGTGATCTTCTCGAGTGACAACGGCGGGCTGCTGGACCCGGCTTCGAGCAACGCCCAGCGGGGAGCCGGCTACGGTGACGGATCGGGAGCGCCTGCGTCACCCGAAGTCGAGCACCTGGCCAACGGGCCCGTTCTCCGTGGCGGCAAGGGCGATATCTGGGAAGGCGGTCACAGGGTTCCCTTCTTGGCTCGCTGGCCGGGTAAGATCAAGCCCGGCACCCGTTCGGGGGAAACGATCAGCCTGACCGATATGCTGGCCACCTTCGCCGCATTGGCGGGACAAGAGCTGGCGCCTGAAGCTGGCCCTGACAGTTTCAACGTGCTGCCCGCCCTGCTCGGAGGCAAGCCCGACCGTGCGCCACTCCATCCAAGGGTCATGCAGAGCGGCGGCGTGAGCGGGATGCTTGCGATTCGCGAGGGCCCGTGGAAGTTGATTGACGGCCAGGGCGGCGGCGGGTATCGGGACGGGGTTGCCAAGCCCGGCGAGCCGCCGCAACTGTACAACTTGAGCGAAGACCTCGGAGAAGAGAACGACGTGTATGCCCGGCATCCGGAGGTCGCCGCGAGGCTGCGGCAACTCTTGCACAAGATCAAGGCGGAAGGACGCAGTCGATGATCCATCGTGGGCGGCCCTAGCCTGTCGACCGGAGGCAAGCAAATGAACCCTGCAATGCGAACTCACCTATGGGCGATGGCGTCGCTCTTGCTCATCCTGGCCGGATGTGGATCGTCCCCAGCCGATCGTCCGAATATCGTGTGGATCTCGCTCGAAGACATCACGCCGATGATGGGCGCGTACGGAGACGAGTACGCTCGCACGCCGGTCTTCGACGGCTTGGCTGCGGAGGGTATCCGCTACGAAAAGGCCTACTCGGTATCCCCGGTGTGCTCTCCGTCACGCTCGAGCGTGATTACAGGCATGTATCCCAACTCGCTGGGGAGCATGCATCACCGCAGCAACACAAGACCGCCGGCGTTTTCGAAGATGCTCCCCAATGTTCTCCGCGAGGCAGGCTACTACACGACCAACAACAGCAAGAGGGACTACAACATGGGAGGCGACGCCTGGCACGAGAGCAGTGGTGAAGCCCATTGGCGGAATCGACGCGAGGAAGACCAGCCGTTCTTCGCCGTGTTCAATCTTGGAGAGTGCCATTCGAGCATCACGAAGATTCCGGAAGACCAGGTTGTCGAGGCGCGCTTGTCGCGGCTCAAGCCGGAGGATTTCCACGACCCGGCGGAGGCTCCCATTCCGCCCTACCACCCAATGGCATTAACTTGAGTCCGTGACTGGCGACGAAATCGTAAGTGATCGTAAGTGACTGAAATAGAGTGAGTTCGCGATCAGAGAGAATTTTTTCGCCGGGGCTTGACTTTTTCCGCTAGGTTTGCCATCGTAGGG
>JAJEHF010000155.1 GCA_022823865.1 Bryobacterales bacterium
GGGCTTGGGGCAGTTGGTCCGGTGCGAGGAACATCGGGATCTGCCCGGGCTTGCGGGTACCCATCGCCATGACTATGATTTTATCGAAGTCTGATCTAGATTTGTTGGGATTTCAGTCGACTTTTACCACAGGCTGCTAGGCCCAAGACCACAAGCCGACCAACGCCAACCGGTCGCAGTGGTGACGGTCATGGCGAATCGAGAGTAACCGACGGGGACTACGGGCCATCCCACGCACGAGAGCGGTGATGAACGGTTGGTGAGTTGCCGGAATTCACCGGCAATAGTGTTCGGACTCGAGATCAGGGCCGCGCTGCCCACTCAATTACTGTCAGAATTGATTTCGTGATACCCCAGTCTGCCAACTCCCCCGTCGCGTGCACACAGCGTGGCCCGAGCGCGGGGTCCGTATCTTGGCTTCTCGCATTTGCCTTGCTCGTGCTGTTCGCCTGCTCGCCGGATCCGACCGAGTCCGACGCAGCGGCCCGGCCGAACATCGTCATTCTCCTCGCTGACGACCTAGGTTGGACTGACGTGACGTTCCACGGCGGCAACATCGCCACGCCCAACATCGACCGCATCGCCGCTGAGGGCGCGGAGCTGGCGCGCTACTACGTGGCGCCGGTGTGTTCTCCCACGCGGGCGGGCTTGCTGACCGGGCGCTATCCCATCCGCTATGGCGCGATGCGGGCGGTCTATCCGCCTTGGCGCGAAGGCGGCATGGACGTGTCCGAACTGACCATCGCAGACGTGCTCGCCGAGGCCGGCTACAAGCACCGCGGCGTCTTTGGCAAGTGGCACTTGGGGCATACCCACAAGAAATATCACCCGCTGCGCAGAGGGTTCACCGAGTTCTACGGCCACTACAACGGAGCGGTCGACTACTTCACTCATGAGCGCGAAGGCGAGGTCGACTGGCACGACGGGTTTGAACCGAGCAACGACCAAGGCTACGCGACCGACCTCATCGCCGATCGCGCCGTCAAGTTCATCCGCGCCCATGCCGGCGACGCCGAACCGTTCCTGTGCTACGTGCCGTTCAATGCGCCGCACAGCCCATTCCAAGCCAAGGAAGAACATCTTCCGCTCTATGAGAGCCTGCCTCCCGCACGAGGTTTCTTCCAGGGGTTGCGAGGAGTTGAGGCGAACTCCGCGAACGAGGCCCGGCACAGGAACCGCAAGATTCTCGGTGCGATGGTTCATTCTCTCGACCAAGGTGTTGGCAAGATTCTCGACGCGATCGATCAGACTGGCATCTCTTCCAATACGTTCGTGCTCTTCAGCTCGGACAATGGCGGAGTTGGCGGAATCGGCGAGAACACCCCGCTGCGGGGGGCCAAGGCGAGCGTTTTCGAGGGTGGGATACGCGTCGCCGCGGCAGCCCGCTGGCCCGGACAGATCCCGCTGGGCCGGAAGATCGAGGCCCCGCTGGCCAACATCGACATTCTGCCCACCGTCATGCGAATTGCCGGCGTTGAAAGCTCAGGCGGCAAGCCGTTGGATGGATTGGACATCGTAGACGTGCTTACCGGTCGCCAAGAGTCTCTAGAGCGGGAACTGTTCAATTACATCGGGCAGTCTGGCACACATGCCGAGCAGATTGCCTACATGACCAATGACTGGAAGCTGGTCGTCGTCGGACCGGAGGTCACAGACGACACAGCCGACGACTCGTTGCGCAAGCGCTTCTTGTTCAGGATTTCCGAAGATATGGCGGAGGAGTACAACGTCTTGGACGAGAATCGCGAGTTGGCGGACTCAATGTACGAAAAGATCAAGGAGTTCCGCGCTCTTCAGCCCGAGGACGCCATTGTCCCGTACAACGAAGGCCGCGAGAATTTTCAAGCGCCGCCGCGCTGGGAACTGCCTGGAGAGTGATCGCCGAAGGCCGAACGGGAAGGCTAGTCCCGGCGCGGGTTCAGGAATCCTTCGAAGCCTTGCTGCCGGAGCCGTCGCAGGCGTGAATTGGCTTGTCTGGCATTGCCGCCCGCGACCAGCACCCGAAAGCGCTGCGACCCGCCCTCGGTGGTGCGCCGCACGGTTGCGCGGTGCCCCTTTCTGCGGGCCTTAGCTGCCAGCGCATCGGCGTTGGCCCGCTGGCTAAAGAGACCGATCTGAACGTCAAACCGTCCGGCCTGCCTCCGATTAGCCGGCTTGGCGCCCGGAGCCGTGGCACCGGATCGGGCACTGCCCTTGGGAGGAGGAATCAACGTCAGGCGAACCTTGGTGACTCCGCTGCCCAACATCCCGATATCGGCTGCGGCTGCTTTCGAGAGGTCGATGATGCGCTTGCCCACGAACGGCCCTCGGTCGGTGATCCGCACCTGGGTGGTCTTGCCGTTGGAGAGGTTCTTGACCCGCAGCCAACTGTCGAATGGCAGTCGCTTGTGCGCGGCGGTGAGCTTGTTCATGTCATAGATCTCGCCGTTGGCGGCCGGACGCCCGTGATAGGGCGGCCCGTACCAACTCGCGATGCCAACCTGAGTCCAGCCGACCCTGGGGTTGATCGGAGGTGGCAGTTTGACCCTTGTGGTCTGGCGGCCCCCGCAGGCCGCCACGAAGAGGCAGGCGAGCAGCGCCGCCAGCATCAGCGTCGCTTGGCTGATGCCCGCGAGTGCCGCGGGGCGCACGGCCGTTTCGCCCTGTGCTAACATGCCGCCTTCGTGAAGCGCGTCGGTCTGATCCTGTCGTGCGGTGGGCTGGTCGCGCTTCTCGGCTCGGTCATCGCCACGGTAACCGGCAACGTCCCGGTGAGCGGCACGCTACTGGTGGCCGCGCTGGCCTTGCTGGCCGTTCGCTTTCAGATCCACCCCACTCTCAACATCATCGCATTCACCTTCTGGGTATTCACGATGACCTGCTGGGCGCTCTACTTCCCGGCTCATTTCTTGTCATGGGGCGAGTTTCGACTAGGCACGCTGATCACTCCGCTGATCCAGGTGATCATGCTCGGCATGGGAGCGACTCTCAGCCTGGGAGACTTCGCGCGGGCGCTGCGCATGCCGCAGGCCGTGCTGATCGGGATGGTGTTGCAATTCACGGTCATGCCGCTGCTGGGCTGGTCCATCGCGGTGGCGTTCGGCTTCCCGGATGAGATCGCGGCCGGCGTTGTGCTGATCGGCTCTTGCTCCGGGGGCGTAGCCTCGAACGTGATGGCTTTCCTGGCCAAGGGAAATGTCGCGCTGTCGGTGACGATGACGGCATGTTCGACGCTGATGGCACCGCTCTTGACGCCGTTGGCGATGCGACTGCTGGCGGGCCGCTTTATCGAGATCGCTTTCTTGGACATGATGTGGGCGATCGTGGAGCTGGTCATCCTTCCGGTCGGAGCGGGATTGATTTGCAACCGCTTGCTGGCGCACCGGCGCGACATACTCGATCGGATCCTGCCCGGCATTTCGATGGGGTCGATCTGTTTCATCCTGGCGATCATCGCTGCCGGCTCCCGCGACGAACTGCTGAAGAGCGGGGCGGCGCTGCTGCTGGCTGCCTTGGTGCACAACGTGGCCGGCTACGGGCTGGGCTACTTCGCATCCGGCCTTTGCAGGCTCGGCGAAACCGACCGTCGCACGGTAGCCTTCGAAGTCGGCATGCAAAATGGTGGTATGGCGGTAGGCTTGGCCACCAACGTGCTCAAGAGCTCGGCCGCGGCGCTGGCCCCGGGCATTTTCGGCACGTTCATGAACGTGACCGGTTCGGCGCTGGCGTCTTGGTGGCGCGACCGTCCGCCCAGCGGGGGCCGGTGAACCTCGAGCTAGAAGTCTTCCGCAACCTCTTCGTCTCCATTGCCGAGGAGATGGGAATCGTGCTGCGCCGCACGTCGTTCTCGGCCAACATCAAGGAGCGGCGCGACTATTCCTGCGCGCTATACGACGCCCGGGGCCGGACCGTTGCCATGGGGGATCACATGCCGGCGCACCTGGGCGCGATGCCGGCGTCAGTCGAGGCTGTTACGAGTGAGTTTGATCTCAAGGACGGTGAGATCTACTTCCTCAACGACCCGTTTCGCGGGGGCACGCATCTGCCCGATATCACGTCGGTCTCCGGGGTGTTCGTCGAAGGCCGTGAAGAGCCGTCGTTCCACTTGGTGACGCGAGCTCACCACGCCGATGTCGGCGGGATGGTGCCTGGCTCCATGCCCCTGGCGCAAGAGATCTATCAGGAGGGGCTGCGCATCCCGCCGGTCTGCCTTGTCCGCAACGGCGAATACGACCAAGCGCTGCTTTCCATGATCTTGGCGAACGTTCGCACGCCGGACGAGCGCTTGGGCGACTTGAGCGCACAGGTTGCCGCGCACAGCGTCGGCGAGCGGCGGGTGCGCGAGGCCATCGACAGGTACGGCATAGACGTTGTCACCGCCCAGATGGCGTCGCTGCAGGACTACGCCGGGGATGTGATGCGCAGTCGGCTGGGCGGGATCCCCGATTGCAACCGGCGGTTTGCGGACTGCATGGACGATGACGGAGTTGGCTCGGAGCCGGTGACGATCCGTTGCACGCTCACGATCCGAGGCTCCGAAGCAATCGTGGATTTTCGTGAATGCGACCCGCAGACGCGGGGCGGTGTCAATGCCAACCGTGCGGTCACGACGTCGGCCGTGATGTACTGCTTCCGGTGCTTGGTCGATTCTGAGACTCCCTACAACGCGGGCACGCTGAGACCGATCAAGATCCTCACCAAGCCCGGCACGGTTTGCGACGCTGTATTGCCGGCGAGCACCGCCGCAGGCAACGTCGAGACCTCGCAGCGGATTGTCGACGTGGTGCTCGGGGCGCTGCGCCAAGCGCTTCCCGGAGAGCTCCCCGCCGACAGTTCGGGGACGATGAACAACATCAGCTTCGGTGGCTCGGACCCCGCGACCGGATGTGCGTTCGGCTATTACGAGACCGTGGCCGGCGGCATGGGCGCATGGTCCGGCGCCGACGGGTTGAGCGGGGTCCACACCCACATGACCAACAGCCTTAACACGCCCATCGAGGCGCTGGAACAGCAATACCCGGTTCGAATCGCTCGCTACTCCCTGCGTCCGGACAGCGGGGGCGAGGGAGGGCGCCGCGGCGGTGACGGAGTGATCCGGGAGTACGAGTTCTTGACCGACGTTTCTCTTGCCATCCTCTCCGAACGGCGCAAGCTGGCACCGAAGGGCGCGCACCGGGGAGGGGCGGGGAAGGCCGGCCGTAACACGCTTGACGGAAAGGAATTGCCGTCAAAGGGCAACTTCGAGGTGCGGCGGGGCAGCGTGCTGCGAATTGAGACTCCGGGAGGAGGCGGCTATTTCTCGAGCAAGAAGTTGCCTACGAACAGCGCGTCGATGCCCGAAGCATAGAAGCTTCGCACTGCCGAGCGCGGATCGCTAACCAGCGGTTCGCCAAAAAGGTTGAACGATGTGTTGTAGAGAACGGGCAGGCCGCTGACGCGGCCAGCCTCGTTCAGCAGGTCCCAGTACAGGCGGTTGTCGGCCCGCCTGACCACGTGCAGCCGGATGCGTTCGCCGTCCAGCAGGGCAGACTCGAAGGTCTTGCGATGGGTGGGCTTAACACGCGAGACAGTCGCGAGGTAGCGGGAAGCCGGGGTGCTCTCGAAGTACTCCTCCACGGCCTCCTCGGGGACGGACGCCGCGAACTTGCGGAAGTTCTCCCGGCGCTTGATGTATACGTTGAGGTTCTCGGTGGAATACGGATTCAACGGCGAGGCCAGGATGCTGCGGTTGCCGAGCGCCCTCGGCCCAAACTCGGTGCGGCCTTGGAACCAAGCCAAGATCTGGTCGTCAGCCAAGCGCTCCACCGCCGAGCCGATCAGCTCGGCGTCTGTGAGAAGGAAGCGGAAGTTGAGCTTGCAATTCTCCAAGACCTGGCTGATGTCCTCTTTGCCGTAGCGAGGTCCGAGAAAGAGGTCCCTCATTGGCACTCGCTCGGAACGCTTCAGCACCCTGTGCCAAGCGTGGTACGCCCCGCCAACCGCGGTGCCGGCGTTGCCAGCGGCGGGCTGGACGAAGACCTCCCCGAAGTTCCCGCTGCGCTCGAGTGCTTCCACGAGCAAGGCGTTCATGGCGATGCCACCGGCCAAGCAGAGATGGCTAGCGTCTCCCGCCATTCGCAACACCGCGTCTGCGACCGCCTGATGCATACTGGCAGCGAGCTCGCGCTGCATCGTGTCGGAGATGCTTGCGGAGGGTTCCAGTCCGAGCTCGCGGTAGAACTTGTCGCTGAATGCCCCTTGCGTCGGGCGTGCCGGGTCGAAGTAGCTATGGTCCAGCGTCGGCAGCCGGCTCGCGCCGCTGCCCATCATCGCGGCGAACAGATCGCGGTAGCGCGGCTCGCCGGATAGCGCGAGCCACTGGACCTTGTGCTCCTCTCGCCCCGAGCGAAAGCCCAGCAACTCCGTCACGCGGCTGTAAACCACGGCCGGGGAGTCAGGGGCGTATAGATCTTCCTCGGATTCGAGCGCGGCACCCCGACCCTGCCACACGGCGCCGCAGCGCATGTCGCCTTGGCGATCTAGGGTCAGCACGCGAGCTTCGTCGAAAGGGGACGCGTAGTAGGCGCTGGCCGCGTGAGCGTCGTGGTGGTCCGTAACGACGATCCGGGCGTTCGGAAACAGGGACCGCAGGCGAATTTGAAAGGTGTTGTCCGCCCCGCTGCCCAGCGGCCGCACCAATGCCACGCAGTCGACTTCTTCGGCGGTCGCGTCTGCTAGGTCGAGACACGCGCGGATGGCGCGGGTGGGCAAGCCGCCCCGATGGGCCTCTCTAGCGAGCTTTTCCTCCTCGATGGCAGCCACGATGGCCCCGTCGCGCATGACAGCGGCCGCACCATCGTGCAGCCAGCCCCCGATTCCAAGTAGCAGCATGGTCGGATACCCTCTGGCGAACTCAGGCCCGGCGCAGCCGCTCCACCGCGCGTTGCTGGCCGACCAGGGTGAACACGCGAAAGGCGCTCGGGCCGACCGGCTGTCCGGTCAGCGCCGCCCGCGAGCCGTTGATGAGCAGGCCCGCCTTGACATCCTCTTGCGCGGCCAGCGCGCGCAGCTCGGCCTCGGTGTTTTCCTCCGTGAAGTCTGGCAATGCTTCCAAGCGGTCGGCAAGGCGCTTGAGAAGGTCGCGAACCCCCTCTTTGTTTAAGTTTTCCTTTGCCTTGGGCTCGAAATCGAAATCGTCCTTGAAATAGGCGCGGCAGCGACGCTGGAAATCAGTCAGCAAGTTCAGGCGGGAACGCAGGTCGTTGACCGCTGCGGCAAACCAGTCGCGCCGATCGGCGCCGAACGCATCGTCCCACCAGCCCGCTTCGCGCAGGGCTCGCTCTGCGAACGGAAGCAGGTCTTCCACGGGCATGTTCCTGAGGTGCTGTCCGTTCAACCACAGCGCCTTGGGGTCGACCTGGTCGGCCCCTCCCTCTTCGCCGAACTGCACGGTGGCGTTGGTGCGCAGCATGTTCTCGATCTGGAACAGGTCTCGAATCTCCTGCAGGGTCAGGACCTCGCGGTTATCTTTGGGGGACCAGCCCAGCAGGCAGACGTAGTTGACGAAACCAGAGGGAAGGAAGCCCATGTCCCGGTAGCTGGTCACGCTGACGATCGCGCCATGCCGGCGCTTCGACAGTTTCGATCCATCCGGGCCGATGAGCAGCGGCATGTGCCCGAATTCAGGCACGTCGTACCCGAGCGCTTCAAACAGCATGATGTGCTTGAAGGTGTTGGCGAGGTGGTCTTGGCCGCGAATCACATGGGTGATCTTCAGGTCGCCGTCGTCCACGGTAGAGGCGAGGTGATAGGTGGGCAGTCCGTTACTGCGCAGGAGGGCGAAGTCTTCGATGTCCGCGTACTTGCGGAACTGCTTGCGCAGCACTAGGTCCTTGAACGCCACGCCGTCAGGCCGTTCGCGAGGGACGCGGAAGCGGACGGCGAACGGCTCGCCGGCCTCTGCGCGCCGGTCGCTCTCGGCGGAAGACATTTCGCGCATGCCTGGATTGCACAGCCAGGGAGCGCCGTCAGTGCGCTCGTCCTTAGGGTCGCTTTCGGCGGTGAAATCGCGGTAGGCGACACCGGCGGCCAGTAGTGATTGGGCCGCCTGAATGTGAAGGCTGCGGCGTTCAGACTGCAGGTGCTGCTCGTCCCATGGCAGGCCCAGCCACTTCAGGCCGTCCAAGATCGAGCGCAGCGACTCCTGGGTGTTCCTGCCGGTGTCGGTGTCGTCGATGCGAAGGACCATCTGGCCGCCCGTCGAGCGAGCGAAGAACCAGTTGAAGACATAGGTCCGCGCTCCGCCGATATGCAAGAAGCCCGTCGGCGACGGCGCAAAGCGAACGCGGTTCATAAGCGGGAAGGGAAAGCGTCAGGGCGAAGCAAACCCGCGACATACCAGATTTCCCAGTATATCGGTATCGCTCCGTTGTAGTGGCTAGCCGCGAAATGCGGTCAGCCTGCCAAGGCAACGTACCTGCGAAGAATCTGCGATAATAAGTGGAGATTCTGGAAACCAACTGGTCGGATGCCGAACCTCCGGGAAGAAACACTGAATACGTACCTATCGCTACTACTTGAGGAATACGACGGCATCAATGCGGCAGCCGAAATTCGCGGGTCTGCCGATGCGATTGACATCACAGTCACTCAAGAAGGCCCGACCCCAAGCGTAAAGATCTTCCTTGAAGCCAAGATCGGCGATACCAAAGCCAAGCGCCGCCAAGCGGAAGTCCAAGCGCGCTCTAGGCTCTCGGGCCGGCCCCGGGCGCTTGCGTTCGCCGTCTGCTACGCACAACACCTGCGCGACGGCTCGGTCTCGTCAAAGGCCACTCAAGTGGCTTTGGCGAATTCTGAGATCGCATTTGCGCCGGTGCCGCGCTTCGGATCGTCGACCACATGGCGAGTCGGCACGGTCGACGATCTTGCGTCCAGCCTGCGCCATGCCGATGTCCCTCGGCGACGCGTCGCCGAGACCATCGAGCACACTGTCCGCGAAGCGGCCGAAATCCTTGAACACCGATTTTCATTATCGATATAGGCACCTAGTTTGGGGGCACTGTGCATGGCGGGCCAGCGGAATTAGGAGCGCGAAGCGCCTTGGAAGACGATCTCGCGGTTGCCGAGCCAAGGGATGGCCGGGGTGCCGACGGCTT
>JAJEHF010000136.1 GCA_022823865.1 Bryobacterales bacterium
CCCTGCCGGGCGCTGCGAAGAGCGGTCCAGCGCCCTTCGCGCAGGCCCTTGCAACTCCAGCGACAGGCTGCCCTAGTTGCACGAGCAACGATCCGGTCCCATCAGACGAGTCACGTATCGACAAAAAAATGTACCTGGCGCCGGGCGGCCTTCGAGGCGGCGCGGCCATGGCTGCGATAGAATGGCCTAGCAGGCGCGGATGGAGCAGGCCAAGAGCATCCTTCCCCGATTGTTCCAAGGCACGCCCGACACCGTCCGCTGGCAGCTGGACTTGATCAGGGCCTACTGGCCCGAGGCGGTCGGCCCGCTGCTGGCGAGCCACTCCGACCCGGTCCGAGTGCGGCCACCCACGCTGTTCGTGCAGGTCTCGGACGCGGCTTGGCTGGAAGAGTTCGGACCGATGCAGCGGCAGATCGTCTCGCTGCTCCAGCAGGAAACGGGATCCCGAGCAGTGACCCGGATCGAGTTCCAGCTGGAGGCGCCCGAAGAGCCCGCGCTCCCGCGCAAGCCAATCTCCCGGCGTTTGCCGAAGGGCACAGCGGGGCGCCGACGCAAGTCATGAAGATCACACCGGAAGAAGTCCAGCACATCGCCGCGCTGGCCAACCTGCGGCTCAGCGGGGCCGACATCGAGCGCTACACCCAGGACCTCGAAGAGATCCTCTCGTACGTCGACCAGCTCAACGAGCTGGACACCAGCGGAGTCGAGCCGATGGCCCAAGTCCTGCACGAGGGCAACGCCGCGCAGCTGCGGACGGACGAGCAAGGCCGGAGCTTCGACCAACAGACCGCCCTGCGGTGCGCGCCCCTGCCCGGAGAGGGCCACTTCAAAGTGCCGCGGGTGATCGAGCGCTGAGGGCCGAGATGGACGACTTCAAGCAACTGACCGTCGACTCGATCCGGGCCGGGCTGCGGGCCAAGCGCTTCAGCGCGCGCGAGCTGGCGCGAGAGGCCCTGCGCGTGGCCGAAGCCGAGAACCGAGCCTCGGGGGTGTACCTCAGCTTCACCCCGGAGCGTGCCCTGGCAGCCGCTGACAGGGTCGACGCCGAGCTTGCCGCCGGAGCGGAGATCGGCCCCCTGGCCGGCGTGCCGCTTGCGGTCAAGGACGTGATCATGACCCGGGGCGAGAAGACCACGTGTGCGTCGCGCGCGCTGGAGCAATTCGTGGCGCCGTACGACGCCACTGCCGTCGAACGGGTCGAGCGAGCCGGGGCCGTGATCGTCGGCAAGACGAACTGCGACGAGTTCGCAATGGGCTCGTCGAACGAGAACTCGGCATTCTTCCCCGTGCGCAATCCGGCCGCGCCGGATCGGGTTCCAGGCGGGTCGAGCGGCGGGTCGGCAGCCGCCGTCGCGGGCGGCTACGCGCCGATCTCGCTCGGCTCCGACACCGGCGGCTCGATCCGCCAGCCGGCATCGTTCTGCGGAGCCGTGGGCATCATGCCCACCTACGGCCGCGTGTCGCGCTACGGCTTGGTGGCGTTCGCAAGCTCGCTGGACCACATCGGGCCGTTTTCTCGGACTGTCAAGGACTCGGCCCTGCTGCTGGGGAGCATCGCCGGCCCGGACCCCTTGGATTCGACGGCGGCCAGCGCGCCGGTGCCCGATTACGCAGGCGAGCTGAGCGCGCAGGTGCGCGGGCTGAAGATCGGGATTCCGAAGGAGTACTACGGCGAAGGCCTGGAGCATGCGGTCGGGACCAAGGTGCGGGCCGGCGTGGACCTGCTGCGAGGCCTAGGCTGCGAGCCGGTGGAGATCAGCCTGCCCCACACCCGGTACGCGATCGCGAGCTATTACCTGATTTGCACGGCGGAAGCGAGTTCCAACCTGGCGCGCTACGACGGCGTGCGGTACTCGCGCCGTTCGGAGGGCTCCGGCACGCTGCGCGAGATGTACCGCAATTCCCGGGCCGAGGGATTTGGCCCGGAAGTGACGCGCCGCATCATCCTCGGCACGTACGTGCTCAGTTCCGGCTACTACGACGCCTACTACCGCAAGGCGCAGGAAGTTCGCGCGCTGATTGCGCGGGACTTCGCGGAAGCGTTCGAGACAGTCGACGCGATCATCACGCCCGTGTCACCGTTTCCCGCGTTCAAGCTCGGCGAGAAGACCAGCGACCCGCTGCAAATGTACCTGTCGGACATCTATACCATCACGGGCAGCTTGGCGGGCATCGCCGGGATGAGCGTCCCGTGCGGCACGACCCCGGAAGGGCTGCCGATCGGCATGCAGATCCTGACCAACCACTTCCAAGAGCAGACAATGCTGAACCTCGGCCACGCATTCGAGCAGGCCGGGGGATTCGAGGGGTAGGGCCGGGCAGGGGCCGATCCGGCGTGGTCGGCCGCTGCAGCCGCGCAGCGGGAATGCCCGCCGGACTTGCCGGCAGCGCCCACGATCACCGCGGCCGCCCACTATATAAGTAAGGGGTCAAAGGCACCGGCGAAGCGTATGATTGGGCCAAGCGCGCCTAGGAGCTCCACATGCACAATCAGATTCTGGTCCGAGTCTTCTCTGCTGCGGTAGCCGCCTCTCTCGCAGCGAGCGCCTCGCTGGCGAGCGCGCAGGCACCGGAGGATGCGGACGCGGCGGCTTGGATCGACAATTACGAGCCTCACGCTGACGAGGAGATGCCGTACCGCCTCATGCGGCCATTCACGGTCGACGGCGGCAAGCTCTATCCGGTCATCGTGTCGTTGCACGGCGGCGCCGGCAGGGGCACGGACAACCGCAGGCAGCTGCGGGTCTGGACCCGGCTCCTAGCCGACGAGGCGAGGCGGAAGCAATACCCGAGCTATGTGCTTGCCCCGCAGTCAACGCGAATCTGGGATGCCGCGCACTTGGAGAAGATCAAGGCGATCATCGCCTCGCTGCCTGCCGCCGATCCAGACAGGATCTACCTGCTGGGGCATTCGATGGGCGGGCACGGATCGTTTATCCTGCTGCAGCTCGATCCCGCCTACTTCGCCGCGGCGGCCCCTTCGGCGGGGACAGGCCGCGGTGAGCACGACGAATTCATCGACGCGTCCCTGATCAAGGACGTGCCGATCTGGGCGTTTCACGGGGACGGTGACACCGTTGCCCCGTACGAACGCGCGGAGAAGCTGTTCGCCACGATGACGCAGCTCGGCGGCAACTTCAAGCTGACAACCTGGGTCGGGGATGCCCATAGCGTGGGAGGAAAGATTGTCTCCGGCGGCGACAACGGCAGCACTAGGTGCAGCAGCGACCGCTGCGACGCAGAGCCCGAGATGCTGCGGTGGCTCTTCTCCCACTCGCTGTCCGCACGGCCGTGAACGATCTCGACGCAGGGCAGAGCGGGGGAGCCGCCGCAGCGGGCGTGATCTATTTGGTCGCCACGCCGCTCGGCAACCTGGAAGACATCACCTTGCGCGCGTTGCGGATCCTAGGCGAAGTCAGCCTCGTCGCCTGCGAGGACACGCGCCGCACCGGCCGCCTGTTGAAGCACTTCCAGATCAGCAAGCCGCTGGTCAGCTGCCACGATCACAACGAGGCCCGGCGCGCGACCGAATTGGCCGAACGCGCCGCGGCCGGAGAATCCATCGCGCTGGTCAGCGACGCGGGCACGCCCTTGATCGCGGATCCGGGTTTTCGGGTAGTCCGGGCCGCCATCGAGCGCGGGGTCCGGGTCGTGCCCGTTCCAGGTCCCAGCGCCGCCGTGGCGGCGCTGTCCGTCTCGGGGCTGCCCTCTCACGACTTCGCGTTCAAGGGCTTTCTGCCATCGAAGAGCGCGAAGCGCAGAGCGGCGATCCGATCGCTGGAGAGATCCGACAGCTCGACCGTCTTCTACGAAGCACCGCACCGCATCCTCGCGGCGGTGGCCGACACCCGCGAGCTGCTGGGAGACTCGCGCAGGATCGCCATAGCCCGGGAGCTGACCAAGCTGCACGAGGAAGTCCTGCGCGGGCCGGTCGCCTCCGTTCTCGAGGCGCTGTCGGCCCGGCCGTCACAAAAGGGCGAATTCGTGCTGGTCATCGGGCCCGCGGACGATAGGGCAGCGTCCGGCAGTCGCAGTACCACGGCAGCCCCTCCCGCGGCTCCGGCCGCCTAGCATCGCTGGGACAGCCGATCGGCTGGCATCATTCCGACATCGCGCCAGTGGCCCGGCGCGGACAGTTCGATCTTGCTGGGTTGCTCTCAAGCCCTTGCAAACTCGCCTCCGCTGGTGCGAAACTCTGGATGCAATCTGGCAGGATCTCATGCATAGCCTTCCCTCTGCCGCACACCGCGCCTTCTTGCTGCCCGTCTTGGCGTCTTGGCTGGCGGCCGCACCTCTAGGCGCTCAATCCGCCGCGGCCGAGCCGGCGCCCGCAGCCGGAGATGAGGCAAGCCGCGAGGCATGGGAGCTGCCGCGCACTGCGTGGGGCGACCCAGACCTGCGAGGCACGTGGTCCTACGCGTCGCTCACGCCGCTCCAGCGGCCGGCCCAGTTTCGCGACAAGGAGTTCTTTACCAGGGAACAGGCCGTCGCCCGCAACCAGGCGGCCCATGCGGAGCGCCCGCATGTCCCTGGAGTGATCGGTTCCTACAACGCGCACTGGTTCGACAAGGGGCGCGTGGACCCGAGTTCGCGGACCTCGCTGATCGTCGATCCGCCGAACGGACGCCTGCCCGCGCTAACGCCGCAAGGGAAGGCGCGAGCCGCCGCTAGGTCGCGGCGCTATAGCGGGCGGCCCGACTCGTGGCTCAACTTCACCCCCTGGATGCGTTGCATCACGTACCACGGCGTACCGCCTGTGTCCACCGGATACAACAACACCTATTTGATCGTCCAGACGCCAGACTACGTGGCGATCTTGGTCGAGAACATCCACGACGTACGCATCATCCCGCTCGACGGGCGACCGCGCCTGGACGAACACATCCGCCAGTGGAACGGGGATTCGCGCGGTCGCTGGGAGGGTGACACGCTGGTTGTGGAGACCGGCAACTTCAGCGACAAGACGCACCACCGGTTCCCGTCGTCCAAGGACTTGCGAGCGGTGGAACGCTTCACGCGGGTCGCTGAAGACACGATCCTTAACGAATTCTCCATCGATGATCCTGCAACCTATACGCAGCCTTGGAGCGCCGTGCGGTCCATGCCGCGCCTGACCGACTACCAGATTTACGAGTACGCATGTCACGAGGGGAACTACGCGATGGTGAACGCTCTGAGCGGCGCCCGGGCGGAGGACAGGGCGGATGCGCGCGCGGAGTGATGCCCCGCCCCAGCGCCGCGCACGCGTAGTCCAATTCCGGAAGCAGGGATCTCAGCCGCTCGCGGGCCTGCCGTCGAAGCACAAGAAGGCTAGGTAGCCGCGCGTAATCGGGCACCCGAGACGTTCGTGTGTTCCTCCAGTTCGATGCCGGAAGGAATTCCCGCCGATCCCGGGCTGCCCCCCCGAAGCAAGAATCGGCATGACGCCCGTGGCCCGCAGAAGAGGCGAGAGCGGTTCATGCGACGATGGAACCAACTATGAAGCTCGACACCTATCTCAAGTTCGACGGCAACTGCCGGGAGGCCTTCGAGTTCTACCGCTCGGCCCTCGGGGGCGACTTCCAGATCGTCCAGACGTTCAGGGACGGTCCGCCGGAAATGGGTGTCCCCGAGGAATTTCTGGACCGCATCATGCACGTTTCGCTGCCTGTCGGCTCCAGCGTCCTGATGGGCAGCGACACTGCCCCGGCCTTCGGGCCGCCCGCCGTGATCGGCAATAACTTTTCCATCACTCTCCACGCGGGCAGCCGGGAAGAGGCCGACAGCACGTTCGCGAGGCTGTCCGACGGCGGATCGGTGACGATGCCCTTGCAGGACACGTTCTGGGGCGCCTATTTCGGATCTCTCACCGACAGGTTCGGCGTGAATTGGCAAATCCACCACGATCAACCCGGAAGCTGAGACCGTCCGCCCCTCTGGTGGTCATCCTTCCGGCCAGCCCTTCGGCGGTCCTGTCCCCAAACGAGCCGGCAAAGCCGAGGCTCGCCGTTTCCCGGCTTGCGTACGGAAACAGGCAGAGTTCGGGACGACGTCAGAGCCGCTCGGCGATCATTCGCACGAATCTGCCGTCGGCTTCGTGATGCTCTCTCAACCGCGGCGCTTGACAGCCGCAGCGCTCTAAGGGTAGGATTAATTCAAACGTTTGATTGAATCCATGCCGAACGCCAAGGAGACCAAGGAACTGATCCTTGACACCGCCGAGCGGCTCTTCAGCGAGAAGGGCGTCGATGGCGTCTCCCTGCGTTCGCTAACGTCGGCGGCGGGCGTGAACATCGCCGCGGCGCACTACCATTTCGGCTCCAAGGAGGAGGTCACCAAGGCGGTCTTCGCTCGGCGCATCCGGCCCGTCAACCGGGAGCGCATCCAGCTTCTAGACACGTACCAAGAACACGGGCAGCCATCCGTGGAAGAGCTGCTCACGGCCTTGTTCGCGCCCCCCCTGCGGCTGGCGCGAGAGCCCCAGCGCGGCTACGATTTCATGCGCCTCTGCGCTCGGTTCTACTCCGAGCCGGCGGAATATCTGGAGTCGACATTCCGCGAGGAGTTCTCGCAAGTCCTGTCCCGCTTCCACGAGGCGTTCCAGCGCGCCTTGCCCGAACTCGGCGAGGAGGAGGTGGGCCTGCGGCTGCACTTCGCGATCGGCGTGATGGTGCATACCTTGCTCAATCCGACGAGAACCTGCTTGCCCAGACTTGGTCCCAAGGCCAGCGACAGCGACAAGGCTACGCTGGATGCCATGGTGCGATTCGTGGCAGCCGGAATGCGAAGCGCGCCCGCAGCGCAGTTCCCCGCGGGTGCGATCGCGGGACTTCCCGCTCATGCGGAGGTCGCCCAATGACGCGCGCCCCGCACCTATTCGTTGCCGTCGGGCTGGCGCTGGGCGCATGCTCCAAGCCAGTGCCGATCCCCGTGCACGACCTGCGGGTGCCGGTGCCGGACCAGTGGCACGCGGCCGAGACGACCGCCCCGGCCGCCTCCGCGAAATGGTGGGCGTACTTCGGCGACTCGGGACTGGACGCAGCCATCGAGCGGGCCTTGGCGTGCAGCGAGGACCTGCGAGCAGCGTCGGCGCGGATCCGGGTGGCGTCCCAGGAGCGAGTCATCGCCGGTGCCGCTGACAGGCCTGAACTGAGCCTCGGGATCAACCGCATCCGCCAGCGCCAGAATTTTGTCGGCCTGCCATTTCCAGGCCTTAGGGACCGCGTGCTGAGCAACACGTTCAGCAATGCCGGGCTGTCGTTCAACGTCGCCTGGGAGGCTGACATTTGGAACCGCATCGCGGCGGACAAGCTCGCCGCCGAGGCCAACGCCCGCATGCGCGAAGCGGAACTGCTCGGTGCGCGCCTGTCCCTGAGCGCGCAGGTGGCGAAGGCTTGGTTCGCCGCGGTCGAGGCCCAGCGCCAGATCGTCCTCGCCGAGCAGGTGCTCGCGAATCTGCAGACTATCGCCGAGCGGCGGCAGGCCCGCTTCCAAGCCGGCACCGGCTCGCTCACGGACGTCCGGCTGGCCGAGGCCGACGTCGCCCGGGCTAGCTCGGCACTGCGGCAGCGCCGGCAGGCGCGCGACGCCTTCGTGCGCCAGACCGAGACACTGACCTGCCAATATCCGGCCGGCGAACTCTCGGTGACCGCCGAACTGGCCGCCTTGCCGGAACAGGTGCCCGCCGGATTGCCGTCCGAACTCGTCCACCGCCGCCCGGACCTGATCGCTGCCGAACAGGCCTTGCTGGCGGCCGACGCCCGGATCGTGCAGGCCCGGGCAACCTTGCGCCCGAGCTTCGCGCTGACGTCGGGCCTCGGCACCTCGAGCAACACCTTGGCCGACCTGGTCAATCCCAACCTGCAAGTCTGGAACTACGCGCTCGGCCTGGCCCAGCCGATCTTCAACCGCGGCCGGCTCAAGGCCAACGTAAGGATCACCGAAGAGCGGGCGATCGAGCAGGAAGCGCTCTACCAAGCGCGCGTCTGGACCGCCTACAGGGAGATCGAGACCGCCTTGGCCGCGGAAGCGGCGCTGCGCGACCAAGAGACCTCCCTGCGTGCGTCCCACGCCAAGACCCGCACGGCGGTCAAGGTCGCCGAACGGCGCTACCGAGCAGCCTTGGGAGAGGTCTTCTCGGTGCTCAATCTGCGCAGGGCGACCTTGGAGAACGAGAGCGTGATGCTCGGGCTGCAGCGCGCGCAGATCGACAACCGCGTCGACCTCCACCTCGCGCTGGGGGGCGGCTTTGACGGCGATCCCGGCAAGGCCGACCCTGGGTCCGCACAACCAACACCCTGACGGACAAGCTGATGATCAATCCACGAACAGCCCTGATGGGCATCCTGCCAATCGCCATCCTCGCGCTTGGGGGCCTGATTGCCAAGGCCCTGATCGATTCGTACGAGGAACCCACGCCCCAGCCGTTGGTCGTCGAGCCGCCGCTCGTGCGTGTGATCCCGGCGGAGCCGGAGTCCATGACGCTGGTCGTGACCACCGAGGGCACGGTCGCGCCGCGTTCCGAGGCACAGCTGATCCCGGAGGTCTCCGGCAAGGTCGTCGAGATATCGGCCGCGCTCGTTCCGGGGGGATTCTTCGCCAAGGACGAGGTGCTGCTGCGGGTAGACCCTCGCGACTATGAACTGGCGATCACGCAAGCCCTGGCCGCCGTAGAGCAAGGCAAGCTGCGGGTGGCGCTGGAGCAACAGCAAGCCGAAGTCGCCAAGAGCGAGTGGGAAGAGGCTGGCGAGGGAGAGCCGTCCCCGCTACTGTTTCGCGAGCCGCAGATTGCCGAGGCGAAGGCCAGTCTCGTCGCGGCCGAAGCGGTGCTCGAGCAGGCCCGGGACAACCTGGAGCGCACGGCCCTGCGGGCACCGTTCGCCGGTCGCGTGAGGTCCAAGCAGGTCGATCTGGGCCAGTTCGTGCAGCGCGGCATGAATCTGGGGCAGGTCTACCCGGTGGACGTGGCCGAAGTGCGGCTGCCGATCCCGAACGCAGAGCTGCAGTATTGCAGCCTGCCTCTGGGATTCCAGGACGCGGACTCCGCCCCAGCTGGGCCGCGAGTGCGCCTGACGGCGCGTTTCGGGGGCGCAGACTACGCGTGGGACGGACGCATCGTGCGGACCGAAGGCGAGATCGACGCGCGCACCCGCATGATCAATGCCATCGCGCAGGTAAAGGACCCGTACGGGCGGGAGCGGGGTTCCGCGCACCCGCCGCTGTCGGTGGGCATGTTCGTCCGCGCGGAGATCCAAGGCAAGCGCGTGCGCGACATGGTGCGCCTGCCGCGCTCGGTGCTGCGCGGCGAGGACACCGTGTACGTCGTTGAAGGCGATGGCACGTTGCGCTTCCGGACGATCGACGTATTCCGGAGCGAGCGCGAGACCGTATTGATCCGCGACGGGCTTGAGTCCGGCGAGCGGGTCTGCACCTCCCCGCTAGAGGCCGCCGTGGACGGCATGAGAGTCCGCATCATGGACGATGGCCTGACGAGCGGCGCATGAGGGGCGTCATCTATTGGTTCGCCCGCAACGGCGTTGTCGCGAACCTCCTGCTGGTTGTCATCGCGGCGGCAGGCCTGCTCACGGTGGGGAATCTCAAGCAAGAGGTCTTCCCCGAATACTCGCTCGATATCGTCACGGTGACCGCCGAATATCGCGGCGCAGCGCCCCAGGAAGTGGAAGAGGCGATCTGCGTCCGGGTGGAAGAGGCAATCCAAGACCTCGAAGGCATCAAGGAGATCAGTTCGCGGGCAATGGAAGGCCGCGGGTCTGTCACGATCGAAGTCCATGCCGGCTACGACGTGCGCGAAGTCCTAACGGACGTGAAGACCAAAGTCGACGCGATAGACACGTTTCCGGAGGATGTCGAGAAGCCGGTCATCAGCGAGGTCACGTCACGCTTCCAAGTCATCAACGTGGCCATAGCGGGCAACGCGGAGCTCGCCATGCTGAAAAGGCTCGGCGAGAGGGCCAGAGACGAACTCATCGCGCTGCCTGAGATCTCGCAGGCCGAGCTGTTCAATGCGCCGCCGTACGAGATCTCGATCGAGGTGTCCGAGGAGGCATTGCGACGCTGGGGCCTGACTTTCGACGACATCGCCAACGCGGTGCGCCGGTACTCGGTCGACCTTCCCGGCGGATCTGTCAAGACCGAGATTGGCGAGGTGCTGCTGCGCACCGAGGGGCAAGCCTACTCCGGTGACGAGTACGCGCGGCTGCCCCTGCTCACCCGCCCCGACGGTACCAGCATCCTGCTGAGCGACGTGGCAACGGTCGTAGATGGGTTTGAAGACGTAACCGTCGCGGGAAAGCTCGACGGCCTGCCGAAGGTCGAGGTGCAGGTCTATCGCATCGGCGACCAAAGCGCGATCTCCGTTTCGAAAGCGGTCCAGGACTACGTAGCGCGAGCGGCGCAGACGATGCCCGACGGCATCACGATGGACACTTGGCAGGACAGCGCGGCGCTGCTTGAGAGCCGCATCAACCTGCTGGTCAAGAACGGTTTCTCCGGGCTGGTGCTGGTCTTCGTCGTGCTGGCCCTGTTTCTGCGCCTGCGCCTGGCGTTCTGGGTCACGCTCGGCATTCCGGTTTCGTTCCTGGGCGCGATCGCCTGCATGGGGCTGTTCGACCAGTCGATCAACATGATCTCGCTGTTCTCATTCATCTTGGTGCTCGGCATCGTGGTGGATGACGCCATCGTGGTGGGCGAGAACATCCACACCACGCAGGTGCGCACGGGCAAGCGGACCAGCGCCGCCGTGCGCGGAACGCTTCAGGTGCTGGTGCCGGTCACGTTCGGCGTGTTGACCACCATGGCTGCGTTCGCGCCGATGCTGTTCGTGCCCGGCGTAATGGGCAAGATCACGGTCGGCTTCCCGCTGATCATCCTGCCGACCCTGTTCTTCTCGCTCGTGGAGTCCAATCTCATCCTGCCGCGACATCTTTCGCACTCCAAGCCCGCGCCGCCGCGAGTCGCCAAGAATGCCTTCCAGCGCTCCGTCGATGCTTTCTTCGGGGCCTTCGCCGGATCGATGGAGTGGTTCATTCGGGCGATCTACCGGCCCGTGATCCGCAAGGCCGTGCAATGGCGGTACGCAACTGCGTCGATCGGGCTGTTCGCGGTGCTGCTGACCGCGGGCATGGCCGGTGCGGGAAAGATCCGCATGGTCCTCTTTCCCGATGTTGACGCAGACAATGTGGTGGCCTATCTGACCATGCCGCAAGATTCGCCGGCGGAGGTCACGGCCAAGGCCTTGGATCGCATCTTGGAGGGTGCAGTGGCCGTGCGGAGCGAGGTAGCGGCCGAGCTGGGCCAGGATCAGATCAGACACATCGTCAGCTCGATCGGAGAGCAGCCCTTCCGGAGGATGCAATCGGGCCCGATGGCTGATGTGCGGAACGCTCGAGACGAACATCTGGGCGAGATCAACCTGGAACTGGTGCAGTCGGAGTATCGGCTGATCTCCGCTGCGGAATTGGCGAACCGCTGGCGGGACAAGATCGGCCAGATACCTGGTGCGGTCGAAATGACGATCACGCACGACCTGCTCGGCGGCGGCAAGGCGATCAACCTCCAGTTCAGCTATCCCGACACCGACACGCTGGTGGAAATCGTCGGACTGACGAGCGCCCACCTGGCAGGCTACCCGGGAGTGGTTGACGTGACCGACACCCATCGCGGCGGCAAGCCCGAGATCCAACTCGCCCTGACCGAGGAGGGAGCCAATCTGGGCTTTACCCTGCAAGCCTTAGGCAGGCAAGTGCGCCAAGCCTTTTTCGGCGAGGAATCGCAGCGGATCCAGCGAGGCCGGGACGACGTCCGCGTGATGGTGCGCTACCCGTCCCAGGATCGCCGCTCTCTCGCAAGCCTCGAGCAAATGCGCGTGCGCACTCCGGCCGGGGACGAAGTTCCCTTCTCGACGGTTGCGGTTGCCACAATGGGCCGCGGCGCGGCCACGATCAGGCGGGTCGACCGCCGGCGTGCGATCAATGTCCAAGCCGACATCGACGAGAGTGTCACCACCAGCGAGACTCTGGTCGATGCAATGCAGGCCGACTTCTTGCCCGCGCTCGTCGAGCGCTATCCCGGCCTCACGTACTCGTTCGAAGGCGAGGAGGTCCAGTTCGCGGAATCCATGGACGGCCTGTTCCAGGGCTTTGGAGCGGCGCTGTTCGTCATGTACGCAATGCTGGCGATACCGCTCAAGAGCTACGTGCGTCCGTTCATCATCCTCAGTTCCGTGCCCTTCGGCATGGTGGGCGCGATCTGGGGGCACTGGCTGTTGGGGCTTCCAGTCAGCTTCCTGTCCATGTGCGGGATGGTGGCGCTGGCGGGGGTCGTGGTCAACGACGGGCTGGTGCTGGCGTCATTCATCAGCTCGTACGGCCGCAAGACCGGAAGCCTCGCCCAGGCCGTGCAACTGGCCGGCGAGGCTCGCTTCCGCCCGATCATCCTGACCTCGCTGACCACTGCGGCCGGGGTCACGCCGCTCATGCTCGAATCGAGCCTGCAGGCGCAGTTCCTGATTCCCATGGCGGTAGCGCTGGCCGCCGGCGTGCTCTTCGCAACAGGCGTGACGTTGGTGCTGATGCCGTCGCTGTACATGATTGTGGAGGATCTCCGGCACGGCTTCCGCTGGCTCTTGCGCCGGGAAAGCATTCCTACGGCCCCCGCCAGCCTTGCGACGGGCGACTAGAGCGGCCAGGCGGCACGAGTCTGTCTGCAAGCCATGAAGGGCTCCTGCAGGCATCCGGCCGGAGGAAGCAGCCCCGCCTGGCCGAGGCGGGGCGCTTGCGGTCCAGTCTTCGCCGCCGACCACGATCAGCGGCCGGGCGCACATCAGCGAGCGCTCCGCCCGGACGATCTCGGAGCAGACGTTCGGAAGCTTCGCGGAATTTCTCGCCGAACCGGGAGCAAGACCCGGCGGCCACACTGAGGGCATTCCGCCCATAAGCGCTGCCAGAGTCTGCCATGCTACTTACTATCTCGGTGCTATACTGCGACTGCGACGATGAGCGCAGAACTGATCGGCATCTTGGCTGTGGGCGCGACGCTGCTGGTTGGCCTAGGCAGCTTAGTGCTTGTCTTGCAAGCCCGGACTGACAAGCGGCTCGACTTGCTCGAAGCCGAGTTGCGGCGGCTCGGGGAGCGGGTGGCGCGGCTGGAGGGCCTGATCGAGGGCTCGGGCCTGTTCCGCCCGGCGGACGCGACCGCTTCCGGAGACTGACGGCGACAGTGAACCGACGAAGCAGAATTGGCATCCGATAGCTGCTTTCGATCTTCGCAATGATTGCTTCCTGTCCCACAGCGGCAGGATCGCGGCATCGACCGCGGCTATTCATAGGCACTGAGTTTCGTCCGTGGTGCCTGTGCTTCGTACACGCGCTATCGGCGGCATCAGGAGTTTACCGGCGTACCTCAAATTGGCGGCGTCGCGTATCACTCTGACTGTGGCCGCTAGCGGCTCTGGAGTGCGAATCGTGCGCCGCGGAATCCCATTCCCGCTTCCGGCACCATCTAGCGGCAGGGTACAGCCGCGGCCCGCCATGGAAAGTTGGCCCTTCAGCTGCCGAAAGTTCGTCGTCCGTTCGCATTCGGCCCCGAAATCAGCCTGCCTTTGCCGATCCGCAAATTAAGCGGGGACTCAGAAGCTAGCGCTTATGGAAGGCTGCCCCGGGGGCCACACGGAACGCCCGAGCCTAGAACTCGTACCGCAATCCGAATTGCAGGACCCTGGGCGGAATCAGCACCCTGGAGTAGTTTCCGAAGCTCCCGGTGAAGGTATAGGACAGCGTCTCCCAAGCGTCCGCGTTGAAGCGCACGCTGTTCGTCAGATTGAACGCCTCGGCCCGGAATTGCAGGCTGTGCCCTTCCATGGGCAGCTGGAAGCGCTTGCCGACAGCCATGTCAATCGAGAAGATCCCGTGGCCGCGCAGGTTGTTCCGCTGCCCGATTCCGCCGACCACGACCTGCCGGAACGACGACAGAGCGGCGGCCGGGTTGCTGAACACGTTCGGTCCCGTGCCGCCTCCGATCAGCGCCGCGCTGGCCGTGTTGGTCTGTGCCGGTATCGGCCCGATCGGCTCGGCGAAGTGCTGGTAGCAGTAACAGGTCGGCCAGGCCAGACCGTTCAGGATGCTGAGTGGCATGCCCGACGTGTAGCGCCCCAAGCCGCTGACCTGCCAGCCGCCAAGCACTGCCTGCCCGGCCGGCCCCATGTCCGCCAGGTACGGTTTGCCGCGCCCGAAGGGCAGTTCCACGACCCAGTTCGCATTGAACTGGTGGCGCATGTCGAAATCCGAGAATGCCCGCTGCGCCTCTCTGTCCCAAGAGTTGATGACACCGAACGCGGACCAGTAGGTGTCGCCCGGGATCTGGCCGAACCGCTCTCCCTGGCTGCGTCGCGTGCCAACCGAGGTTAAGTCCGTGGATTCGGACAGGGTGTAGTTCAGGTCAAACTGGTACCCTTTGCTGAATCCCTTGCGCAGCGAAACCTGCATCGAGTGGTAGGTCGCCGTCCCGTAGGATCGCAACGCGTCGAAGCCCCAGAACTGCGGATTCATCGAAAGGCCCGGACCCGCGTCGCTGCAGACAGGGGCGCAGGCGTAGTCTAGGTAGTACATCGCGGTACCGGTGTCGGGGCTGTTCGATCTGATGACGTCGTACACTCGCTGGGTCGCGGTAAAGTCCCGCGTCGCAGAAGCGGAAAACTGGTTTTCGAAGAACGCGACCGTCGGCACGGACCGGGTCGACCAGCCGCCGCGCGCCATCAGCTCGAGCTCTTGGAGGGCGTCAAGCAGGTACTGGCCGGATGCCGGATCCTTGAAGTTGGTGTACTGGGCAACGGCAGTGTCGTTGATCAGCTGCCTGCGGCTGAGCCTTCCGATATAGCCAACCTCCATCATGAAGCCGCCTCCGAGCTCGCGGGAAACGGTCACGGTGGGGTTGATGCTGTACGGCGGCAGCACGCTCGAATCGACGCCCTGGCTCCAAGCCAGTCCCATGGGGTTGGGCGTGCCGGGGCCGCCTGGCGGCGGCGGCGCGATCCCGCGGGAGGGAATATTCGTCTGCCCTTCGAAGCGGGGCGAGTTCGAAACCGTGAAGTTCTGGGTAGTCACCCTGCTCGTCAGGCCGAACGCGTTGCGGTCGAGCATCTGGATCATGCCCATGCCGAAAATGTCGTAGAACAGCCCCGCGCCCGCCCGGATCGATGTCTTGCCGGGACCGCCGAAAAGCTTGCCCAGAAAACCGTCGCGAGCCTGCGGCGAGAACGCGACGGCGAGCCGCGGCGAGAAGTTCCTCGAGTGCGTCGCCCAAAGCGGTCCGCCGTTGGGGTCGTCGATCCCCACGAAACCGATGGGCCCCGCCTCATGGGTAGGCCGGCCGCTCTCCGCCAGGTCCACGCGGGTCGCGATGTAGTTGTCCAACCTCGGGGTGATGCGGACCTGCACCCCGTTGACCTCTCTCACGGGCGGCATGAACGACCAGCGCAGTCCCGCCGTGATTGTCAGGCCCGGCTTGGCGCGCCAAGTGTCCTGGAAGTACAGCTCCAGCTCTTCCATGCCGAATGTGCGGCTGACCGGCTCTCCCGCCGCTAGCGGATTGCCTTGGATGTCGTAGTTGTAGTTCGCGTCGTAGAAGTTGACCAAGCCCAGCACCGTTGCCATGGTCTCGCGGTAGGTCCCCGGGTTCGCGGGGGCGACGGCGAGTGGCGTGTCGAACAAGGCCGGGCCGTCCGTCAATGCCCACGCGGCCTGCTTCGCGAAGTGAAAGCTGTTGCTGGAGTTCATGCGGCGGTTGCGGATGGATCGGAAGACTCCCCCGAATTGCCAAGAGTGCTGGCCGCGCACAATCGAGATATCTTCGGCCACAGTGTGAACCGGCAGGTAGTTCGACTCCGGCGTGGTGCTGCCGAAGGAATCATCGAAGAGGCTGTCCCCCAATCTCACCCGGGACTCGTTCTGGACTCCTGACAGCTTCACATCTTGGCCTGTGAAACCGTAGCGGAAGTTGCTGACGATGCCGGGTCCAATCAACCCGGTGTACCCAACTGCCAGGCCGCGGCTTCTGTCATCGGTCTCCCTGTTCGGATCCTGGCCAGGAAGCTGGGGCAAGCCGCCGATGTGATCGTGCTGGAAATTGCCGCGCACGAATATGCGGTGGGCCCCGTTCTCGTCGGCGTTCCAATCCACCTTCGAAATGACTGTGTTCCAGACCAGCGGGGTCGATGCGGTAAACCTGTAGCCGGAAGTGTTCAGACCGTCGCCGACGGTGGAGTCGTTCGGGGCCGGGAAGGAACTGAAGTACTGGAGCGCGGCCGGGCTGGGACCCATTTTCAGAGGATCGATCTGGGACTGGATAAACGCCGGGTCGAGTTCCTGCACCGCTCCCCCGACTCCCCTGTACTTGACGAAGCCTTGGCGCAGGGAGTCGCTGGGCACCGTGCGCACCACGCCGCCCTCGCTAGCGTCCCTGCGTCCTTCGTAGTTGGCGAAGTAGAACAAGCGGCTTTGCTTGATTGGACCGCCAATGGAGGCTCCGAAAACGTTGCGGATCAGCTTCGCGCGGTCCACGCCCGCGCTGTTGTTGAAGAAGTCGTTAGCCGCAGTAGCGGTGTTGCGGTGGAATTCGTACAACGAGCCGTGGACCTCATTGGTCCCGCTGCGGGTTACCAATGCGACCTGGGCGCCCGCTGACCGACCTTGATCTGCGTTCGCAGTGGTTGTAACAACCCGGAATTCTTGGATCGAGTCCAAGGTGTTGCGCAGCACGCTGGTGAAGGGCAGGCGCCCGTTCTGGTCGTTCACATCGACGCCATCAAGCGTCACGTTCGACTGGTCGCTACGAGCGCCGTTCACGGTGCCGTTTCGGATGTCGCCCACCTTTTTCGAATCCAGCGGATCGGCGCTCAGGAAGGTGACGCCTGCCTGCAGCGAGAGCAATCCCGCCGGGTTGCGGGCGTTCAGCGGGAGCTGCACGATCGGCTTTGTGCCGAAGGCGTTCCCGACCGAAGCGTCAGTCGTGTTCAGCTGCGCCGCAGAGGCGGAAACCGTGACCGCTTCCTCGACCGCCTCGACGGTGCCGAAGACGACCGGGAGGGTCACGTTGGTGTTGACCAGCAGCGAAACACCCTCGATAATCACCGGCGCGAAACCCTCTTGGACCGCCGATAGGGTATACGACCCTGGCGGCAACTGGGCGAACGTGTAGTTCCCCTCTTCGTTGGACTCCACTGAACGCTGGAAGCCATTGGCTTCGTTCATGATGTCGATCTCTGCGCCAGGGATAACGCCGCCGGTCTCGTCAGTGACCACTCCGCTCAGACCGCTCGATTGCCCGAACAAGACCGGTGCCAGAAAAAGTGTCGAGAGAAACAGTATTCCAGCGCGAATCCAAACTACACACTGACATGGCTTATTGAAGACGCTCATCATGTTCGGGATTTTACCACTGATCTTCTGACAGTCTCTTCCAACGAGAGATGAGCATGAACGGAGGGTTTGTTTCCAACGTGAAATGAGCATGAAGGGTGCCCTAGAAGGGGTGTGGGGATCATCGGAGGGTGATCTTGCATCTCGATTTGGAAACGCACAAGAGCTTGGAC
>JAJEHF010000148.1 GCA_022823865.1 Bryobacterales bacterium
CGGTCCGCCGAAGCGGAACACATAAGATGATCGAACGACAGCCGGAGCGCTGAAGTCGTTCACATCAGAAACCTACCCGTATATCACTGATATAAGATGTCTTGTACGTTGCACTCTTCCAGTTAACGGGACAGTAGTGAAAATCAATGATTTGTATTCATCCAAAGACTGGTTCTGCGATTGATCGGAGGAACTGAGTGATTCAAAGCGGACAAGTAACTCCCAAGCTCTCGCTACGGGGGTTGGCCAGGATCATTTTTTTGCCGGCTTTGGATGATCTGGGTGTGTCCTCGAGCGAATCAGGACGATCTGCACTGACTGCCCGTCGCGCCGGGAGTGGCGGACATTTCGTTGGCATTCTGCCATCTTGGGTTGCATGGAGGCGTTGTCGGCCCGAGGCCGTAGTTTCGACCTGCGCGCCATCCAAGTGCGCAGGAGCAGCGGCGCTGGGACCGCCTCGTCGCTACCGATCACTACCTGGGCTTCCAAGGCCTGTTCGGCAACGCCCTGCGGCATGTCGCGACCCTGGGCTCGACCTAGGTCGCGCTGATCGGCTGGCAGGCTGCCGCGCTCAAGCACAGTGCCCGGGATCGCTGGATCGGCTGGTCCCCGCAGCAGCGCTTGCGGTGCTTGCACCTGCTCACCCAGAACTCGCGCTTTGTCATTCTGCCGGGCTTCCAAGCCCGCTCCAACCTCGCTTCGCGGGTGCTCGGGCTGAGCTTGCGGCGGGTCTCCGACGACCTGCTCGCAGTGCACGGATTCCCGAGCTTGCTCGCCGAAACGTTCATCGATCCAGCCCGCTTTGCGGGCACCCGCTACCGGGCCGCGAACTGGCGCTCGCTGGGTTTCACGGGCGGGTATGCGCGCCAGCCTGGTGCCGCCCCGAGATGGCACCATCACGGCTAGGCGAAGGAGACTCTCGTGTACGAACCGCATCCCGCTGCTGCCGCCAAGTTAAGCCAGCCGGCCGACGAGCCGGACTGGGCCGGGCAGGGGCGCGCCGCCGGAGGCGCCGCAGTTGCGCAGCCTGTTCGAGTTCCTCGGCGAAGTGCAGGAGTACCGTCACAGACGGGGCCAGCGCAACAGCTTGCAGGCGGTGCTGGCGGTCGCGGCGCGGCTGGCAGGCTACCGCGGGGTAGCGGCCGTCGCGCAGTTCGCGGCGCTGCTGGACCAGCGGCAGCGGCAGGCGGTGGAGTGCTTTTACAGTCCCAGCCGGCAGTGCTACACGAGCGCCTCGATCACGACGTTCCACAACATTCTGGCGAACTTGCCGCCGGACACGCTGGAGGAGGCGGTGGTGGCATGGAACCAGCATCAGGGCGTGGAAGTGCAGCAGGAATAAGCAGATCCGGGCGAGCGGGCGGGTCTGCCGGCGATCTGCATGGACGGCAAGGACCTGCGAGGGGCGTCCAAGCAGAGCGAGTCGGGTCGGCGCATGCTGGTGGCAGCGGTCGAGCAGGGCAGCGGGGTGGTGCTGGGGCAGCTCGAGATCGACTCCAAGACCAACGAGATCCCGGCGCTGCGCGAGCTGGGCGGGGGGTTGGATCTGATCGGGCGGGTGGTCACCGCCGACGCCCTGCACGCCCAGCTGGAGACGGCACGCTGCCTGGTCGAGGACTGCGGCGCCGACTACCTGATCACAGCGGTCAAGGACAACCAGCCGACGATGCTGGAGGACTTGCGCGGGATGGATTTCAACGCGTGTCCCAGCTGCGCGACGCTGGACAAGCAGCACGGCCGGCTTGAGCAGCGCCGCTAGTGGGTCAAGGACATCAGCGGGGAGGAATGGAACGGCTACGCCAACCTGTACCGACGCCAGCAAGCGATCCGCATCGAGCGCCAGCGGCAGGTGCTCAAGAGTGGCGAGACCAGCGTGGAGGTGAGCTATGCGCTGACGTCGCTGGGGCCTGAGCAGGCCACGCCGGAGCAACTCGGGGAGATGGTGCGCAACCATTGGCACATCGAGAACCGGCTGCACTATGTGCGCGACTTCGCCTACGACGAGGACCGTTGCCGCCGTGTGTGCGTGATCTGCCGCGGAATCTGGCCTACCTAAACACGGCGATCTCGATCATCCGCAGGCAGTGTGCGCAGTTCCGCTACGTGCCGGTGGCAAACCGGCATTTCGCGGCGCGTGCGCAGGAGGCGCTGGACCTGCTGCTGGTACCACCCAAGACCTAGCCCATGAGCTGCTTCTGCCAGCGCCGAGCGACACGCCTCAGCAGGCGTCGCACTCCCGCTGTGCACGCGGTCGCCAGCAGCGGGTCGCGGGGGTTGGGGCGGACTGTTCCGCCCCCTCGGGAGACTCCCCGGAGCTCGCTCCCGGTGCCGTCATCAAGCCTGCGAGTAGGATCCAATTCCAATCAGGCGTAGAGCAAGCGGACAAAAAATGTATCTGGAGTCCAAAGTGGCGTGCCGGACAAAGTCCCCAGCCCAGCCATATAATGTAACGTGACGGCTGGCGGTTGCAATGGCATTGAGGTCCGTTCAAGCTTGCATCCCTGTCTTCTTCTACGCTTGGACTTGCGCGGCCGCGGCGCCAGTGCAGACCCTTACCCGTTGCGAAGATCTTTCCGGATGGTCCGCAAGTGCCGAGCTCTCCAGTGATTCCCATGAGGGGAGTACATCGATAGCAGCTTCGATTCCGGCCGGAGAGACCGAATTGATTTCGTTCGATTTTGCCGGAACGGGGCTGCAAATTTCGAATAGTCACAGCCTGAGTTTTTGGTGGAAGACGGAGGGGTATGGCCTGAGGGACTTACGAATTAGAGTTCGCGACCACCCACTGGGGGGCGGCGCGCTTCTGACATACAGGCTGTGGTCAGGCGGTCCGCCTCCACGCGGCTGGCAACTCGCAGTCGTCGAGTTGGCGAGCCCCCATCGTAGCTCGGACGACGAAGATCAATACGAGCGGCGCATCACGTTCAGGGCGACGAGCCGCCAAGATTCAGAGGCCCGCCTTTTCATCGACCATATCGTTTTCATGGACCGAATCTTTTCCTGGAGGATCAAGGCGCCAAGACAGGGCGACTCGGCAGCCTCGCTTGCCAGACCCGGATCGGACCAATCCCGCTGGTATTTCCCCATCGAATTCGCGAACCATGCGGCCAAGCCATTCCGGATCTTGCTGGGAAGCGAGGGGCAGACTCTTTGGACACAGATGCTGCGGCCTGGCACCAACGAGGTCCGGTTACCCATTCCGCCACACCTACTCGACGAACTTGAAGATCCAGACCGAATTCCCCTCTGGGCGCAATTGCCGGGCCTTGACCACACTCGCAGGCATTGGGTGGCAGACTTGCGGCAGGGCGGCCGCTCTCGAGTTTGGGATCAGTTCGTCTCGGCTAGGCAGAACGGCACAGAAGCGATCCTGCCGGATTTCTCGTATGCCGGATACCATTACTTCGGAAAGCGGGTTCCCGATCCGACGCATCCGGTGTTCGACGTCACTGAGTACGGTGCGATTCCTGATGACGATCTATCTGATCAGAGCGCTATCGCCGGCGCCATCGAGGCCGCCGTGAGAAACGGCAGCGGCATCGTCTTCTTTCCGCCCGGGGAGTTCCTGGTCAATACCGACTCGGACAAGAATGAGGCCGGCGAATTCACTCCGATCAACATTCACGGCAGCAACATCGTCCTCAGGGGTAGCGGCAGTCGGCAGGGCGGCACGATCATCCGTCAGGTCAATCACATGCCGCCAGCCACCGACAACCTGTTTTCGTCGCCCTATATGTTCCACTTTTCTCCCCGACGAAGGGCCTCTCGAGTCTTGGCGACGATCACCGAAGGTGCCAGTCGAGAAACATTCTGGCTCAAGGTCGGGGACACTTCCAGGCTGAAGGTCGGCCAGAGGGTTGCCGTGGCGATGAAGAGCACTGCCGCGGTCAATGAGTTTCTCGTTCCGCGCTTGCCCGAACATCTTGGCGAAAGGCTCCAGACAGATGGACTTGAAATCGCTGAAGAGCATAGCATTGCCGAGATCCAAGGCAACCGCATCCGCCTCCACGAACCCCTCCACGCGAACGTCAATCCCGAGTTCGAATGGAAGGTGCGGTCGCATCCGCATCTGGAAGAGGTCGGCGTCGAAGACATCAGCTTTCATGGCTCATTTCTGGAAGAGTTCGTCCACCACAAGAACGCCATCCACGATGGAGGCTGGAGCCTCCTCAAGCTCAACCGGTGTGTGAATTGCTGGGTTCGGCGCACGTCCTTCGTCAACGCCAGTCGCGCGCTGGATATCGTCGGCAGCGCGGCCGTTTCCGTCTATCACGTAACGCTCGCGGGAAACCGGGCTCACTATGCCATCAAGAGTCAGGCCAGTTACGGCATTTGGGTGGCTCTTTCGGAAGACCTTGCGGGACAGCTCCATGGTGTCGGAATGAGCCACGGCTCAACTGGAAACGTGTTTTGGCGTGTAGACATGCATCCCGGGCAGTCCGTCGACATCCACAAGACGATTCCTTCCTATGCGAACTTGTACGACCAGGTTGCGAATGGACGACTGTATGGCAGCAGCGGCACAGGTGTCCCGCCCCACCATCTCAGACATCTGGTTTTCTGGAACTTCAACCACGGAGGGGATGACTCGTACTATGACTTCTGGGATGGCTATCTGCGGTTCCTGCATCCCATTGTGGTAGGGTTTCATGGCAATCCCGCTAGCTTCAACACACGCAACCTCGAGGTACTTGAATCGAATGGCACGGCCGTGGAGCCAGTATCGTTGTTCGAAGCACAGCTCAAGATTCGTCTGAGCGCCGTCCCTGTTTCGCTGGATGGTCTTCGCCGAGAATGGGAAGCGCTGCGCACCATGCCGCTCCCAAGCTTTGCGGTTCCAGAATCTCGCTAGGCACCTCGGGAGTAGGTCATCATGGATCCCCGCACACTGGCCGATTCAGGCCAGGACTTCGGCCGATCCGATGGCTACGGGAGCCAAGGATGTGGAATGAGCGAGCACCTGCCGGACACAGCTGTGCGCCCGATCTTCCGGACCGCAGCCTGGTGTTGTGAAACGCTCGCCAATGCCCCGCGCGGCGACTCGCAAGGCCTTGCCGCGCATGCCGCCCAAGACGACTCCGGAGCCGGATCGGCTGGCTCGAATACCCTTATCGATGGCTGCGCAGAGCAGCAAGTCGCACGGAGCGGGCATCTTCCAGAGCGCCAAGCCCAGATCGGCATCGAACTGGTCCGGGCAACCCTGCCCCGCACTAGGAATCGTAAGGCTGACGTGCTCGCAGTCCATCCGGTTTCGTTGGTCTCAGCCAACACAATGCCCCTGGCGGTCGGGATCGCTGGAACGAGTCCTGCCGGGGCTATACCGGAAGAACCTCTCGCCCCGGGCCTTCGAGACGCACATGCTGGTCCCTCGCACACTCAAGGCACTGGGCCCCTAGGCCAGCGCAATCGGCCTGCTGATCTCAGGCTGCGAGCAGAAGCTGGCGCAGCGCATCCCCCAAGACATGCTTCGCAGACAGTCACTCCGGGTTTGCGCGCAAGGGGTGAGCTGCATCGGCCACTCAAAGCAAGACCGGAGATTTCCCGTGCCGAACGGAGCTGCTGAGGAATTTTGCCATGCCTCAAAGGACCACCGCATCTTGTGACCGTGACCTACTCGTGGCAGCTCGGTCTGCATCGTTCCCGACGGTCGGCCAAGCATCGTTCTGGTTGCCCGGCAGATCGGGAATCGTATTGCTAGGGCTGCTGCTTTGCGCCATGCCATCCGCATCGAGTGCTCAGGCTACTTCACTCGCAGCAGCGGAAGGCACTCTTGCGCCCCCTCCAAGCGAGCGATTGGCCGCTGCAGGGAACGCCTTGCCTAGACCGGTGAGTCCTTCGCGACACGAACGCTTCTCGGAAGCCCCGTCGGCGGGTGCCGCCAATGCGTCGTCACCAGCCCCGAATCCTAGTGCTGCCGAGACGCCCTCATGGCTGATCGCGTTGTCGCTGGACGGCACCTCTCAGGCGGGCGTGATTGGGACTCGGGAAGACTCGGACTTCTTCCGGATTGACATCGACGAACTGACGATGGTAGAGATCAGCACGTCCGCCGATTTCCTTCCTGAGACCGTGCTCCTCGATGCCGAAGGACACGAACTCGCTTCAGGTCGCTGGATGACTCAAAGGCTCCTTCCTGCTGGCCGATACTACCTCCGGGTGTCTGCGCACCGCTATTTCTCATTCACGGAGCTGGAGACGGGCAGATACACCGTGGTCGCGGAGGGGACTTCAGCGTCGCCTTCGTCGATGGAACTGGGCGACCAGTCCCTTGTGGGCACGATCGATTCGGACGGCGACGAAGACTTCTTTCAGTTCGAGGTGACGGAGCCGAAGGAAGTGAACATCTACACGATCGGGGGAGTTGACAGCTTGGGACGAGTCTTTGCCTCGGACGGGCGCTGGCTTGCAGAGAACGACGATGATGGCGATGAGTCGAACTTTCGCATACAGAGAGTCCTGTGGCCGGGCCAGTACTATGTCGGGGTTTCTGGAAAGGCGGGCGAAACGGGCAGCTACACCTTGAGAGCGGAGGGGGTGCAGCTGTCATCCGTTCCGATTTCGGAAGGTGGCTCGCCGGGCAACGTAGAACAGCGATTCGCGCACGACTACTTCCAATTCGAAATCGCGGAGGTCAGCGAAGCTGTCATCTACACCGAAGGCAACCTAGACACGCTGGGCGAACTGCTTGACGCCCGTGGAAATCTCATCGACGGGAGCGACTCTGGAGGCGAAGGTGCCAACTTCCGAATGCGGAGTGTCCTCCCACAAGCGGGCACGTATTACCTGAGGATAATGGCTTGGGGTGGCTCCACCGGCGACTACACCGTGCATCTAGAGCAGACGGCTCTCTCGCCTGTCGAGCTATCGCCAGATGGGTCGCCCCAGGAGGGCGTCATCGAGGCCGAGGCAGACAGCGACTACTTCCAGTTTGAGGTCACAGAATTGACGATAGCCGCCATTTACTCGGTCGGTGGGTTCGACAGCTTTGGCAAGCTGCTGGACGCCGCAGGAAGAGAGATCACCTCGAACGACGATGGCGGAGACGGAGACAACTTCCGTATCCATAGACTTCTCTGGCCGGGAAAGTACTACGTGAGGGTGACCTCGAGCCTCTCTGCCACGACCGGGAGCTATACCCTTCATCTAGAAGGCACGCAGCCCTCGATTGCTGCATTAGGGTTGGACGATTCCCCAAGCTCCGGTGCGATCACGAAGTCGGACGAGTCAAACTTCTTTCGTATCGAGACGGCGGTGCCCACCGTGGCCTTGGTCTACACGGTTGGCAGTCTCGATACGGCAGGATCGTTGCACGACTCCGAAGGGAAGGAGGTCGCGTCGAATGATGACGGCGGCGAGCAGTTTGTCAACTTCCGCATCGCGGCGACTCTGCTCCGGCCTGGTCAGTACATCCTAAGGGTGTATATGTCTTCGGGTCAGACAGGGAGCTATACTGTTCATGCGAGCGGGATTGCCGGAGAATAGGGGTTGTAGCTTTACGGTATTATATCGATACTGAAACAAATCAGTCACGGTGTGTAATGCAGATCCTAGGCGGTCCAGGTACATTTTTTTGTCGATACGTGACTCGTCTGATGGGACCGGATCGTTGCTCGTGCAACTAGGGCAGCCTGTCGCTGGAGTTGCAAGGGCCTGCGCGAAGGGCGCTGGACCGCTCTTCGCAGCGCCCGGCAGGG
>JAJEHF010000089.1 GCA_022823865.1 Bryobacterales bacterium
ACTATGAACGCTGACCGCGAAACCCGCACTCCGCGAGCATCTGCTAGCATGGTCCGACCCGTTTCAGCCGGGACGACTTCTGCCGCACCCTTGCCCGACCTCCCACGCCACCTGCCAAACCCCGGACGGGGCCGGTCCGGCCGCTCGCAGCCTCCCTGCCCATCGCCCGGCGGTGCCACCTCTAACTCTTACGCTTCGTCCCCTTCTCGGCCCCTTGCTGACCGGCCAGAATTTCCGGAAATCAGAGGCCAGAATTTCCGGAACCCACAGGTTTCACTCAGAGGTCGGATATATTGGCGCGGACCACAGTCCAGCTAGCCAGGTCCGGTAGACACTTCGGGAGCGAACCATCCGCGGGATCTTGCAAAACTGAATAAATTTACAAAACCATGTGCGAATACCCCCCCGACATCATGCAGAGCTTGCAAACGTGCCATATACTCCGACCGGCCGCATAGGTGCTTGATCAATCGGAGGGCACACCCGTGACAAATTTCGTTGAGCGCTCTGCCATTCTCATCACCATTCTTCTAGCCAGTCTGGGCTCGCTGACCGCCCAAGTGGACACCGGGGTCTTGACAGGCTATGTCTATGACGACTCGGGAGCCGTGATCCCCGGCACGGCCGTGGTCGTGCGCAACACGGGGACCAACTATGAGGTAGGCCTCGAAACCAACGCGACTGGCCTCTACGTAAGTCCTCCGCTTCCACCCGGAATGTATCGGCTGACTGTGCAGCAGGCAGGCTTCGCCACGGCTGTGAAGGAGGTGTCGTTGCATCTCTCGGAAAGGCTTGCCGTCGACTTTACGCTCCAGGTCGGAGCGGTTGCCGAGACCGTCACGGTCGAGGCTGTCGGAGAGACCCTTCAAACGGAGAACACCACATTGAGCACGCTCCGGACCGAAAGGGAAGTCAAGGAATTGCCGGTCAACAGTCGCAACTTCGCCGAGTTGCTCCGGTTCAGCGCTGGGGTGGTCCCGGGTCTGTCTCAGGCTGGTGGGCTGGCGCTTTCGCAAGCTCGAGGCAACACGTCAAGCAGCGTGAACGGAAACGACTTCGGAGACAACAATTTTTCGATTGATGGCATTCAGAACAACAGCAACCACCAAGGCCAGGGAATCATGAACTTCATCGAAGTCGAGGCCATCGACCACTATCGGGTCGAAACGTCAGTTCCCGACGCGCGCTTCGGTCGCTCCGGTGCCACGATCAACGTTGGGTACAAGTCGGGGACCAACGAATTCCATGGGGTCCTCTTCCACTTCCTGCGCAACGACAAGCTCGATGCCCGGAATTACTTCGCCCGTGGCGACAAGGCTCCTCTCAAGCGCAATTTCTACGGTGGCACCTTCGGCGGGCCCGTGGGAGGCAAGTCGGCAAAGACATTTTTCTTCCTTTCGTATGAAGGACAGCGCAGCCGGCAAGGCATCACGCACTTGTCAACGGTGCCGACCCCTCGCATGAAGAACGGCGACTTCGGCGAGCTCCTGTCGAGCGGGAGGCCGGTCACGATCTTCGATCCGCTCACGCATCGGGCCAACCCGGAAGGCGGAGCCGCGATTCGGGACCCCTTCGTCAGCAACGCGATACCGGCCAGCCGTTTCAGCCCGCAAGGGAAAGGGGTTATCGATCTCTACCCAGACCCCAACGCCGGAGGCCTAGCGGCCAACTTTTCCACCACCTCATCACAACCCACCAACGGCGATCAGGGGACTGCCAAGGTGGACCACGACTTTGACGACGGTTCCCGAATGTTCTTCCGCTTCACCAAGGCACACTGGGAATTCGTCGACTCCAGTCGGCAGACCCTCACGCCAGACGCGACCCCGTTTATCGGTATCGCCGTGCCGTTCTGGCAAGCGGTCATCAGTCACACGAAGGTGCTCTCGTCTCGGACGATCAACCAAGCCAGAGTCGGCTACTCACGGCAACCGCTCGTCAGCAGCAGCCTGAACGGCGGACGCAACCTTGCCGAGGAACTGGGGATACCGAACGTCAATGTCGACCAGTTCTCGACCGGCCTTTCGCAGATGGACGTAACCGGAATGGCCCGGTTAGGAGACTTCCAGTTCAGGCCAGCGGTGATCGTGTCAAACAACTTCCAGCTCAGCGACAACCTCGACACGAATCGGGGGAACCATTCGATCAAGCTCGGCTTCGAGGTCGTCCGGCGGCAAACGAATGTCTTCCAGGCGCAACGGCCGCGTGGCCGCTTCCAATTCGCCCCGACGTTTACCACCAATCCGGCTCAGAGACGCAACACAGGCTCGGGGCCGGCCGAACTCTTGCTCGGTGCGCCACGTCGCATAGATCTGAACGGCATCGAAGGAACCAGAGGCCTGCGACGGACGGACTGGGGAATGTACCTGCAGGATGACTGGAAGGTCACCTCCAGGCTCACAGTCAATCTCGGCCTGCGTTACGAGATTGCCGACGACTACCCGCAGTCGGAAGTCAACGGGCGCATGCTGCAGTTCGACGTATCCACTGGCAACCCGGTCCCCATCGATGGCGGGAGTGGCGTCGCGACGGACGCGAACAACGTTGCGCCACGCATCGGCTTGGCATTCCGAGCGACCGACTCAACCGTCATCCGAACGGCCTACGGGGTGTACTACTCGCTGATCCCGATTGCGCTCGGAGGAACTCTGGCGTCGAACCCCCCATTCTTCGTCAACACGGCGGTGGTGAATAACCAGAATCGTTTCGAGTCGGCACGCACCTTGGCCAACGGACCGCTGAGGACCAGCGACCCGAACGCCCCAAACCAAAGCAGAAGGGGGATCGCCGACGATTTCACGGTCCCCTACATCCAGCAATGGAACCTCTCGATCCAGCAACAGCTTCCGGGGCGACAGCAGATGACGGTTTCGTATGTGGGCTCAAAAGGGACAGGACTGAGGCAGGCGGTGGATCTCAACCAGCCCGTGCCGGGTGAGGGGTCCGTATCCAGCCGTCGACGCTGGCCGCAACACGCGAACGTCCAGATCTACCAAAGCCGGGGGCACTACAGCTACCATTCGTTGCAGGCCACGCTCGTCCGGAGATTCTCCGGAGGCCACTACCAAGTCGCGTACACCTACAGCCACTGCCTCGACGACCGGTCCATCGGCGGCATTCCGATCTCCAATCTCTCCCTCGCCAAAGGCAACTGCGCCTTCGATATCCGGCAGAACCTGCGCGCGACATGGGGTTGGGAGTTGCCATTCGGTCGGGGAAAGGCCTTGGGGACAAATGTCGGTTCGGGCATCAACCACGTGATCGGGGGCTGGCAGTTGAATGGTGGCGTGAGTCTGTACGGCGGTATTCCGTTTTCTGTGGTTGCGGGAGGCAACACGCTGAACAATGGCGTCGGGGGCGTGCGACCCGATCAACTGAGGGATGGCAACCTGCCGCCCAGCGAGCGCCACGTGACGCGATGGTTCGACACCGAGGCGTTCGCGAACCCAGGATTCCGGCTCTATGGAACAGCTGGGCGAAACATCCTCGTTGGCCCGGGAACGAAGCAAGTCGACTTGTCACTCTTCAAGAACTTCCAGCTGACTGAAGGAGTGCGCCTGCAGTTTCGGACGGAGTTCTTCAACGCTTTCAATACGCCGCAATTCAACAACCCTCGTGGAGCAGGCGTCCGCATCGGAGCAGCTGCCATGGGAAGAATCACTCGAGCTGGCAGCGAACCGACTCTGCAGCGGACGCAACGTCAAGTGCAGATGGCGCTGAAGCTGTTCTTCTGAGCAGCAGGGCGATCCTGCGGAGCTTGAGGATCGTCGACGAGTTCGGTGCCTCGCAGGACCGGTACGGCCGTGGCGCACGAGCCGTTCGGGCCTCGGCCGATGTTGGCCCTTCCGACTGGCCCGTTAGCGCGTGCGGAAGTCGCCCCAGACGCCGAAGTGATCCGACACTCGTGTCCCGTCGTCGCTGGTCTTCTGCCAGGTTCCGAGTGTTTTTGGAATCAGGCCCGGAGTATGTGCGACTCGGTCAATCGACAAGTCCGGCGCCCGCGCCAGATTCCCGGCGGTTGCTATCTCGAGACCATCGATCGCTCGCAACAGCGCACGATACACCTTGTATGGCACCCATGTCCGGGGAATCCTCTGATCGAAGTCTTCCAGAGCCACGGTGCGAATACTGGGCATCTGCCAGCACAGCGCCTCAGGGCCAGCTAGCCTGTCTGCGGCTTGACTGCGATGCAGCGCCGGTTTAGACGTGCCACACAGGGCACGAGGCCCCGCAGCGCGCAATCCCTGCCAGCACACACGTGCCGGAGCGTCTCGGACGGTGACCGTTTTCGGCGGGACCGGACTTGCCTGAGCATCGAATGCTCGTCTAGGGAATTGACGCCGATTGGCGCCGCCTACCTGCCACAGAATTCGATAACTATATTGTCATCAACGCATTAAGGATCCAGAAAGACCTGCGGATGCCCCGAAATCCCCTGCATTCGCGGCGCCCCCTGCACCAGATTCACGGGGGTCCGACCCGGACTCATGCGTCGGGCGGGCGGATTCTGTATTCTCATACCCATGCCTGTGAAAGGCCTGCTTGCCTTTGCGGCGTGCTTGGTCCTCTTCCGGCCTGCCCAGGCTGAGGAGCCACGTCCGGTTGTGGCGCTGGAGACCTCCATGGGGAGCGTGCGCGCAGAACTCTACCCGGAGGTGGCGCCCAAGACCGTTGCGAACTTCCTCGCCTACGTCAACTCCGGGTTCTATGACGACACGGTGTTTCACCGCGTGATCGAAGGCTTTGTCGTCCAAGGCGGCGGCTTCACCCCGGAGCTCGTACCCAAGCCCACCCGCAAGCCTGTGCGCATCGAGACGAAGGACGGCATAAGCAACGAGCGCGGCACAGTGGCCATGGCGCGCCAGATGGGTAAGGACACCGCGACCTCCCAGTTCTTCATCAACCTGAAGCCCAACACCACGCTAGACCGGGGCGCCCTGCGATTCGGCTATACGGTATTCGGCCGCGTGATCGAGGGCATGGATGTAGTCGACCGCATCTCGCAGGTCCAGACTAGTCGGCGCGGTCGCATGCAGGACGTGCCCATCCTGCCGGTGTTCTTGGAAAGCGCCCGGGTGGAGCAGTAGGGTCGGCGGCCGGTGGCGACGCCGCTATTGGCCCAGTTCTAGCGGAACGTCGTTGAAATTCCGGGTGAGCGGCACCACTTCGGCGCCTTCAGGGGCCTTGAACTCGAACATCGATTCGCTCAGGGCCGGATTCATCTGCTCGTCGGAGAACTGGTAGACGTTCACAGACTCGTCCCGTCCCACGATGCGAATGCCCGTGATTGAGTACGCGGCCGGATCGAAGTCGAACTCCACGCGGGAATAGAAATCCCGGGCGTTGCGCCCCTCGCCGATCAGCACTGACTGTCCGCCCGCCTCCTCGATGCGCAGGTTGCGGAACATCCTGCGCAGGCGCATCCGGCCCAGCAGGAACGATAGCGGAGCGCGCAGGTCGGTCATCGCCTCCAGCTCCACCTGCCGCACTTGGTTGGAGTGCGGGTTGTACATCCGAAACATCGTGCCATCGCTGACCGCGACCTTGCCCTCTGGCTTGGTGTAGTCCCAGCGCATCTTGCCGGGGCGCTGGAGGTAGAGCGTGCCGGTCTCGACCATGCGCCGTTGCCCTGAGTACTCCATCGACTGCTCGAACTGCATCTGCAGCCCGCTCAGGCTGTTGTAGCGGCGTTCGATGCTCTCGATGGTCTTGTTTAGCGGCTGCGCTGTCGCGACAGAGCTTGCGATGGCCAAGGCGAACAATACGCCGGAAAGAGCAGATTTCGAGGTCATGGGCAGGGGGCGCGCAGGAGCGGATAGGTATGGCGCGGGCCGATCCCTTTCGACGTACGGGCCACGCTAGTTTCAGTATACCGGTCGGTCCCGCTCAATCCCGCAGCAGCTTGCGTATGCCGCGGGTCGCTTGGCGGATGCGCTGCTCGTTTTCCACCAATGCGAAGCGGACCGAGTCGTCGCCACGCGGCCCGAAGCCGATTCCGGGCGACACGGCGACCAGTGCTTCGTGCAGCAGCAGCTTGGAGAACTCCAGCGATCCCGACCATGCGTAGCGCTCCGGGATCTTGCCCCAAACGAACATCGTCGCCTTCGGCGGCTCGATCTCCCAGCCGCCACTGCCCAAGCCGTCGATCAGCGCGTCGCGGCGGCTCTTGTACATCGCGGCGTTCTCCGCCGTTGCTGACTCGCAATGGCGGAGGGCGATGATGGCGGCGATCTGGATCGGCTGGAACATTCCGTAGTCCAGATAGCTCTTGATGCGCGCTAGCGCGTCGATCATCTTGGGATTGCCGACGCAGAAGCCCACGCGCCAGCCTGGCATGCTGTAGCTCTTGGACATCGAGAAGATTTCGACGCCGACCTCTTTCGCGCCCGGCACTTGCATCATGGACGGAGCTTGGTAGCCGTCGAACACGATGTCGGCGTAGGCGAAGTCATGCACGAGCATGGTGCCGTGCCTGTGGGCCAAGTCTACGAGCGGGCGAAAGAAATCCAGCTCCACGCACTGAGTCGTGGGGTTGTGCGGAAACGATGTCAGAATCATCGCCGGCTTGGCTCCCGGCTTCCTGAAGATGTCCTCGACGCGCGCGAGGAATTCGTCCGGAGAGGGCATCGGAACCGCGATCTGCACCCCATCAGCCATCACCACGCCCCACTGGTGGATGGGATAGGACGGGTCTGGCATGGCGACGCCATCCCCAGGCCCGATCGTGGCGAACGTCAAGTGGGCGAGCGCGTCCTTGGACCCCATGGTCGCGATCGCTTCCGTCTCGGAATCCAAGTCCACCCCGAACTTGTCTTGGTAGCGCTTGCAGATCTCCTCCCGCAGGCGGGGGATACCACGCGAGAGGGAATAGCGGTGGTTGCGCTTGTCGCGGGCTGCTTCGGTGAGCTTTTCGACGACCAAGTCGGGCGTCGCGCCGTCGGGATTGCCCATGCCCAGATCGATCACGTCGAGTCCGGCGCGGCGGGCCTTGGCGCGCATCGTGTTGATCTCCGCGAAGACATAGTTCGGGAGCTTGCCGATGCGATGGAAGGGCTCCTCGTCAAAGATCCCCATTGGCTCATTCTCTCAGACGCGAGAGCGCACTCCTGGAGAGGGGCGGGTCAGGTGCGACCCCAATAGTGTCGGGTGGCGTCGGGCGTGATGTGTGCAATGTAGTCTGGAGATTGTGGGCCCGCACCGGATTGCGGGCCCTTGATCGCAGCGCGTCGCCATGGATGATCGGACCACACACCTGTTCGACAAGCGTGGGCTGTTCGTGATCGGCGGCCCCTGCGTCATAGAATCCGCCGGGCATGCCCTCCACATCGGTCACGCATTGGCAGAAGCGGCCAAGTCGGCGGGAGTGGGCGCGGTATTCAAGGCTTCCTTTGACAAAGCCAACCGGACCAGCCAGTCGTCGTATCGCGGGCTTGGCCTGCAACAAGGCCTTGAGGCCTTGCGCGATGTCCGCAAGGAGACCGGCCTGCCCGTGCTCACCGACATCCACGAGCCCGCTCAGGCGCCAGCGGTAGCCGAGGCCTGCGACATTCTTCAGATCCCCGCCTTCCTGTGCCGTCAGACGGACCTGTTGGTAGCGGCCGGGCGCACCGGCCGTGTCGTCAACATCAAGAAGGGCCAGTTCATGGCACCCGAAGACATGCAGTACGCCGCCGACAAGGTCGCCTCCTGCGGCAATCGCCGGATCCTCCTGACTGAGCGCGGCACCAGCTTCGGCTACCGCGACCTGGTTGTAGACTTCCGGGCGTCGGCCAAGATGGGCGCGCTGGGCCATCCTGTCGTGCTCGACGTCACGCACAGCCTGCAGCAGCCCGGGGCGGCGGGCGGCGCAAGTGGCGGGCAGCCTCAGTTCATCGAACTGCTGGCGAGGGCAGGCGCGGCCGCCGGATTCGACGGGCTGTTCCTTGAAGTCCACGAGGAGCCGGGCCGGGCTCTCTCGGACGGTGCCACTGCGTTGCGGCTGGACTTGCTGCCGGGGTTGTTGGCTCGGGTAGCGCAGATCTGGCGTCTGGTGTCCGGCTTTGACTCGCCCCGCGGCTCCGCGGAGATCTGAGCTACTTCAACGACAGGCCGCCGTCCACGGCGACGATTTGGCCGGTGACGAACGCCGGTCCTTCGAGCAGCATGCCGACGGCTGCGGCGATTTCCTCGCCGGTGCCGTGCCGCCCCATCGGCGTGCTGCGCACTAAGCGGGCGATTTCGTGGGGCATCTGATCCCCGAAGTGGATGACGCCAGGCGCGATCCCGTTGACGGTGATATCCGGCGCGAGCGCCTTTGCCAGCCCGTGTGTCAGCATCACCACACCGGCCTTGGAGGTGCAATACGGCACGTGCTTGGCCCACGGCCGCAACCCGCCTAGCGAAGCGATGTTGACGATTCTTCCCCCGCCTCCGCGAAGCATGATCTTGGCCGCCTGCTGGCAGCAGAAGAACGTAGCCTTGAGATTGACGGAGTGAATGGCGTCCCAGTCGCGTTCAGAGGCCTCGAGCGGGTCGATGGCACGGAAGACCGCCGCATTGTTCACCAAGCAGTCTAGGCGCCCGAACGCCGTTTCGATCTCCCCGAACAAGCGCCGGATCTCGGCAACGTTCGCCAGATCCGCCCGAAAGGCCCGTCCGCCACAGGCGTCCGCCGTGGCGAGGGCATCAGTCTTGGACGTGTTGTAGTGGACCGCGATCTTGGCGCCGCGGCTTGCGAGGTGCAGCGCGATGCAGCGCCCGATCCGTTTCGCGGCGCCGGTCACGGCAACGACCTTGCCTTCCAGTGTGTGCATCGGGCAGTCCGCCGGGTACCAACCACATCATGTGGTATTCTATGCATAAGCACGCCGGTTGGCCTTGGGAACGTGATGGGTTGCCAGGCCAGCCTCTCCGGGAGCCGTTGCTGCGGTTCCCGGAGGCTTCTTAGGTGTGACTTCCAGCAGGAGTGGATCCCGCCGGTGGACCCTCCGGACGATGAGCCCCAAGCGCTCGCGCCGGGCCAGGTTCCAAGGCGCGTAGTAGCGCTCTGTCGTGGCCACGCTGCTATGCCCGAGCAGCGTCGAGACGTCGCCCATCGACACGTCTGCGAGCAGCAGCTCGACGGCGAACGTGTCCCGCAAGCGGTGCGGATGGAAGCCTTGGAGGCCGGCCGCCTCAGCTACCCGCCTGACGCGCTCGCGCCAGTACTTCGCGGCCGTCTCCGGCTCGGACCGGCCCGTCCAGAAGTAGTGGTCCCGCCCGGGCTCTTCCAGCGCATCGAGCGCCGCCACGACGACATCGGGCAGCGCCACCGTGACCAGCTCGCCGCTCTTGGCCCGGCGCAGCACCAAGTCGCCGCCCGGCTGGAGCGCATCGCGGCGGAGCGTTGCAGCGTCCAGGATCGCCAGGCCCGAGTAGCGCAGCAGCAAGAGCAACGCCTGCTCCTTCGGCTTGTGCGCGGCCGCGGCCAGCAGAGCCCTCACCTCGTCCGTGCTGAGCGGCATGGTCGGCCGAGCGTCCACCTGCGGGCGCCGAACGCCCACCAGCGGCGATTCCCGAATCCAAGCCGCCGCCCGCGCGTGCGAGAAGAAGGCGCGCAGAAGCCGGAGCCGCTTGGCCTGCGTGCTGTGGGCGCAGTCCCAGCGCTCGCGCCACCGGGAGATCGCCTCCCTGTCGAGATCCTTGACCGCCTCCGTTCCGCTTTCGCGCGCGAAGGCCTGCAACTGGCGGAACAAGGTCCGGTAGCTCGCCTTCGTCGACTTGCGGAGGTTGCGGGCCTCCAGCTCGCGCATGTACGCCTCGCAGGCCTCGGCGACGGTCACGCGACGCGCCCCCTGTGCTCCTGCCCGTCGAAGGCGTCGGGATCGCCGCCGGGGAACCAGCGGCGGATGACGTTGCGGCTGACGCCGAAGCGCTTGGCGATCTCGCTGCGCGGGATGCTGACATCCCGCAGCATGGCCTGCGCGATGCGCACGTTCTCCGGGTCGTGGAATACGGAGGGCCGCCCCCAGCGCCGCCCGGCCGCCTTGGCGGCGCGGTGGGACTCCTCGGTGCGCTCGCGCACCAGGTCGGCCTCGAACTCGGCCATGGCCCCGAACACGGCGAAGACCAGCCGTCCGCCGGGCGTGGTGGTGTCGATCGCCTCGGTCAGCGAGACCAGCTGGCAGCCGCGGCAGTCGAGG
>JAJEHF010000101.1 GCA_022823865.1 Bryobacterales bacterium
CCCTGCCGGGCGCTGCGAAGAGCGGTCCAGCGCCCTTCGCGCAGGCCCTTGCAACTCCAGCGACAGGCTGCCCTAGTTGCACGAGCAACGATCCGGTCCCATCAGACGAGTCACGTATCGACAAAAAAATGTACCTGGACCCAAGACCGAGGCTGTTCCGCGCCACGCGCTATGATGCCTAGGATGGCGCAGCCTGCCAAGCAGTTCGCGATCACTCCCGAGTTGGCCGACCTCGGGCGGATTGACCGCCAGCTCGCCTTTTTCCCTGCGCGCAACGAGCGCCCGCGGCGGCTTTCGCACGCACAATTGGACCAGTTCAATGCTCGCGGATACTTGACCGGCATCCGCGTCTTTCCCGACGCCGAGATCGCAGAGATTCGCCGGCGTTTCGACAGATTGCTAGAGAGAGTCCTGGCCGATGGAGGGGACAGCTACTCGATCAGTTCGGCCCACCTTGCGTACGCCGATGCCTACGATCTGCTCACCGACGCGCGCATTGTCTCCTACGTCAGCGACATCCTCGGACCCGACATCGTGGGCTGGGGATGCCACTATTTCTGCAAGATGCCGAGTGACGGCAAGCTCGTGGACTGGCACCAGGATGCCACGTACTGGCCGCTGACTCCATCCAAGACGGTCACCGCGTGGCTTGCCATTGATGATGCGGATCGAGGCAACGCCTGCATGCGCTTCGTGCCCGGTTCGCACTTGCGCGGCCCGCTGCCGTTCGAGGTCGCCGACGACGAATCAACGGTCCTGAACCAGAAGGCGTGCGGCGTGGAGCAATTCGATCCAGCGGTGGACAACGAGCTGCGCGCGGGCGAGATCTCGCTGCACTCGGACTTGCTGCTGCACGGCTCGGAGGCCAACGATTCGGATCGGCGGCGTTGCGGCCTGACGCTGCGCTATTGCGCCGCGGACGTGAGTGCCTATTTGGATTGGAACCTCAAGGGCGTGTTGGTCAAGGGGTCGGACCCTGCCGGGCATTGGGCCAATCCACCGCGCCCGCCCAACTGACCCGCGGATCCCAAGCGCTGTCGCCGCCGAAAGACTCCTAGTTCCAATGCAAGGTCTCCGCATTCCATTCATCGACCTGTTCATCATCGTCGCCTACTTGCTCGGCATTCTCGCTGTCGGAGTGCTTTCGGTTCGGCGCCAGCGCATGACCGGGGAGGTGTACTTCCTAGCTGGCCGTTCGCTGGGCTGGATCATGATCGGAGCGGCCCTGTTTGCCTCGAACATTTCGACGATCCACTTGGTCGGGCTCGCCGCGTCCGGCTACAACGAGGGCCTTGTGTGGGGCAACTTCGAGTGGATGGCCGCCTTCACCCTCGTAGTGCTGTCGCTGTTCTTCGCGCCGTTCTATTTCCGCAACCGGATCGAGACCTTGCCCGAGTATCTGGAGCGCCGCTTCAACGCGGCGGCGCGTTCCTTCCTGGCCTTCATGGCAATCCTGGGCGCCCTGTTCATCCACATTGGGATGAGCCTGTACGCGGGCGCGACCGTATTCGAGCAGTTCTTCGGGATCGATGTCGTGACATCGATCTTGGTGATCTCCGTGGTGACGGGCCTGTACACCGTGCTGGGAGGCCTCAAGGCGGTCGTGGTGACCGAGACCATCCAAACGGTGCTGTTGATCGGCGGCTCGATCTTGGTCACTGCACTTGCCATCGGGGCGTTGCCCGAGCACGGCATCAGCAGCATGGCCGAGTTCCAGGCGCAGCTCAGGCCGCGGCAGCTCAGCATGATCTGGAGTGACAACTCGGTCGGCTTGGCGTGGTACTCGGTGCTGCTGGGCTATCCGGTCTTGGGCATTTGGTATTGGTGCACCGACCAGACCATCGTGCAGCGCGTGCTGGCTGCGCGATCCGAGCACGACGCGCAGATCGGGCCCTTGTTTGCCGGATTCATCAAGGTGCTGCCCGTGTTCATCTTGGTGTTGCCTGGCGTGATCGGCTACGTGTTGTACGGCAGCGAGATCGGCGACAACGCCAACCAAGTGCTGCCGATGCTGATTCAGGAATTGGTGCCGACAGGCTTGCGCGGGTTGATCTCGGCCGGCCTGCTGGCCGCTCTGATGAGCACCATCGCCGCTGCGCTAAACAGTTGCGCGACATTGTTCGCCGTCGACATCGTGGCGCGGGTGCGACCCGGCACCAGCGATGCGTCGCAGGTGCGGATCGGACGCTGGAGCGCGGTCGTCGTGATGCTGCTGGCCATGGCATGGTCCACGCAGGGAGCGAAGTTCTCGAGCATCTTCGAAGCGGTGCAGGAGATTGGAGCGGCGCTCGCGCCTGCCATCACGGCTGTTTTCCTGTGGGGCGTGTTCTGGAAGCGCGGCACCGCGCAAGCGGCTGTAGCGACGCTGGTGTTCGGATTCGCGATGGGGGCGACGGCGTTCGTGCTCGATTTCAAGGATGCCGACGGCTACAAGCTGATCACCAACGGATGGGGTATCCCATTCATGCTGCAAGCCTTCTACATGACGGTGATCTGCAGTTGCGTGTTCTATGTGGTCAGCAAGATCACGCCGCCGCCGCCCGCCGAAAAGGTCGAGGGGCTGACCTGGGACAACCCGCTGAGCGCGCTGACGCGGCGCTGGACCGGGGCCGGCGTGGATCCCCGAAGGCTCGCGACGCTGCTCTGCGTCGTCATCGCGGCGCTGTATGTCATGTTCCGCTGACACTCGCGGAACCGGAGTTGGAGAACCACGATGAAGCGACCGACCGTAGTGGTGCCGGACGACTACCCGCCGGTGCTTGGGCCCAGTGCGGCGTTCAAGACGCTCATGGCCGGGGCCGACGTGACCCACCACGACAGCTTGCCCGCCTCGACCCAGGTGCTGCTAGAGCGCATCGCCGGAGCCGAGGCCGTGCTCAACATCCGATCGTCCATTGACTTCGGGGAGGATGTATTCGCCACCTGCCCCGAACTGCGCGTCCTGTCCCTGTGGGGGACGGGAACAGACCACGTCGATCTGAGCGCGGCTAGGGAGCACGGCGTGGTCGTCACCAATACGCCGGGCGTCTCCGCCGTGGCGATGGCCGAGCATGCCCTGGCGCTGATGCTAGCGGTGGCTCGTGACATTCCCAGAATCGACGCCAAGACGCGCAAGGGCGCTTGGCCGCGGGGATTCGTGACCCAACTTCACGGCAAGACCCTGGGCGTGGTAGGACTGGGCGCCATCGGATTGCAGACGGCTCGCATCGCGAAGGGAATCGGGATGCGCGTGATCGCCTGGACCCGCACGCCTGGAGACAAGCCGCTGGCGGAGCTGGGAATCGAGTTGGTGGAATTGGAGGACTTGTATCGCCAGAGCGACGTGGTCAGCCTGCACGTGCGCCTGACCCCGGAGACCAGCGGCATGGTCGGACGGCAGCAACTGGCGGCGATGAAGCCCACCTCGATCCTGGTCAACACTGCTCGCGGTGCCGTCGTCGACGAGGCAGCGCTTGTGGAGGCGCTGCGCGGCGAAACCATCCGGGGCGCCGGACTGGATGTATTCGAACAAGAACCGATGCCCGAGAACCACCCGCTAGCCAGCCTTCCAAACGTAGTGCTCACGCCGCATTCGGGCGGTGTGACTGCCGAGGCGCTGGAGACCGGCCTGCGGCTGGCCGTTGATAACGTTTTCGCCGCAATGAGGGGTAAGCCGATGAATCGCGTGGCCTGACGCCTCTGCTTGCCTACTCCTGCCCCGTCGGGCACGCCTGGGATGCTACCCGAGTGCAACGGAGGCGCAGCACCACCTTCCCGTGCAAGCTCGAAGTCGCCTCGGGCACGTCCACGCCTACTCGAACTCGGTGGCTTGCCCCTTGCGCAACAGGTAGTCGGGGCTGACGAGCTTGACAAAGGCGAACTCGTCAGCGAGCTTGCGCCTGCGGTTCGGCGAAATCACCACCCCCTCGCGGACATGGACGCCGCCGAAGGAGGTCTTTCCATCGCGGAGCGCCAAGACCGCTTCCATCGAAAATGCGCACCGCCCTAGTTCGGGCACCGTCGCGAGCCCGTAGCGGCCGCACCATGTGACCAGCTCATCTGCGGACAGGAAGTATGCCGCTTGGTCGGTGGGTCGGCCGAACCCGACCGCGAACACCCGAAGGGAGGTCGTCTTGAGCCCGTATTGCAGGTCTTGCACGCCTCGTCCGAAGGTCTCGCCCAACACATGGATCGCCTCTCCGGAATCGCGCGCGGCTTGGATGATCCTGTCCCAATGACCCGGGTCAAGCAAGAACTGCCTCCACATGCGGACGTACAGGTTCTTGGCGTTGCTGTCGTCAGTCTTGAACGCCAGCCCCTTCGCGCTCATCCCCTTGGACGAGATGACCGTTCCACCCTGGTACAGGTCGGGGTGATCCACGGTCGGGTCGAAACTGATGCCGGTCCAGGTTCCGTGGAGCTTCTCTGTTACGACGACCTGCTCGCCCGGTGCCACTGCGTCCGGAAAGCTCTGCAAGCTCTCTATGTCGAACTTGACGGTGTGTCCATGTGCGCCCACTACGACACCCTCGAATGCTACCGGCACGGGCGGGACATACTTCTCGATTCCGAGTGCGTCGGCGATTTCCTCGCCCGAGGGGTCGATCGCGAGCGGCCACGGCTTGCCGTCCTCAAGCGCCAGCCACGGGCCGTCCGGCCCTCGCGAGACAGGGTACAGCAGGCCTTGGCTTAGCGTTCCGCGAAGGCGCGTCGCCTTGATCCGTCGCCCCTGCTTGCCAGCCAGCCTTCCTTTGCCCTTCTCGTCGTCCCACAAGTTGAGAGCGCGGCACAGCCATTCGGGCACGACTCCGCCCTCTGGCAGGTAAACCACCTGCTGGCCGGACTGGAATGCGCCCTTGCGGACCACGCAAGTGTAGCCGAGCACGTTGGCCAGCTCGAGCCGGTCGGCGTTTGGATGCGGCTTGACGTCGCTAATGCGGACGAGTGGTGTTTGGAATGTGGCCATCAGATTCTCTTCCCTTGCGGCCGCCGGCTGCTTAGTCAGCGGCTGGATGATTCGTTGATGTTTACGACATTTATATTATACGAGAAATATTCATGCACGGTGCTTATCTAGTTTGTTCTATATATAGATATTTTTCTCTATATACGATCATCCACTATGCCGTCAAATGCGGGGATCCGATGAGTCCGGTGGAAGTCTGCCGATGAAACGATCAAGACTGGTCGGCGCTTGACGGTCCGTCTATCCGAGAAAGGACAAGGGACGACGACCACATCGAATGACTTAATGGCAATACTGTTTACTTAAGGACATAGCTGTGCTATGATGATCCGTGCGATTGGAGCACGGGAGGTGGCGTCATGGCGCGAACTCGAGCGGTTCTGTCCGGCGGGGTGCGACTGTCGGACTATCTGAGCGTCGGGGTCATCG
>JAJEHF010000195.1 GCA_022823865.1 Bryobacterales bacterium
CGACCCCGGAGCAGGCCGCCATCACGATCGCCACCAAGCCCACTCGGCTCCAGCGCCGGGCATTCGATCTGCTCGGCATCGATCCGAAACAAGATGTTTCCATAACCGTGACAGGCTGAGAGCCGCCCTAGGACCGGAGAACCCCCATGCACTCAAGGGGTTATGGGGAAAATGCGGCTTGAACCCGCCGTGAAGTTCCGGCTAGACTCGGCACATTGAACCAAGAATGCCCCTGAGGCACCTGCCTACCGTGCGCGTGAGGAGGCTCCCTTGAGCATCCCCAGCATCTCTCCGATGCCCGGCGAATCGACTCCTGGCGCTGCCTGTATGAGGAGCTGGATGGAGTCAATGTCGGCGGCGTACCGTGATACGCGTTTCTCATAGCCCGCCGCCGTCTTGGTGCACACTAACGTGAATGGTCGACCCCGCCTCGCGGTCGTACATTCCAGATCGACCCCCGCATGCTCGATCTCTTGCCTCAGATGTCTGCGGATCTCCTTACGCACCGGGTATCGGAGCACCCGTGCGTGCTGGTCGTGGCAAAAGGTGATGATCATGCGGCAATGGTCGCAATCACACTCGATCGGGGCATCGATGCGCCAGTCTTCAGGACCGGGCGGTGGAGTCGCGCTTCGATCGGCCAGTTGCCGGGAGGCGTATAGCCAGAGCGAGACGACCGCCGGAGAGTCGAACAGTGACTTTGCGCGGACGTGGAGTTCCTTAAGCGCCCTTGGCAGTGTGCGATGCGGTTCCACGTGCTCGGGGCGTCGCGCGATCAATGCAGCTGCTTGATCAGCCTCGGCGGTCAGGGTGAACCTGTCACTCGCAAGGAACAGATCGCGTATCGCGCTGGAGCCGAGCGGCCTCGGCTTCTCGCGCCATCGCGAATACGGGCTTTTCTTCGTTTCCTCAAAAGCTAGAGGCAAGGCCTCGAACGCGGCTTGCGTCGCATTGCGAAGCAAGTCTCGCCACGCACCGCCCCGCTGCCCGCAGAGTTCGTCAAGCCGGACCAGCAGGTTAAACACTCCCCCGATGCCTGCCAATGCGTTGTTTCTGACGAATTCCGGCAGAAACGACTGCAGACCCGCCAGGCCGGTGGCCTCAAGGGTGGGAATAAGCAATTCGTTCAGTTCCTCGTGATACTGGCTTGCGACGACAGTCTCGAGGAACCGCGCCGTCTGCCGGCTGTCACCCACCTCAGAGAGGATGCGGAGCATCCGTAGCATGGTGTTACCCCTCTCTTCCATGAACCGTGCGGAATCTTGGTAGGGGTTGGCGGCGGGCCAAGCATCGATGAGTTGCGTTACCAAGCGAGACGCGAGGGCACTCCTCCGTGCAGTCGCAGCATCGGATCCCTTGATAGTGCGAGCCACGTAGTCTACGGCCCCTTCGATGCTTCCTTGGGCGATTGCGGGAACAGCCTTACACTTGGGCCAGACCACTAGCGCCGCGCGTCGATAGCTTCGCTCTAGGGAAACGCCCTCGTTCCCGGTTGCCTCCAACAAGTACTGCTCGTCTGGCTCGACATCGTCGAGAGCACCGGAAGGGAGCGCTTCACCGTTTTTCAGCGGGATCTCGGGCAGGCTGGAGCTCTCGCTTCCCTGGCAATCGACCCAGCCGCAAATTGTGTAGGATCCACTGCAAACTTCCTCCATCGGAGCCCAATCGTCCGGTTCACTTCCCCATTCGTCATAGACAGAGTCGTAGTCAGGGATGCCTTCTTCCTCGATGCGCAGGATTGCCAAGTGCAAAGCGCAGTCGGCGATCTCGACAGCCTCGGCGAGCATCCGCGCGACAGCCGCATCGATTCCCTTCAGCGATTCGACGCCCAGCCCGGCCTCGCTGTAGTCGTGCTCCAGCAGCCACACGAGCTTTGCAGGATCCTCTTCCCCTGCGGCCCATGCGGCAAGGATTTGCCCAGCCTCGTGCGCTTGCGAGGAGGTGTCCGGCGACGTGGCGGGAATTGAACCGGCACCAAGCTTTACCACGAGGTTGTACACCAGCGACACGCGGTGGCCCGACCGGACCGGCTTGGTCGAATGAATACAGTCGGCGTAGAAGGCGGCGAATGCTATCTCTCCTGGACCCTCGACGCACATGTCGATGACTGTCTCCCGGTCCTTGTGCCGGACTACGAGTTCACCTCCCTCGCCGTCTACCGGAAGGGAGATCACGAGCGTGGCAACCATTCCATCGACCTTTTCCGTGTCGCGATGACTCGAGAAGAACCCCCCGGTCTCGTAGACGAGCAGCTTGTAGAGCTGGGCGCTGATCCCGTCCCCCGGCAAGCCTAGCTTCTCCGCTACGCACTCCAAGATCGAAGCAATCGTGTTGTCCCAGCGAGACCCTTGAAACCGGACGCGGTTCGCCCCGATCTGCCAGCAGTCGCGTACGGACGGGTCGAGAATCGTTTCCTCGCCGCGCCCGTATGGTGCCCGCTCGGCAACCTTGATCAACGACTGGACTTGGGGAAGTAAGATCGGGAACGCGACAGTGCCAACAGAGTCTACGCTTATGCGAGGCGGTGGCAGTTCGAGCCTGCCTTCTGCAAAGTAGTCTCCGCTACGTTCGATCGACTCCAAGATCTCGCCGAACCTCGGGTTCTGTTCGTAGTATTCGATAGCCGGTCCCGGCAACTGAGGCACTCCACTGCTGTCCGCTTGGCCGAGCCGATCAGATTCGCTCGAATTCGAGTTGAGTCCTATGATCGCAAGTTTCGAAGTGACCCGGCGGGAGCATCAGCTGACGTGTCGTCCAACGCCGAGCCGGTCAAGGCTTGGCACGAGCTTGCCGGGACCCCGGTCCGAAACAATTCCGCGAACGTGGATTGGTTCCAGCAGGGAGGCGCTCGTATGCAAGAACACCTGCGTCGTGTCCGCGAGCGCGCTGGCCTCGTACTACGTAGAAGACTAATGAAGCCTAACCGGCGAAAGGGTGCGAGCCCGAGGGCAAGCGCGTCCTCAATCGCCGAACCCGTGCATTTCCCGGTAGATCGAGCTGTCGTAGCGCTGGGTCGACTTGAACTGTTCGTGGCGACCGTCCCCGGCTTCCGGACGCGCGAGAGCCTGGATCGCATCGCGATCCTCATCTGAGAGTCCGCGGAAGCCGCGAGCGAGCTCCACGTCGGCCATCAGCTGCTCCATCGTCAAATAGCCGCGGACGATCGACGAAACCGGCACGCTCAGCGCCCAGCGCACGCACATCTCGGCAGTGACCTTGGTGGTCGTCGGGATTTCGCCAATCCGCGGCCCGCCGCCCAGGCATTTCATCCCGATCACGCCTACATCCTTGGCCAGGCACATGGGCACGACTTCCTTCTGGAAGGACCGGTAGAAGTAGTCCATCGGATTGATCGGCATCTGCGACGAAGCCCATTCGTACCCCTTGCCCAGCATCTTGAGGTGGATGCTCGGGTGCTTGTGCCCGGTAAACCCGATGTAGCGCACCTTGCCAGCCTGCTGCGCCTCCAGCGCCACCTTGAGGCCGCCACGCTCAAACACCCATTCCGGGTCGTTGTCGTAGTTGATCTCATGGAACTGCCACAGGTCGATGTAGTCCGTCTGCATGCGCGTGAGGCTGTCTTCCAAGCACTTCCGGGCGAACTTTTCGTCGCGACCGGAGTTCTTGGTCATCAGGAAGACCTGCTCCCGCCGACCCGTGAGAGCCTTGCCCATGAACTCCTCGGCATACCCGTCGTGGTACGCCCACGCGTTGTCCCAGAAAAAGACACCGTTGTCGACCGCAGCATGGGCAAGCTTGAGCGCTACCGGCTCGCCGTCGTCCTGCGCAGCGCGGCCCAAGTGAGCCCCGCCGAGGCACAGGATCGAGACCTGCTCGTCAGTGCGCCCGAGCCGACGGGTCGGGATGCCCCGGCCTTCGTTGTCTTGGGCAATCGCCTGCGCCGCCAGCGCGCCAAGGCCCGAGCCGACGGCAGCTGGATGCGGGATTCTCGAAGTCGCCATGGCAACTAGTATATGCGAGGGGCGCGGGCCCGAAGCTCGCGTCGCGCTGGGCGCGCACACGCTTTCGGCGTGGCGCCGGGACTCGCTGCCGCGAGCGTTCGCGCTGCTAGCGGCCAGGCTCGGTGGGAGCGAAGAATGCCGCCGGCGCCAAGCCAACGATTCGCCAGCGCTTGCCACGCTTGCGCACCGAAACGCGCAGGGCCTGGCGGCGCCGCTCCACGGGTCCCGGGTCCAGCTTGGGCGTGAGTTCCAGCAACCAATCCACGCTGGCGGTCCACTGCTCGGGTCCGCCTTCGGGCACGCCGATAGAGACTGACGACGCAATGCGGCGGTGCGCGGTCAGCGCGCGGATGTCTTCGCGCAGAGCGGCATAGCCGTCAAACGAGGAGCGGTCGATTAGCCCCATGAAGAGCGCTGCGTTGGCTGACTGCAGGGAGCGGCTGGCGTCAAGCACGAGCTGCTTGATGCCCACGGCTGGATCGGAGGCCTGGGAACGTGCCGCGGCCGGAGACGCCAAGAGCGCGACCAAGGCGAAGATCGCCCCTCGCCGACGGCATCGAACTCCTGCTGGGCCTGTCATCAGGCTCGCTTGCGCGACCATCCTGCCAGCCAGCGGCCTGCCGAACGCAGCGTCACGCGTCGCGCAGCGGGCTGCCCTTGAAAGCGTGATCGATCGCCTCTTGGGGCACCGTGTACTCGGTGTGCGAGGAATTTCCCAAGAAGCCTAGGTCCTTAATTCCCGCGGGACTGGTGTAGTACGCATCTACGATCAGACGGCGCGACCAGACAAAGAACTCCAGGCCTTGACGCATGTCGGACGGCGACCTGACGCCGAAGACAGAAAAGCGCCGGTATTCCCGGGTGTCCCAGCTCGTCTCCCCGCCGGCTTCGCTGCGCTCGGCATCGACGAGCGAGTCCAGCAACCCGGTCTGCGCCTGCTCCGAGCACTCCACGAAGCGCGCGCCGTGTCGTTCGACCGAGGCATTGTCCAGCCACAGGATTCCGCCGGAAAAGACATGGGCCAGCTCTTCGTTCTGGCTCGACAGCAGGTCGATGAACTCCGGAGCGCCGCCCTCGCGACCGCTGGGCCCGCCCTCGTCAGCCGGCACGATCAACTCCGACAGCCGCTCCAACGTGCGGAACTCGCGCTCGTTGAAGTACTTGATCTTGTACTGGCCCTGCAGCGTGCGCTCCTCGTCGACCTGCTGGTGGACCTCGGCCGCGTCCGCGGCGTCCATGCCCTGGCCGAGCCCGGCGGCGGTTAGCGCCAGTGCGATCCGCCGCAGGGCGTCCCTTCGCGACAGTGCGTCCAGAGATACGAATCCTAGGGTGCTAGACATCGCCTTTCCTCAGTTCCTCGGCCAGGTACTCCGCCGTGCGCCACGACAGCGCGTTGATCGTGAGTGTCGGATTCTTGTCCGGATTGCTGACGAAGCTCGCCCCGTCTGCCACGAACAGGTTCTTGACCTCGTGCGCCTGGCAGTACTGGTTCAGCACCGAGCTGCCGGGATTGTCGCCCATGCGGGCCGTGCCGACCTCGTGGATGATCGAGCCGGGCACGGCGATTCCCTGGGCCTCGCGGGCAACGTTGCCGATCCCCAGCACCCTGCCTCCCGCCGCCTCGATCAAGTCGCGGAACGTGCGCTCCATGTGGCGCGCCTGCTTCCACTCGTAGTCGCTGAACGAGAAATGAAAGCGCGGGACGGGAATCCCCCAGCGGTCCACCGTGTCCGGGTCGATGTCCATGTAGCTCTGGTTGTTGGGAATCATCTCGCCACGTCCGGACAGGCCGATTCCACAGCCGTATTCCTGGCGGATCCTGCGCTTCATCTCGGCTCCGTAACCCGCCGCCCGCGCGGTGCTTCCGAAGCTGTTGGGGCCCGGCATGCGGAAGCCCCCGCCCATCTCGATGTGATATCCGCGCGGAAAATCCAGCCGGTCGTGACTATCCCACAGCCACCACGGGGCGTAAAGGTGCGCCCCCCCGAAGCCATCGGTGTCGTAGCGCGGCAGGTTCTCCAGGGCCGGCAGCGTGCCGCGCAGGCTGAAGCCCACCGTGTCCATCAGATACCGCCCCACCAGCCCGGAACCGTTGGCGATCCCGTCTGGGAAATGCTTGGACTTGGAATTGAGCATCAGCCGCGCCGTCTCGCACGCCGATGCCGCCAGCACCACGGCCCGCCCGCGCAGGCGCTTCTCGGCCCTCGCTCCCTTGTCGACGTACAGCACGCCCCTTGCGAGTCCGTGCTCGTCGACCTCGACCTCTCGCACCATCGCATCGGTGATCACGGACAGGTTGCCCGTCTTCATGGCGGGGAAGATGTCCACCTGGGAGGCGGAGTAGTTCGAGGCCGTCAGGCAGCCGCGCCCGCATTGGCCGCAATAGTGGCAAGCGGGGCGGTCATTGAGAGCCCGGGTGATGACGGCGCGCCGGTTTGCGATGAACGGCACGCCAAGCTTCTTGCCAGCGGCGCGCACCAGGCGCTCGTGCACTTTCGGCGGCGGTGGCTCGTGGAACTTGCCGTCCGGCGCGCTGCGGATGCCCTCGACGGTGCCGGTGACGCCGATGTACTCTTCGGCGCGGTCATACCACGGCGCGAGGTCATCGTAGCTGATCGGCCAGTCCCAGCCGATGCCGTCGCGGGAGTACGGCTTGAAGTCCAGATCGGAAAAGCGGAAGGACATCCGGCCGTAGTGGTTGGTGCGCCCGCCCACCACGCGCGAGCGGAACCAGGCGAACTCGGTGCCGGGCGCGGAGGTGTACGGCTCGCCTTCCAACTCCCAGCCGCCGCTGACCGCGGTCATGAAGCCGTAGGCCTGACCGGTGCCGAAGTATGCCTTGCCACCTTCCTCGGCCGTGCGGTGACCGTAATCGTGCGGCCACTTGTGGGTCTTGTAGTCCTTCTGAGGGTCCAACATCGGGCCCGCCTCAAGCAGGGCGACCTTGATTCCCTTCTCGCTCAGGACGCGCGCCATGGTGCCGCCGCCGGCACCGGCACCCACCACGACTACGTCGAACTCAGTCTCGGCCATGCAGTTTCCACTACCTCCCAGCCGCTTGCGCGGCGCGCCTGCCGCACCGCCTGCCCCCGGCCGCAGCTACTGGGCGGAAACTGGCAGCGAATCGGGCCGCCTGCTGACGACTCCATCATACGCTTCGGCGATGGAGATATTATGCGCTGTCAGCATATGGCCCGTGGCGCGATCCAGGTTGATTCGCGCATTGGCGTACTCGTTCTGGGTCGCGATCACGCTGGTGCGGGCGTTCGCCAGGTCGCGCTGGGCTTGCACGACCTGAAAGATCGTGGACGCGCCCAGGTTGTACTTCTTCTGCTCGGCATCCAGCGTCTGTTGCTGCAAATCTTGCGCCTTCAGCGCGGCTGCGTAACGCGCGCGCGCCTGCTGGATGCGGATCACTGCCGATTGCACCTCGGTGCGGATCGCGTTGGCCGCCTGCACGAAGCGAATCTCCTGCTGGCGCTTCTCCAGCAGGGCCGCGGTGTAGTCCGCGCGGGCCTGGCGGTTCTTCAGCGGGATGTTGACCTGCATCCGAACCTGGTAGTCCGGGAAGTTGCGGCGCAGCAGCTGCCCGCCCGCGTTGACGAGCCCCCCGAGGAAGAATGGCGAGACCACCGAATTGTCGCCCGGCAAGCCGCGAAAGAGTTCGTTCTCCGATCCAGACAGCGCATTGTTGGTCAGGTCCACGACCAGGTTCGCGCTGGGCAGCATGCCGTTCTTGACGCCGATCAAGCCCAAGTCGGTGTTGTTGAGGCGCAGGCGGTTCTGCTCCATGTCCGCGCGTGCCGCCAGGGCGACTTCCATCAGAGTGGGCAGCGGCTCGAACTGCTCGCTTGGGTCGATCTCAATGTCTTGCGTCGGCACTATCTCGGCATGCAGCAACGTGGGGCTTGCGATTCCATTGACGCTGATGGCGTCCTTGAGGATGGTCTCCTGCAACTGCACCTCAGTCTGCGCCGCGGTCAGGTCTGCCTCGCGGGCCGCGACTTCGGCCTCGGCGCGGATAATCTCGATCGGCGCCAGCGTCCCAATCTCGACACGCCGCTTGTTGTCGCTGTAGAGCTTCTGCGCCAGGGCGAGGTTCTGCCGCTGGCTCTCGACCTGCGCCCGCAGCGAGACCAAGCCCCAGTAGATCCCGGCAACCCGCGACACGACCTCTTCGACCTGCAGCTTGAACTGAAGGTTCGAGATCTCGTTGTTGTTCTTCGCGACCCTGATGTTGCGCGTGTTGACCGCCACGCCGAAGCCCTGCAGCAGGGGCTGGGTGACGCGCAGCGTAATCGCGCTGACCAGCGACGGGTTGAAGTTGGTGCGCACGTTGTTGGTGTCGCTGCGCGAGTTGGCCCAGATCAGCGCGGCGGTGGCACCGGAAATGAAGCCCGTGCGAACGCCCAGCTGAGAGTTGCTGATCTCGCGCACCAGCGTGTTCGTGCCCGTGACGAAGTCGCTGGTCTGCGGATTGGAGAAGTGCCCCCAATCGACATTGCTGAAGATCGCGGGATCCAGATTCACGGCCTGGGTGCCAAAGAAAGTGCTGGCATCGCCAACATCCGCTGCCCCGCCCTGGCCGCCGGCGGCGCCGCCGCCCCCGGCGCGCTGGGTGATGCCGGTGGCTTGGCCTGCCGGCCCGCCACCACCGGTGTCGCCGAGGCCCGTGGAGAGCGTGCTGATCTGGTTCTGCACGCCGCGCAACTGCGCGCCCGACTTGGCCCGCATCAGGTCATTGGCAGCGCTCTGCGGGCCGTAGCGGGCCCACGCAATATCGAGGTTATTCTCGATCGCCAGCGCCAACGCGTCCGCCAGCGACAAATAGATCTTCGCGTCGTGCAGCAGGCCTTCCAGCCGGCCGGAATTGCTCAGCGAGATCTCGGGAACATCCGGTGCCTTGAAGATATTGGTGAACGGCGGCCAGCCCGAGTTGCCCATGCTGTAGTCGGCCGGCCTAGACCTTATCTGCTGGGCGCTCGCGATCGGCTGCAGGAGCACTGCTGCGACCAACAACAGCGATAGTTGGCCAGTCCAAATCTTCATACGGGAGGGGATAGGGGCCAAAGCACTGCAGGCGAATGCAGAATCCCAGAAAGATTAGACGCTGCGGGGAATCCGCTGGTTACGCGACGGGTGCCGGGAACCAGCTTGCCAAGAGCGCTACGCTGCGTATATTGTGGCCAGCGAGCGCAGTTGGAGACTCACGCTAGCCTACGACGGCACCGCCTATAGCGGCTGGCAGGTCCAACCCGCCGCGACCACGATACAAGGCACCGTCGAGGATGCGCTCGCGGCAGTCGAGGGACGCCCCGTCAAACTCGCTGGTTCGGGACGCACCGATGCGGGCGTGCATGCGCTGGCCCAGGTGTCCTCGTGCACGCTGGCCAGCCCGATTCCCGCCCATGGCCTGGTCAAGGCACTCAATCGCCTCTTGCCGGCCGACATCCGAGTGATCGACGCCCGCCTGGCGCCGGAAGGGTTTCACGCTCGCCATTGGGCGACGGCCAAGACCTACGAATACCGAATCCAGCGGGCGCCAATCTGTCCGCCCTTCGAGGCTCGATTCACCTACTGGCACCCGTATCCGCTGGATGAGGGCGCGATGTGCGTGGCGGCGTCGCGACTAGCCGGAAACCGCGATTTCCGCTCGTTCGCATCGAGCGGCGGCGGCGGCGAAGAGTCAACCGAGCGCTCGGTGTACTCGTCGGTGCTGCAAAGAGAGGCGGACTTGCTGGTCTACCGCGTGCGCGGTTCGGGCTTCCTGTACCGGATGGTGCGGAACTTCGTGGGCACCCTGCTTGAAGTCGGCCGGGGCAATCTCCAGCCCGATGACATCGACCGCATCATCGCCGCCCGCGACCGCCGCGAAGCGGGCCCCACCGCTCCGGCTCGGGGACTGTTCCTAGTGAGCGTGGAATACCCGGACGAGCCCGCGGCCACCGATGCGGCGCACCTCAATTCGTCCGCGTGACGATGTATCCGGCGATCTCGCGCAGTGCCCAAGCGGATTCGCCGAAGTCCTCGATCGCAGCCAAGGCTTCGTCAACGCACTGCCGGGCGCGCGACCGTGCCTCCGCGACGCCGTAAACCGCGGTATACGTGGCCTTGCTCTGCGCCTGATCCTTGCCAGCAGTCTTGCCAAGCTCCTCTGAGGACGAAACCACGTCCAGCACGTCGTCCACGATCTGGAAGGCCAGCCCGATCCCGCCTCCGAACTCGCCGAGCGCTTCCAGCCGCTGGGCGTCGGCATCGGCCATAAGAGCCCCGAAGCGCACCGACGCCCGGATCAGCGCGGCGGTCTTGGCGCGGTGGATGTACTCGACCTGGGCCGGAGACGGGACGCCGCCTTCGGCGGCGAGATCTTCCACTTGTCCGCCGATCATCCCGTCCAGAGTGCCGCCCGCGAGCGCAAGCTCGGCGACCAGCGCGGTCTTAATGCGGTCCGGAGCGTCCAGCCCTGCCAGCAACTGGAACGCCAGCGTGAGCAGGGCGTCGCCCGCGAGGATAGCCACGGCCTCGCCGTATGCCTTGTGGCAGGTCGGCTGGCCGCGCCTCAAGTCATCATCGTCAAGCGCCGGCAGATCGTCGTGGATTAGCGAGTAGGTGTGGACGCACTCCAAGGCGCAGGCCGCGTCGGTGACGCCAAGCTGCCGTCCGCAGGCCTCCGCAGCGGCAATGGCCAGGATCGGGCGGATGCGCTTGCCGCCGGCAAACACGCTGTGGCGCATGGCCGCGTGGATCGTTCCCGGCGGCGCGGAAGCTGCTGGCAGGAGCCGATCCAGATCGCGGTCAACACGCAGGCGGCCGGCGCGCAGGTAGTCGGCCAGGGTTTCGAGCCCCACCGGCTAGAACGGCTCCTTGTCTTCGAGCTGGAAGGGCTCGGGCTCGCGCCGATCATCCCGCTTGATCAGCGCTTCAACCTTGGTCTCGGCCTGTTCAAGCTGCTTGCGGCAGTTCTGGCTCAGGAGCACGCCCTCCTCGAAGAGCTTCAAGGACTCCACCAGCTCGAGATCGCCGCTCTCGAGCTTGTCGACGATCTTGTCCAGGGATTCCAGCCCCTGTTCAAACGTCAGTTCGGTCTTTTCGTCGGACATGGTGCGCTGAAGCGCCATTGTACTTCGCTTCAGGCTTGAGGGGTCTTGAGGCTGGCTTGGTGCGACAATTGCCGCATCGGCTCGCCGCCATGCCATCGTTCCCCTGGTCGCTGCGCCAAATCAGCGGGCTCGTCCAAAAGCGCGAGCTGTCTCCGCTGGACATCGTGCAAGCCACGGCCAGCGCCGTCCGCCAAGCCGAGCCCGCGGTTCAAGCATGGTGCCACTTGAACCTAGATGCAGCCCTCCAGCGGGCAGAGATCCTGACCGAAGCGCTGAAACGCTCCCCGCCTGTCAGTCCCCTGCACGGCGCGACCTACGGAGCGAAGGACATCTTCGACACCGCCGGGCTGCCCACCGAGTGGGGCAGCGCAACCCAGCGCGGTCGCGTTCCGAGCGACGATTGCGAACTCGTTGCGGCACTGGACTCGCTTGGCTGCGTCCTCGCGGGCAAGACACACACCACTGCGTATGCCTACTACGACACGGGGCCCACGAGGAATCCGCTCGCGGCCGGGCACACTCCCGGCGGATCGTCCAGCGGGTCGGCCGCAGCCGTGGCGGCCGGCATGGTGCCGCTGGCCATCGGCAGCCAGACACAAGGATCGGTTCTGCGCCCGGCTTCGTTTTGCGGCGTGGCTGGCTTCAAGCCTAGCTTCGGCACCCTGCCGCTCGGCGGCGTGATGCCGTTCGCTCCGACCTTGGATCACGCGGGACTGTTCGCAGCATCCGCTGCGGACATGGAATTCGCCTGGCAGGCGCTCGGGTCTGAGCCTGCGCAGGCGGGAGCCGACGCGCTTGCGATCATGGACTGGCCGCCTGAAGGGCCACTCACTGCGGACATGGCGGTGTGCTTCCGCGCGGCGATGAAGACTCTGGCGAGCGCCGGAATGCCGATTCGACGAGTTCCCCGCCCCGGATTTCTGGACGCCTTGCCCGCAGCGCTTCACACAGTCATGGCCTACGAGGCAGTGCGGGAGCACAGCGAGCACTATCGCAAGCACGGTCCGGCAATCGGTGACAAACTCGCCGCCCTGCTGGAGGAAGGCCTCGGGATCGGCCCAGACGCGTACGCCGGCGCGCGGCAGACGCTAGCCTCGGCCCGGGATGCTTACAAACAATGGGCCCGCCACCATCCGGTCGTAGCCACCCCTGCCGCGCTTGGCCCGGCTCCCCAGGGTCTGGAATCCAGCGGGGATCCGCGCTGTAACGCACCGTTTACTGCGGTGGGCGCGCCTGCGGTATCAGTCCCGATGCCGACGCCGCCGAGCCAGCTGCCGATGGGACTGCAGCTTGCGGCCGCCCCGGGACTCGACGCATTGGTGCTGGCAACAGCGTCTGCCTGCGAGCGACTCCTCCACAGGTCGGATTGACTCGGAAGGCCGACATCGCTGTCGGGGAAGCCGCCGCGGGATTCGTTCCGGTCGGCCCCAAACGCTGCTGCGATGCGGGCGCGCTTGCCGCGCTCATGGCCCGAGATGCCACCGCTTCCCGTCTGCCATCGAGGCCGAACTCGACTTGCGCGGCGGCTGTCGCCGTCCCAAGCGCAGCCTGGCGCTTTGTGACGCCCCCTCGCGCCCTGCCGTCCCTCAGAAAGCGGCTGTCGAAGGGCTCATTCCGGTCGTTTGCGGCGGCATGCGCAACCCACCTCGCGAAGGTGCCCGCCCGTGATACGCTCAAGGTCTTGGTGGCCTACCCCCATGCGCATTCTTCTCACCGGAGGGGGCGAAGGTGCCGCCCTCATCGCAGCTCGCCTGATTCGAGAAGGCAATCAAGTCACGATTGTTGAGAAAGACGCCCAGCGCTGCGCCGAGCTGGAGGAACACCTCGACGCCAAGATAATCCGAGGCAGCGCCAGCAGCGTGAGCACTCTGGAGAAGGCCGGACTGGCCGATTCCGAGATGTTGATCGCGGAGACGGACTCCGACGAGATCAACTTGCTCAGCTGCATGATCGCCCAGGCAAACTCAAACATCGCGATCAAGGTCGCCCGGCTTCGGACGCACGAGTTCCGCCACTGGGACAAGATCCTTGGCAACCTCGGTCTCAACGTGGACCGGATCATTCACCCGGAGACCACGATCATGGACCGCATCATGCGCGTGCTGCATGCGCCGGGCGTGTCCGACATCTTGGACTTCGCCGATGGCAAGATCAAGCTCTTCGGCATGAACGTCCAGGCCGACAGCTGGTTCGCCGGCAAGACTGTGGAGGAGCTCGACGCCGCCGGACCCCCGAAGAACAGCATGATCGCGATGATCTTCAGGGGCCAGGAGGTCATCATCCCGCATGGGGCACAGAAGCTTCAGCCTGGCGACCACATCTATATCTGCACCACCAGCGAGGACCTCAGCGCAGTCTTCGCGTTCATGGGGATCCAGGAGAAAACGGCCCTGCGAAGGGTCGTCATCGTTGGCGGACGACAGCTCGGCATCTGGGTAGCGGAAGAGCTCGAAAAGGCCGGAGTCCAGGTCAAGCTCATCGAGCGCGACCCGGCCCGGTGCGAGATGATCTCGGAGATCCTTGACAGGACAGTAGTGGTCCACGGCGACCCGACCGACCAGCAGACCCTCGAAGAGGAGAACATCGAAGGTGCAGACGCCTTTCTCGCGCTGACCCGCGACGACGCTGACAATGTCGTCGCCTCGCTGTTGGCCCGCCGTCTCGGGGCCGACAAGATCGTCGCCCTGACGAACCGCACGAATTATCTGCCAATCGTGCAACGTCTCGGCATCAACACGGCTATCAGCCAGCGGCTGACCGCCGTGGACATGATCCTGAGCTTCGTTCGCAAGGCCGACGTGCTGTCAGTGACCACCTTTCGCGAAGAAGAGGCCGAGGCCCTCGAGTTCATCGCGACCAAGGGCTCCAACATCGTCAACCGCAAGCTGCGCGACATCAAGATGCCCCGCGGGGCCATCGTCGGGGCGATCGTCCGCGATAACGGCTACGTGACCGTGCCGCGAGGTCAGGCGTCGGTCCAGCAAGGCGACCGCGTGATCATCTTCTCGCTGGCAGACACTGTGCCTGAGCTCGAATCGCAGTTCTTGGGGAAAAGGATCCGCCACAGGAACGCCGCGTGATCCGCTGGACCCTTATCGGCCGGGTCCTCGGGCTCTTCCTTGCGGCGTTCGGCGCCTGCATGGGCATCCCGCTGGCGTACTCGCTCGCGACCGGCGGGGAAGACCTTGCCGCGCTGGCCGGTTCCGCGTGCCTGACAAGCGGGGCTGGAATCGCGCTTTGGCTGGCCTGCCGCGGAACTCGCCGCGAACTCACGCAGCGCGAGGGCATCTTGCTGACCGTGGCGGTGTGGCTGGGAGCAAGCCTGTTCGGCAGCCTGCCCTTCATGCTCGCTCCGGGCATCGACAACGTAACGGATGCCGTGTTCGAAGCCACTTCCGGCGTGACGACCACGGGGGCCTCGATTCTGGCCGAGGTGGAGTCGCTGTCGCGCCCGATCCTGCTCTGGCGGGCGCTGTCTTCGTGGCTGGGCGGCATGGGCATCGTGGTACTGGTCATTGCGGTCCTGCCGCTTGTCGGACACGGCGGCATGCACCTGTATCGGGCGGAGTTTTCCGGCGCCCAGTCGGAGAAGCTGACGCCGCGCGTAGCCGAGACCGCCACCTCTCTGTGGGGTGTCTACGTCGCCCTGACGGGAGCGTTGGTTCTCTTGCTGGCAGTCGCAGGAATGGAGCCGTTCGATGCGGTCGCGCATGCCTTCACGACGCTGGCAACTGGCGGCTTCTCCACTCGGACAGCCAGCATCGGCGCGTTCAACAGCCCTGCCATCGAATACGTCACGACCGCGTTCATGATTCTCGGCGGCGCCAGCTTCATCCTGCACTACCGCGCTCTGCGCGAGCGCCGACCGGTGGCAGCGCTGCGCGACCACGAGTTCCGGCACTACCTGGCGCTGATCGGCCTCGCAACCCTCGCCGTTGCGGCCTTGCTGTACTGGCGGCTCGGCTACGCCGCGGAAGAATCCTTGCGCACCGCGCTGTTCCAGGTCTCTTCCATCACCACAACGACCGGCTTCGCAACGGACGACTTCGAATTGTGGCCGCCCCTGGGCCAATTGGTCCTGCTCGTGCTGATGTTCACCGGCGGCTGCACCGGATCGACCGCCAGCGGGATGAAGGTCTCGCGGATCGCGCTGCTGTTCAAGGTGGTGTCCCGCGAGTTCAAGCGCATGGTCGAGCGCCACGGCGTGTTCGCCGTCAGGCTCGGAGGCAGGGTCGTGCCCGAGTCGACCATCCAGAGCCTGCTCAATCTCGTCTATCTCGCCTTCATGGTCAACTTCGTTTCCTGTCTGCTGCTGGCCGCAGTCGGGGTCGATGTATTCACGGCGATCTCGGCCGTGGCCGCCTCGATGTTCAACATCGGCCCGGCCTTGGGAGGAGTCGGGCCGACCGACAACTATGCAGCACTGCCGACCCTGGCCAAGTGGGTGCTGAGCTTTGACATGATCGCGGGCCGACTCGAGTTCTACACGATGCTGGTGACCCTGACCCCGTGGTTCTGGCGCAAGTAGTCCGAGTCAGCCCGCTTGAGAGCTTGATATTCTGAGATTCTGGCTCCGTGCTCAGCTGCGAGCGCTTCCGCGAGGGGTGCCGATCGCTGCTTGGGAGCGCGCCCGGAGCCGATCCGCGCGGAGGATTGCGATGCAACTGAATTTCGCCAAATCCAACGGGATGGTGCCCGCCATCGTGCAGGATCACCAGGACGGGCGAGTCTTGATGCTGGGGTTCATGAACCAAGAAGCGTTCGAAAAGACCGTGTCCACCGGCAAGGTCACCTTCTTCAGCCGAACGCGCAACAAGCTCTGGACCAAGGGCGAGACGTCAGGGCACTACTTGCTCCTAAAGCGGATGGAAGTTGACTGCGACCTCGACACGGTGTTGGTTCACGCCGAAGCAGCCGGTCCCGGAGTTTGCCACGAAGGCTACCGCAGCTGCTTCTACCGCACGCTCGACGCCGGGGACTGGAAGGTTACCGACGAACGAACTTACGACCCCGCCAAGGTCTTCGGCCCCTAGGCCGGGCGCAGCAGCCATGCTTCGCATCGTTTCCAGCCGGGACCGAGAGGCAGTCGAGCAACTCCTGCAGGGCCGCGCCGACCGGCTCGACGAGGCGGAGCGAGTCGTCGAGCCGATCATTCAAGCGATTCGCGAGCGCGGAGACGAGGCGCTGTGCGAGTACGCGCGGAGGCTGGACGGTCTCTCCGAGGAGTCCCCCCGCGTGCGGCCGGGACGTATCGCCGAAGCGCGGGAGGGCTTGGCTCCGGACTTCGCGGATGCCGTTTCGTTCGCCAGCGAGCGGATCCGGGCCTACGCAGAGCGCCAGATGCCGCTCGAGTGGATGGAGGCTGCGGGTACCGGCATCGAACTGGGACAGTTGGTGCGGCCGCTGGCAGCCGTGGGAGCCTACATTCCCGGAGGACGCTACCCGTTGCCTTCCACGATCATGATGACGGCGGTCCCGGCAATGGTCGCGGGAGTAGAACGGATCGCGGTCGCTTCCCCGAGGCCCTCCGCCGAAACGCTGGGCACGGCGGCCCTGCTGGGCCTGGACGAAGTCTATGCCATCGGCGGCGCGCAAGCCATCGCCGCCTTCGCCTTCGGAACGCAATCGATTCCCAAGGTGGACAGGATCGTGGGTCCGGGCAACGCCTATGTCGCAGCGGCCAAGAAGCTGCTGGCCGGGGAGACGGGCATTGACTTCGTGGCCGGCCCGACGGAAATCGTGCTGGTCTTCGACGAAGGCGATCCACGGACGCTCGCCTCGGACATGCTGGCCCAAGCCGAGCACGATGTGGACGCCGCCGCGATCTTGCTGACGCCGTCACGCGGATTGGCCGAAGCCGTCGCCGGACAGGTGGCTCTGCAGGTCCAGACGCTGCCGACCCGCGAAGTCGCCGCCAGGGCGATCCGCGACAATAGCGCCGCAGTCGTCACGGACAGCCTTGCGGAAGCGTGCGAGCTGTCCAACCGCATCGCGCCGGAGCACCTGGCGGTCAGCGAGTCCGTGGCCCTGGATCAAGTGCGTCACGCCGGCAGCGTGTTCGTGGGCGAGTGGAGCCCGGAAGCGGCCGGGGACTACGTGGCCGGGCCGAACCACGTTCTGCCAACCAGCGGCAGTGCCCGCCTGCGGGGTGGGCTCAGCGTGCTCGACTACGTCAAGATCGTATCAGTGCAGAAGCTGACCGAAGCCGGGCTCGCGACGCTGGCCCCGGCCGCCACGGCGCTGGCGCGTGCCGAGGGGCTGGAAGCGCACGCCCGTTCGATTGAGAGCCGCACGGGCACGCTGGGAGGATCGTCCCGTGCCTAGGCCGCCGACACCGCGCCGAGCCGTGCGGGAGATGGACCCGTACAACCCGCCCCTGGAAGGCCGCGGCCAGAAGCTGCGGCTGGACTTCAACGAGAACGTAGCGGGCTGCTCGCCGAAGGTGCTGGACGTGCTGCGGACGGCGGCGAGCCGCAGCTTCGTGGCCACCTACCCGGAATACGCCGAGGCGAGGCGCAGACTGGGAGCCCACCTAGGCGTGGATGCCGACCAAGTGATCATCGGCGCGGGCACGGACGAGGTGATCAACGCGGTGATGCACGCCTACGTGGACCCAGGCGACGAGGTCATCATTCCTGCGCCATCGTTCAGCATGTTCAAGTTCTACGCGCAATTGGTCGGCGGAGTACCGGTCTCCGTGCCGTACAGGCAGCCTGATCTAGGATTTCCAGTAGGCGAATTGCTCGCAGCGATCGGCAAGCGGACGAGGGCGATCTGCATCGCGTCTCCCAACAACCCGACCGGCGGCGTGCTCGGGCGGGAGCAAGCGGAACAGATCCTCAGAGCCGCAGACGGCTGCGCGGTGCTCATCGACGAAGCCTACTTCGACTTTCACGGCGAGACGGCGGTCGGGCTGATTGAGGACTGGCCGAATCTATTCGTGGCTCGCACGTTCTCCAAGGCCTACGGCATGGCCGGCCTGCGGGTGGGCGTGCTCGCATCCCAGCTCGGAAATATCGCCATCGCGCGGAAGGGGCAGTCGCCCTATGGCGTCAACTCGCTCGCGATTCGCTGCGCCCTGGCCGCGATCGAGGACCAGGCCTACGTCCGGGAGTACGTCCGGCAAGTGCTGCAAGCTCGGGAACTGCTCTGCGCGGCGCTTGAAGAACTGCACGTCCGGTACTGGCCGAGCCGTGCCAACTTCGTCCTCTTCGAGGTTGGCGACGCAGCGGCAGAAGTCTGCGACGCGCTGTCTGGCCGTGGCATCCTGATCCGCGATCAATCCCGGCACATCCCCGGAGCGGTGCGCGTCACAGTCGGGCCGCTGGAGGTGACCGTGCGATTCATTGCCGCCCTGCGAGAGGTGCTCGGGCGATGAGGGAGTGCATGCTGGTGTTCGACATGGACGGCGTGCTGGTCGACCCGACCCAGACCTTTCGGCGGGCGCTGATCGAGACGGTTCGGCACTTCTGCGGTCGCGAGATGTCGCAAGCGGACATCGTTCGCGTCAAGAACCGGGGCGGGTACAACGACGACTCGGACATCGCCATGCGGGCGATCCTAGAAGCGGGCGTGGACGCTGACGAGCGGGAAGTCCGGGAATTCGGCCGCGAGCTGTACTGGGGTCGCGCCGGCGAGGGGTACATCCGCGACGAACGCTGGCTTGTGCGCTCGGGAACGCTAGAGAGGCTGGCCGCGGACCGCCGACTCGGCATCTTTACCGGGCGCGGCATGCGCTCGACACAGCACACTCTGCGCCGCTTCTGCCCGCAAATAGTGTTCGATCCGATCATCACGCACGAGCAAGTCGAGAAGCGCAAGCCGGCACCGGACGGCCTGCTTAGGATCGCGGAGGCCGTGCCCGGGGCGGAGATCGTGTTCGTCGGCGACAACGTCGACGATTGCCGGGCCGCCCTGGGCGCGAGGGCGCGCTTCATCGGCATCGCCGCGCCCGACACGCCCCGGCACGACGAGACGCGCCGCCTGTTCGAGCGACTCGGGGCAGAAGCGGTGCTTGACAGCGTGAACGACCTGGAGGAGGTGCTGCAATGACGCCGCGCAAGGCGCAAGTTGAGCGCAACACCAAAGAGACTCGCATCCGGGCCGATCTCAACATCGACGGCACCGGCCAGTACGAGATCCGGACCGGGATTCGCTTCTTCGATCACATGCTGGAGTCGTTCGCCCGCCACGGCGGCTTCGACCTGGCGCTGAGCGCGGACGGGGATCTGGACGTGGACCAGCACCACACGGTCGAGGACTGCGGCATTGTCCTGGGCCAGGCGTTCGCGTCCGCGCTTGGAGACAAGACGGGCATCCTGCGCAGCGGGTATTTCCTGATGCCCATGGATGAATCGCTCGCGGCTGCCGCGGTGGACCTGAGCGGACGCCCGGCCCTCGTCTATCAGGCGCCGGCCCGTTTCCGCTTGGTCGGCGACCTGCAGGTCGAACTCTTGCACGACTTCTTCGACGGTTTCGTGTCGCATTGCGGCGCCAACCTGCACCTGCGGATCTTGTACGGACGCTCGAGCCACCATCGCATCGAAGCGCTGTTCAAGTGCTGGGCCAAGGCAATGCGCTTCGCCTGCTCCAGGGACGCGCGACTCAAGGATCAACTTCCGAGCACCAAGGGCGTGCTGGCGAAAGGGGCCTGAAGTGACCGCGGTGTTCGATTACGGAGCCGGAAACCTGCGCTCGGTTGCCAACACGCTGGAAAGCGTGGCGGCGCCGTTTCGCATCGTCTCGGACGCAGCCGGGCTCGAGTCCGCGGCCCGCATCATCCTGCCGGGAGTCGGCCACTACGGCCAATTGCTGCGATCCTTGGACCGCTTGCAGGTGCGCAAGACATTGCGCGAGCGGATCGCGGCCGGAGTGCCGTTCCTCGGAATCTGCCTCGGACTGCAAGCCTTGTTCGAAAGCAGCGAGGAAGCGCACGAGCGGGGACTGGGAGTCTATCCAGGCCGCGTGGTGCGCTTTCCTACGGACGCACGGGTGCCGCACATGGGCTGGAATCGTCTCGAGGTGCAGGGCGAATCGCGGCTCCTGCGCGAGATCGGGGCGGAACCATACGTGTACTTCGCCAACAGCTACTATGTGCCCGCCTCCGACGCGGCCGGCCATGCCGCCGCTCTATGCAGCTATGCAGAGAAACGCTTTTGCGCCGCTCTCGAACGCGGCAACGTGTTCGGCGTGCAATTCCACCCGGAAAAGTCGGGCCCTCTCGGGCAGCGCATCGTGCGCAACTTCCTAGAAGCCGAGCCATGCTGACCAGACGCATCATCCCCTGCCTCGACGTCACGGGGGGCCGGGTGGTCAAGGGGGTGAACTTTGTCGGCCTACAGGACGCCGGGGACCCCGTCGAGCTCAGCGCCCGCTACAACGAGGACGGCGCCGACGAGCTGGTGTTCTTGGACATCACCGCATCGAGCGATCATCGCGACACGATGGTGGACGTGGTGCTTCGGACAGCTCGCAAGGTGTTCATCCCGTTGACTGTTGGGGGAGGGATTCGATCCGTCGCCGATGCGCGCAAGATCCTGATGGCAGGGGCCGACAAGGTCTCGGTAAACACGGCCGCCGTGGAGCGCCCCGGGCTGATACGGGAACTGTCTGAAGAATTCGGAGCGCAAGCAGTGGTGCTAGCGATCGACGCCCGGCGCCAAGGCCCGCGGCGCTGGAGCGTGAACACGTACGGCGGCCGCAAGGACACGGGGATCGACGCGGTCGGATGGGCCCAGCAGGGCGAGTCCACCGGAGCCGGCGAGATCCTGCTGACATCGATGGATGCGGACGGCACCAAGGATGGCTTCGACTGCGAGCTAACCCGCAGCATCGCTGAGGCGACACGCATACCGGTCATTGCGAGCGGCGGCGGCGGCGTGCCGCGGGACTTTGTGGACGTCCTGACAGAGGGCTGCGCGGACGCGGCCCTGGCAGCCTCGATCTTTCACTACGGCACCTACACGTCGAACGGCTTGAAGGGCATCCTCGCGAAAGCCGGGATTCCTGTGCGGCTGCTGGAGCAAGTCCAGCCAAGCTGAATCACCGCAGATCCAGCGGTCTGGACAGCCGATTCCGCAGCAGCCTGGGTCGAATGCCCGCGCGTCGCTCTACCGGGAAGGCGTGTTCGCTCGGGGAATTACCCTTTTGACAGTCAAGTCAAGCAGCTAGACTGCTAGAGAGAGTGACGCGCTACTATACTTATACTTGGATTGTGAGCGCAGAACTGATTGGTATCTTGGCCGTCGGCATCGCCCTTGGGGGCCTGCAGCTAACGCTCTGGGGGATGATCCGGACTGACCTGCGCGATCTAGCGAATCGAGTTGGAACGCTAGAGCGACGCCAAGCACGGCTGGAGGGATTGATCGAGGGAGCAGGACTGTTCCCCGCCACGGATGGGCGGCAAGGAGAGCGCGTCCCCGCCTAGAGACCGGCTGCGGCAATGCGCCGATCATGAGCATCGAGGAGCGCCCACGCGACATGGACAAGTCGGGGTGTGAATTGGACTCATGGGTGCGGATGCACGAGGAGCAGGTTCGCCACGTTCGGCATGAGAGTCGTTGCCTTCAGGCTCTAACCCATGTTTAACATTGGATTTTAGGATGTGATTGATTAACAGGGAGTTAGACCGCTCCAGAAAGCGCGACTTGCACTACAAAGTGCGCGCTAATGAAATTGGGGCCGGATTCAGAGCAGGATCTTGCAGGTCTGGC
>JAJEHF010000003.1 GCA_022823865.1 Bryobacterales bacterium
TCGCTCAGGATCCGTGTACGACTCCAGCAAGACCGGCCGGTAGCCGTGCCGCTGCTGCCAGTCCCGCGCCAGCTGCCGCGCCGCCAGCCCCAGCGCGTGCGAGGCCAGATGCTCGACCTGCACCCACGGAAACAGCAGATAGCGGCCGTTGCGCAGCACCAGCTGGATCCGCTTCTGGCGCGCCTGCTCCGACCAGCCGATCCAGGCGTCGCGGCAGGCCAGCCGCGAGGCCGCGAAGTCGAACCCCAAACAGCCCAGCTTGCGCCCCGCCCGGTCGAGCAGGAAGTAGCGCAGATGCGCGCCCACCGGCTGGCGATAGCCCAGCGGATGGTAGCGCTCGACCCATTCGTTCCATTCGGCCGCCTCCGCGGGCCCGCCTGCCAGCCGCAACTGCACCGGGCGCAGCCCGGCCAGCGGCCCTTGCAGCGTTGGCTGGGGCGCCGTGCGGGCGCTCAACTCGATCGGCTGCTGCGGTCCCCGGCCGGTCCCCTGGCGCTCCGGCAGGGTCAGGATCCCGACCCGCTCGAGCTCCTCGAGCAGGCGCTGGGCGAACTGCACGCGGTTGCTGCCCTTGGGCGTCTGCCAGCCGCACTGCACGCACAGCGTGTGCGCGAGTTCGGTCCGGCTCAGTTTGGGGAACAGCTCCACCGTCTCCTGCACGCGGACAATCTGGCGGCGGGTCAGGCGCTGGCCGAAGAAGGTGGTCGACTTCAGATCGCGGATCAGCGGGTCCAAGGGTTCACTCCAACCCTACGATGGCAAACCCAGCGCAAAAAGTCAAGCGCCGGGAGAAAAAATTCTTTCTCGTCGGCAACTCCCGATTTTTCAAATACTTACGATCTCGCCGCCAGTGGCGACCTCAAGTTAATGCCATTGCCCTCAGGACGGATGCACCGTCAACTCCGTGAGCCTCGAAGAGCCCGTTGACGTGATCGATGGCTCCGTTCACGAAGGACTCTAGGGTCGCGCGGTCTACGACATCGCTGGCACTCACCTCCGGGACATGGCCCACGTCAAGGATTTCCGGGCCCAAGTGATCGTCCTGAATCCTGGCGCCGAGGAGCATGACGTACGGCCCGTACATGATGGCGTGACCGCCGAGCGGCTTGGGGCAGTTAAGAGCCAGGCAGGCAACATCCGGAAGGGGACCGCCGCTGGCTTGGTCGCTCGCAGCCACGGCAAGAATTTCTTTGGCCGTGGATTCCTTGAGCAGCCTGCCCCCCAGCGCCATCTGGGCCGAGTGAAAGATCACGCGCATGTTGGCCGGAGCCTCGGGATTCACAAAGACCGCGGGGTCGAAGGAAAGGCTAACGGGATAGATCTGCCCCGAGCGCCAGTCCCCTCCCTCCTGCCGCATCAAACATGAGGCGTAGGCCAATTCCACCCAAGTGGTGATGCTCACCGAATAGTCCCGCGCTGCCACCGCAAATTCCCTCAGGTTGTCGGGGGTGCGGTTCGCCGCCACTTCGGCGGCCGTAATGCTCGGTTTTGAGAGCGGGTTCCCTTCGTAGCCAGCTGGCGGCACACAAACGCCCTGCGCCGAGACCTGTGAGACGGCCAAGAGCAGGAGGCCGGCTACCGCGAGGAATTTCCCTATAGCTCCGCTATATCGACGACGAGTTGAGCCTAGGCTTCTAGTGAGCATGATTACCTCTGTACGCTAGCCATGCTAGCAAACCGCCTGGCTCCTGACGTAAATTCCGCGGCTGATCGCCGGAAATCCGGTTCTGCTCGCACACGCCCACAGGACCGCTCGTACGAGGTGCGCTTGTTGAGTTCGAACCGATGTGATCGGCCGAGCGCGGCAGTTGGCCTAGCGTTCGAAATCGCGCAGGCGTGCGAGCCGTGCGGGGGGAACCCCCAGGTAATAGCCGAGGATGCATAGCTGGTGCTTCCAAGTTACGCGCCATACACCATGCTCGCGCCAGCGCCGGGCCGATGTCACAGCCGCGCTCCCGGCGAACCGGATCCTGCCGAGCCGCTTGAGCCGAAGCACCAGATCGAAATCCTCCATCACGGGCAGGTCAGCGAAGCGCCCCGCCTGTTCGAAGGCTTTGCGCGACATGAACAGGGCTTGATCGCCGTAAGGAAGGGCAAAGAGCTTGCAGCGGATGCCGACCATGCATTCCACCATGCTGATCCCGAAGCCGGATGTGTCAAGTCTGAACCTGAACGCCCCCGCGATCGTGCCCGGCTCGTCCAGGATGGCTCGGACTTGGCTGGCGAAGCCATCGGGCGGTGTCGTGTCCGCGTGCAGGAACAACAGAATCTCGCCAGTGGCACTCTCCGCTCCAAGATTCTGCTGCATTCCCCGGTTGGCCGGGCCTCTCAGCACACGCGCTCCAAGTGACTCGGCGATCTGCACCGTTTCGTCACTGCTGCCACCATCGACGACGATGACCTCGGCAGCGCCCGCGCCTTCTAGGTGCCGTAGCGTCGAACCGAGCTGGGCCGCTTCGTTCAGGGCGGGGATGATGACCGAGATCGGGCGGGGCCGAGTGCTTTCCGGCATCGCAATCGGAGCGTGCGGCACGGCCTCACGCCTGTAAGCGAAGCATCGCGCGCAGCATGCGCCGCACGCCGGGAGTGAGACGCGTTCGCTGGTAGGCATCCGCTGCCTTGCGGATGGCCTCCGCCTGCGTCGGGTAGGGGTGGATGGTGGCGGCGATGGAGCGCATGCCCAAGCCGGCCGTCATGGCCGTGGTGACCTCTGAGATCAGTTCGCCGGCGTGGGCGGCAACGATGGTCGCGCCGACCAGCTTGTCCGTGCCGCGATTGCAATGCAGCTTGACAAATCCCTCGGATTGCGAGTCCAGCACGGCCCGGTCGACGCTTGAGAGCTCCGTCCTATAGGTGTCGATAGCGATGCCCCGTTCGGCCGCGGCTTGCTCGCTCAGGCCCACATGAGCCAGTTCGGGATCCGAATACGTGCACCACGGAACGTTCAGCCTGCTGGCGCGCGAGCGGCCGAAGAAGAGTGCGTTGCCGATCACGATGCGGGCCATGGCGTCGGCCATGTGGGTGAACTTGTAGCGCGAGCAGATGTCCCCGGCGGCATACACGTGGCGGTTGGAGGTGCGCAGCTTGTCGTCTGCCAGAACACCCTCGCGCGGGTCAGATTCGATGGCGGCCGCGTCGAGCCCGAGGCCCTCGATGTTTGGCGAGCGGCCGGCCGCAACCAAGATTCTGTCGGCGCGGACTGCGCCATCGCCGCTGCCTGAGGCGACTTCGAGCACACTCTCGGCGCCGTCCTGTCGCACGGCCTTTACGCTTGTTCCGAGAAGCATCTTCACGCGATCCCGTTGCATGGATGCGGCGACGATCTCGGCGGCGTCGCGATCCTCCCTCGGCAGGATTCCCTGCTCGACTTCGATCAGGGTTACGTCTGACCCGAAGCGAGCGAAACTCTGCGCCAGCTCGACGCCGATCGGCCCCGATCCGACTACCGCCAGCCGATCCGGCAGCTCCGTCAGCGTGAAGACGGTCTCGTTGGTCAGGGGATCGGCTTCCTTCAGGCCCGGGATCGGGGGCATCGAGGCTCGGGTTCCGGTGGCGATGCAGGCCTTCGCGAATTCCAGTTCAGTGCTGGCCACGCGCACGGTGCGCGCGCCAGTGAACTCGGCCTGGCCGAGGTAGACGTCAATCCCTTGCTCGCTGAATCGTTTTGCGGAGTCATGCGCGCTGATGCCCGCTCGCAGGCGTCGCATGCGTTCCATCACCTTGCCGAAGTCGACGACCGGTCTCTGGGTCGCGAGGCCGAATTCTGCAGCGTCGCGCACGCTGGCAACGGCGCGGGCGGCGCGGATCAGGGCCTTCGACGGCACGCAGCCTGAATTCAGGCAGTCTCCCCCCATCAGGCCACGCTCGACGAGAGCCACCTTGGCACCCAGCCCAGCCGCGCCGATGGCAGTCACCAGCCCGGCGGTGCCGGCTCCGATCACAACCATGTGGTAGCGGCCTTCCGGTTTGGGGTTCTGCCAGTCTTGCGGGTGTACGTTGCTGATTAGACGTTGGTTGTGCTCGTCGAGGGGGCGGGCCAGAGCGAAGGATTCGGTGGGAGCGGGCACGGTTTACAATCGGGATTATAGACCGCGAGGGCCGAACGCACGGGTCGGGTAGACTCTCCGGTAAGGAGAGATCTTGGCGTAGATCTGGAGTTGTTTGGCCAGTTGTCGCGTCGATCGCGAGGTGAATGAATCATGCAAAGTAGCGGCTCTTGCCGAGCATTCTTCCTGAGCAGTCAAGCGCTGGCGCTCGCGCTGCTCGTCGGTCTCAACATCGGGCCGGCCCTTGCCCAGGACCCTGACAGCACCGTGATTCGCGCCCGTGCCGCCGCCCAGCGGATCGGCGACGGCTCGTCCCGGTCTCCGACGCTGGAAGCGATGGCCCAAGGGCAGGCGCCGGGCCGCCTGTTTATCACCTGCTCGGACTCGCGCCTGATTCCGTCATCAATCACGTGGACCGGCGTTGGCGAGCTCTTCGTGATTCGAAACGCGGGCAACATCGTGCCGCCCTTCGATACCCGCCCGGAAGGGGTGAGCGCCACCATCGAGTACGCCGTCGCCGTGCTCGAGGTGCCGACCATCGTCGTCTGCGGCCATACGTTTTGCGGCGCGATGAAGGGCGCCCTGGAGCCAGACGGTCTCGATGCAGTTCCGAACGTCCGCAACTTCCTCAAGTTCGTCGAACCGGCGAGATTGGCGGTGGAGCGGCTGCACCCGAATCTCGACCCCGACACCCGCTGGCTGCGACTTGTTGAGCAAAACGTCCGTCAGCAGATCACGAATCTGAAGACACATCCCTGGGTCGCGGCTCGTGCGGCGACCGGCGACCTGAGGCTTGAAGGCTGGGTATACGACCTCGAAAAAAGACAGACGCGCATCCTGCCCCTGCAATAGCTGAGCTCGATCCGCTTCGCCCCTCGATCGCGGAACAGCAGCTGGCGGGTGAACCCTGGGGTGACCGCGCCGCGGCCCGCGTGCGCGAATCGCGTTTCGAGGCCGGCCAAAGCGTGGGCGGCATCCGCCAGTTTCCGCAGCGGAGTCGAAGGCCGCCCGGGGGCACGGCCAATCCGTGAGTTGATTCTCTGATTTCCTCCCACCCCAGGATTCGATCTGCTACATTGGCGGCGGAATGAATCCGCCCAGGCGCCAATTCATCCGGGCCGGTCTCGCGATGGCTGCCGCGGTTACGGTCCCGGGCTGCCGGGCAGCTGGACGGAAATTCACGATCGCCTTCGTCCCCGGCAGTATCGGCATCGAAGCTGATCAGGGACGCTCGATCGAACTCGCGTCCAAGCATGGCTTCGAGTCCGTGGAGCCTTTCGGAACGCAGCTGCTGAAGGAGGGCAGCGGCCGCTACGTCGATGCCTTGAGGGCGGCTGACCTCCAATGGGCTGCGGCGAGGCTCCCTGTCAGCCTCCGCGCTGACGACGCAGTCTTCCAGGGTGGCTTGGAAGAGCTTCCCGCCGTGTCGCGAGCGCTGCGAGGGGCGGGCGTGACCCGCGTGGGTACCGCCATTTCTTCGTACAGCGAGGAGCTGAACTATCTGGACAACTTCAAGCTTCACACGAATCGTCTCCGGGAAGTCGGCGCCGTGCTGGAGGACCATGGCCTTCGTCTGGGGCTGGAGTATTTGGGCACGAAGCGGCTCTGGACGAGGAGCAGGCATGCGTTTGTTCACTCGATGGCCGAGTGCCTCCAGCTGATCGGTGAGGCGGGCAGGCCCAACATCGGAGTTGTGATCGACAGCTGGCACTGGTGGACGGCTCGAGAGACTGCGAAGGACATCACGAAGCTGACCAACAGCCAGGTCGTTTCCGCCGACCTTAACGACGCTCCCGCCGGCATCGAGCGCGATGACCAGTACGACAATCAGCGCGAGCTGCCCGCCACGACCGGAATGATCGACGCGAAAGCGTTTCTCGACGCGCTGCTGCAGATCGGCTACGACGGTCCGATCCGGGCGGAGCCCTTTAACCAGCGGCTCGACGACATGGACGACGACAGCGCTTGCCAGGCCACTTCGGCCGCGATGAAGAAGGCATTCGACCTGGTTGGCTAGCGGGATGGCAAGGCCCTGATCGACACGGCAGCCCGGGTCGGCGCAAGGCTTTCCGATCCAAGCCGGCGAGCCCGCGCGGCCTGCGCGTTACGAACGTCCCGGGATGGGCCGAGCAACCTGCCGGGCACTCATGGCGCGAGGTTGCCAGGCCGCAGAGCCTGTCGGTCGACGGTCGCGGCGCTATGAACCCTTGGCCGGGAAGACCGGCTGCACCCAGGCCTTGCCCCCGTTCGAATCGATGATCGTGGCCCGCACATAGCCATCTCCGGGCCGGAGCCGGTAAGTTGCTTCCAGGCCGGTCTGTCTGGCCAGGATGCGCCCTCCCTTGCCCACGAATACGGTGCGGTACTGGCGATCGCCGTTCTGTGCGACCTTGATCTGCAGATGCCCTCGATCGCGTCGCAACTGCTCAAGCTTCACGCCCGTGGATGCATAGAACTCGCCCCTGCCGACGGCCTCTAGGATCGCTTCCTCCGAGAGTTCTGGCGCAAGCACCTCGACCCAGCCGCCGCCCGGGTTCGAACGTCCGGGCCCGAATCGCTTGAACTCGTGGGCATCGTCGACGGCGATCCCGAAGATCTCCCTGCCAGCCGACAGTGCACTGTCCCACATTTCTTCCAGACCCCACTCGTTGTTCGTGTCGGGATGGGCGTTGTAGACCTCGAACAACCCCAAGTCCCGAACCCCCGCGAGAGTCGCTGCGTCGATGGCCCAACCGAACTGCGGGTGGTTTAGCGAGGGGATCGCTCCCGAGCCTCGGATCGAATCGACATTCCCCTGCAGAGTTGTCGGGATGTCTTCGCCGAAGAATGGCTCGATCGTATGTTGGAGGCGGAACGCGTTGACGTGGATCGGAGCCTTGCCGTAACGGGAGGTCACCTCCTCGCCCGTAATCAGAAGGAAGCGATCCTCGGCCCCCAAGAAGGCTTCCAGACCCTGCGGGTCAGTGAAGTAATTGTGGTCAGTCAGGGCGAGGAAATGATAGCGTTGCTCCTTATACCAGCGGGCGACAGCATCGGGGGAGCTGTCCCCATCGCTGTTGATGGTGTGGGAGTGCAGGTTGCCCTTGTACCAGCGAAGTTCCGGGCTCTGGCTGGGCAGTCGGGCCGTCCCCGCAACCCAAGCTAGGGCAGCTGCGAACAACAGGCCGATTCGAACCCTTCCGGTCCCCATCGTGAGTTCACAGCCTAGCACGCCCTGAGGATCGGCCCCGGCTCGCATTTCGTCGCTTAAGGCATCCCGGATTCCGGGCCCGCCGGAGGTCGTTGTTGGGGAACAAGGCCTACGGCCGTGCCGGCGCTCGAATCACAAGTCGCGCAGGGGCGCCGAGCCGGTGCCGTCGGAAACTGGGGTGAGAGATTCGTTCAGTGCCCAGTCATAAGGCAGCCAGCGGATTCGCACGGGACGTCCGTCGTCTAGCGCGTTCCGGAGGTCGGAAGAGTAGCGCGCTGCGGCCGCCAGCACCGAGCCATGCAACTGCTCGAAGTCCGAGGCGTACCAGCTGTATACCTGGGTCAGCCAGACCAGCTCCTCCGCTTCGTCGAAACGAAACCATCGCGGATCTTCGTGGACGGATCGGGTCTGGCGCTCGAGCTGCTCCTCGATCCGCTTGCCCGAATAGGCCTCGGGCCGCAACACCGGACACCCCATGGCAGCGCAAACGAGGGCGAAATGGACGCGATCGTCACGGAAATTCGGTCGGATCAGCTCATTTTCGATCTCGTCCAGGCTGTAACGACCGCCCGCGACTTCCCACCTGCGGTCGTCCCAGCGTTCCGCGGCCGGAATGTCGTGAATCGAAGCCAGCGGGTAGTGATCGACGATCAGCTGCAGCGTGAAGGCATTGTAGGCGTTGATCAGGAGGGCCAGCTTCTCGTCGCGGCCCAGTTCGCTGAACGGGGCGGTCTTCAGCCGCCCGACATAGCTGCTCAGTGGTGCCGGGTCCGCCGCGAGCGCGGCATAGTCGACGAGGCCATCGGCATCGACATGTCTCCGCAGCAATTCGCCGAACTCGCCGTGATCGAAGTCCGCCCTGTCGGGATCTGTTGCGAATCGCTCGGCCAGCACGACTTCCGGCGGGAAGAACAATGAGCGGAGCGACCCGCGGGCGTTGAAGGCGGTCGCCGCCGCGGACAAGCAGGCCAGCGAGATCGCAAACGCGAGTAAGGCCTTGGCTAGGGAGCGCGGCCGGGCCGGTTCGCTCACTGTCGCGCTAGCGGAGGCCGCCTCGTCGGGGGCGTGGCTGGCCACCGCCTTCGCCGCGAGCCGCGCGACGCCGGCAGTGACGGCCACGGTGGCGAGCAAGCCCACGAGTTGCAGTGCCAGGCGCAGGGCGTCAACACCGTGGCCGCCGCCGACCGCGGACGCGGCTTCGCCGCCGGCGAAGCCGAGATAGACGTACATGAACGTGCCCGGCAGGATGAAGGCCGCGCTTGCCAGAAAGCATGGCAGGAACCGGATGGCGGTTACGCCGAACAGATAGTTCTGCAGGCCGAAGGGAAACACCGGCGACAGGCGCATCAGCGCGACGATCTTCCAGCCCTGCTGGCCGATCGCCCGATCCACGGCCGCGAAGCGGGGCCGCGTGCTCGCAAGCGCCTCGACCTTGCCGCGCGCAGCATAGCGGGCGGTCAGGAACGAGAGCACGATGGCGATGTTGGCTCCGATCCAGACCACCGCAGTTCCGAGCCACAGGCCGAACAACACGCCTGCCGCCAAGGAGAGGGCGGAGCCGGGCACGAAGAGTGTGACCGCCAGGCCATACATCGCCGCGTACGCGACGGGAGCCCAGATGCCCAAGCCCTCTACGCGCACTTGCAGGGCATTCATCAGGTCGCCGACGGGCAGGGCAGCCACAAGCAGGCCCAACGCTAGCAGGCAGCAGGAGATGGTCGCCCACCTGACGCCATTGGCCCACTGGTCGCGCACTTGCTTGGTCTCCCTCCGGCCGGGTCTTCGGGAAACGGCTAAGACTGAGCCTTGGCCCGCCCGCCGGGCCGCGCAGTGGCGAGAGTGGTCGAGCCACAGTCGATCAGGATCGTCTCGGCGGTGATCGCCGTGGCATCGGCGGCCAAGAACAGCACCGTCGAGGCCACCTCTTCGACAGACGCGATCCGCCCGAGCGGAGAGTGCTGCCGCCCCTGCTCGAACGCTTCGTCCGGCCAGCCTGCGAACCGGGTGTGGACCAAGCCCGGAGCAATCGCGTTCACGCGGATGTCCGGGGCCAATGCCCGTGCCAGCGACCGGGTCATGTTGACCATCGCCGCCTTCGAAGCCGAGTAGACGATGGAACTGCCCGCTGCGTTGTAGGCCGAGGCCGACGCGTTGTTGACGATGGAACCGCCCCCGTTCTTGCGCATCAGCGGCACCGCCGCCCGGCTGCAGTAGAAGGCCCCTCGCAGGTTGGTGTTGAGCGTGCGGTCCCAGATCTCGTCGGTGAGGTCGTCGAGTTTCCAGTGCGGCGTCACCTTGCTCCAGCCGGCGTTGTTCACCAGGATGTCCAGCCGGCCCCAGCGGGACTCGACAGCGTCTACCATGGCCCGCACTTCGTCGTCGTCCTGGACGTTGGCCGCGTGGGCGGCTGCCTCGCCGCCCCCTCCCTCGATTTCCGCGACCACCTCCTTGGCGGCCGCGGCCGAGGCCCGGTAGTTGACCAGCACCTTGGCGCCCTCCGCCGCGAGCAGCGCGCTGATCCCGCGGCCCATTCCCGTCGCGCCGCCCGTGACGATGGCAACTTGTCCTTGGAGCTTCATGTCGAACGCCTTTGGCACCGAATACCGATCAGTCTAGCGGAAGTCGGCAGGGTTGATTCTCGAAGGCTGGTGCTGCCGGTCCCAGCAGGTCGGCCTAGCGCCCGGACGTGTGATGCGCCGCTCCCCGGCATCGTCTCGACTGCGTTTCCTGCCCGGCCACGGGGGCCGAGGCCGGATTCTCGCCGAACCCACTCTCGGACCGGAGCGCCCGAGGCGAACTGTGGCATTCTCATAGTTCAAGCGGGATCCCGCCAGGAAGTGCCGCCGTGACCAACCGTCGTTCAACGCCCGTTCGGCTATCCGGGCGGTCCGTGCGGACCAAGCCCGCATCGCTCGGGCTCGGCTTGTCACTGTTGGTGCTCCTGCCCGCTGCGCTGCCGCTGTCGGCCCAGCAGTCGTGCCCGTGGTGCGGTGCTGGCGAGGTCACGCCGGTCTCGGTCGAGGGAGTCGTGGACCTGCATGTCCACAGCGCTCCCGACAGCGGGCCGCGTTCGATCGGCGCGCTGGAGGTGGCTCGGATGGCCCGCAGCGCGGGCATGCGAGCTCTCCTGCTCAAGAACCACTATGCGTCCACGGCGGGCTTGGCCTACTTGGTCGAGCGGGCAGTGCCCGGGATTCGCGTGTTTGGCGGCATCGCTCTCAATGCGTCTAGCGGAATCAACGTTGTCGCGGTGGACCACATGGCACGCACGACCGGTGGACACGGCAAGGTGGTCTGGATGCCCACCTTCGATTCCGAACACTACCACCGCGTTCTGCGGCCCAATCCCAATCGCGTGCCGATCTCGGCCGACGGGGCGCTGTTGCCGAGCGTGCTGGCAGTGCTGGACAAGATCGCGGAGCGCGATTTGGTGCTGGCGACCGGGCACTCCTCGCCCGAGGAGTCGCTCATGCTCATACGGGAAGCCCGAGAGCGCGGAATCGGCCGCATCATCGTGACGCATCCGCTGCCGCCGCCGGTCAGCATGTCGATCGAGCAGCAACAGCGCGCGGCGGCTCTGGGTGCGCTCTTGGAGTATCCCGTCGGGACTGCGCTGGGCGCGAACCCCACTTGGGAGGGGACAAGCGATGAGAAGCTGCGCGCATACGTCGAGGCCATCCGGGCGGTCGGGCCCGAGCACGTGGTGATCTCGAGCGATCTGGGCCAGTCGATGAACCCGATCCATACCGACGGATTGGCGGTCTTCTTGGCTCAGCTCTTGCAGGCGGGCTTTTCCCGCGGCGAGGTCGACCAGATGTCGAAGTCGAATCCCGGAAGGCTGCTGGGGTTATAGCCGAGCATGCTCAGGCCAGACGAGCTGGGCGTCCTGCGCGTGAGCGGCTGGGCGGATTGGGGCTGGTTGATCCACGGATTCTCCACGCGCTCGACCGGGGACTTCCTTGACTGGCCGAGCGACGACGAGATCTGCAAGAGGTTCGGTGCAGCCGCGGCGGGAACCGCAATGCTGAAGCAGGTTCACTCCGGCCGCTGCGTCCGGGCGGACCGCGCCTGGAGCGCCACCCGTCCGGAGGCAGATGCCGTTTGCACGAATCGGCCCCGCGTCTTGGTTGGCGTTCGCACGGCGGACTGTCTTCCCATCCTGCTGGTGGATCCTAGCCGCCGAGCAGTGGCGGCTGTCCACGCGGGATGGCGGGGGGCCGCGGCACGCGTGCTGCCGAGCGCGGTCGAGTCGATGGCGTCCGAGTACAGCTGCAGGCCCGGCGACATCGAGGCTGCCATAGGGCCGGGCATCGGGCCTTGCTGCTTCGAGGTCGGCGAGGAAGTCGCGGGCCAGTTTTCCGAGGAGTTCGTCAGCCGCGACGGCCCCAAGCCGCATGTGGATCTTGCGGGGATCCTGGGGGCGCAGCTACGGCAGTCGGGGGTCGACCGCTGCGCCATAGCTGGGCACTGCACCAGTTGCGATCTTGACCGCTATTTTTCTCACCGCGCGGAGCACGGCGACACGGGCAGGATGCTGGCGCTGGTGGGTCTGCGAGAGGGGCGAACGTGTTGAAAGAGGCGGGGATGGCCCCGGATTGGCCCTCGGACCCCGGTCCGGTCCTGATCTCGAAGAGCCAGATCGCGGCCCGGGTCAAGTCGCTCGCCGACGAGATTTCCCGAGACCACCAGGGCCAGCGCATCAAGGTCGGAGTCGTGCTAGCCGGCGCGATCGTGTTCGCGGCCGATCTCGTGCGCCAGATCAGCCTGGACGTTGAGATCTTCTTCATACAGGCGTCAAGCTACGGCGATGGCACTGTTTCGTCCGGGCGGGTCCGAGTGCGACGCGACGAAAAGGTGGATCTTGCCGATGCGCATGTGCTGGTGGTCGACGACATTCTCGACACGGGGCACACCGCCAAGGCGCTGCTGGAGGACCTCGGCTCGCAACGGCCGGCCACTCTGCGGATAGCCACCTTGCTGGACAAGCCGGCGAGGCGCCGGGTCGATGTGCGAGCGGACTATGTGGGCTTCGAGGTCCCCAACAAGTTCGTCGTCGGGTACGGCATGGACCATAGCGGATCCTTTCGCCACCTGCCCAGCGTCCACGCCCTGGACTGAAACGGGAAGAGCAGGGCAGAGGTCACCCGCCTGGCTCCCGTCGATCCCGCCCATGGCCAAGGATTCCAGAGACGGCGGTGATCAGCCGGTCGTGCTGATCACCGGCGCTTCCGGCTACATCGGAGGCCGTCTGCTGGCCAAGCTCGAGCCCGCCGGATACTGCATCCGTTGCCTGAGCCGGCATCCGGAATACTTGCAATCGCGCCTCGGGGCCATGACCGTCGCCTTGCGCGGCGACGTGCTCGATGCCGAATCTCTGCGACCTGCGCTTGCAGGAGTGCAGGTTGCCTACTACCTGGTGCATTCGATGGCGTCCGGAGCTCGATTCAGCGACCTTGACCTCGATGCGGCCCGCACCTTCGGGAGTGTCGCGAGGGAACAAGGCGTCGGTCGGATCATCTATCTCGGCGGACTGGGGTCCGGGAATGACCTTTCGCCTCACCTGGAGAGCCGTCAGCAGGTCGGGCGAGCCCTCCGCGCATCGGGAGTGCCGACCTTGGAGTTCCGGGCCTCGATCATTCTGGGATCGGCCAGCGTTTCCTTCGAAATCGTGCGCACGTTGGTCGAGCGCCTCCCCGTGATGGTGACGCCGCGTTGGACGCGCACTCTCGCCCAGCCGATCGCTGTCGAGGATGTCATTTCGTACTTGGTGGCGGGCCTCGACAAGGACATTTCTCAGAGCGAGGTCTTCGAGATCGGGGGGGCTGACAGGGTTTCGTACCTGGGCCTGCTTCGGGCCTACGCGAGGGTTCGCGGTATCCGTCGGATCATCCTGCCGGTCCCGCTCTTGACTCCCCGGCTTTCCAGCCTCTGGCTTGGGCTGGTGACCCCCGTCTACGCCCGCGTGGGGCGGAGCTTGATCGAAGGCGTCCGCAACGAAACGCTAGTGCGGGACGATAGGGCTCTTCGAGAGTTTGACGTTCGGCCCATGAGCGCTGTGACGGCGCTTGAGCGGGCGTTGAAGAACGAGGACCAGGAACTCGCGCAGACTCGTTGGTCGGACGCCTATCCGGCCTTGCGCGGGGACGCCCAGTGGGGAGGCGTGCGCTTTGGCCAGCGGGTGGTCGACTCCAGAACCGCGCCTGTAGCCCTTCCTGCCCGCCACGTATTCCCGCTTGTAGAGGCGATCGGGGGGCCACCGGCTGGTATTACGGCGACTGGCTGTGGCGCGTTCGCGGCTTTCTGGACTTGCTGGTAGGAGGGGTTGGGCTGCGCCGGGGCAGGCGGGATCCCGAACGGCTCCGTCCGGGCGATGCGGTCGATTTCTGGCGCGTGGAGTTGCTGGAACCCGGCAGACGGCTCCGGCTCCGCGCCGAAATGGTTCTCCCGGGGAGGGCGTGGCTAGAATTCGAGGTCGAACCGAACGGATCGCGCTGCACGCTGCGGCAGACGGCCGAGTTTGACCCCTCGGGCTGGCTCGGACATCTGTATTGGTACGCCCTCTACCCCGTGCATGGGCTGATCTTCGGCAACATGCTGAAGCATATCGCCCGTGAAGCCGAGGTTCGTGCGCGAGGAGCTTAGCGAGACACCGGGGTTCCGGCACTTTCCCGCCCGGTGAGAGTTCTTTTCGAACAGCGCGGCCGCGGCCCTCATTTCGGGACTCTTGACCTTGCCCCGAGGAGTTCGACTCAGGGGATCTACCTTGCAGCAGATCCTCGCCGACTTGTCTTGCATTGCGCTTGGGGATCTGCTCCGCTGAAGCGGCGCGAGTGCTCGGGCGAAGAGGCGGGGGCTGTCGCGGCTGCGTCCGCCCTCGGTTGCCTCCGGGACGGGCGCGGGCGGCTTGATCCCCGGGAATTTCCGCCCGAAAGGGCACTAGGGCCGCCGATTTCTTGCTATGGTTGAGCCATGCTGACAATTCCGAATCGTCACCTTGCCCGATTCTGCGACGGCTCTACCCGCAGGGACCTGATGAAAGTCGGCTCGCTGGGCCTGTTCGGCCTGACGCTGCAGGACGTGCTGCGCCTGCAGGAGAAGGCCCGGGCCTCGACCGGCACCGGGCGCTACGACGGCTCGACCGGGTACGGCTCGGCGAAGTCCGTCATCGTGTTGTTCCTGCAGGGCGGCCCGTCACACATCGACATCTGGGATCCCAAGCCCGATGCTCCGTCCAACGTGCGCGGGGAGTTCAAGCAGATCAAGACCAAGATCCCCGGCATCCATCTCAGCGAGACGATGCCGATGCTGGCTGACACGGTGGACAAGTGCACGCTGATCCGCTCGATGAGCTACACCCCGGCCGGGCTGTTCAATCACACGGCCGCGATCTACCAGATGCTGACCGGCTACGAGCCGACCGAGGTCTCCCCTTCCGGCCAGCTCGAGCCCCCGTCGCCCAACGACTACCCGACCGCCGGCTCGTGGATCACAAAGTTCCGCCCGCCCACGGACCCAGTGCTTCCGTTCGTGGAATTGCCGCGCCCGCTGCAGGAGTCCAGCGTGATCGGCAAGGGCGGCGCCGCCGGGTTCATCGGCAAGGCATACGACCCGTACCGGCTCTACCAAGACCCCAACGAGCCGATCCAGCTCGCTGACTTGGAACTGCGCAAGGAAGTTCCGGCGGAGCGTCTGCAGGGTCGCTTCGAGCTGCTGCGGGGCATCAACGGCTCGATGCCGGCGCTGGACAAGGCGGTCAGCAGCTATGCGCTGGACAAGTACTACCAAAACGCATTCGACCTGGTGCTGTCAGGCAAGGCGCGCAATGCGTTCGACCTGTCCATGGAATCCGACGACATGCGCGACAAGTACGGGCGCTTCACCTTTGGCCAGGGCGCCTTGATGGCGCGGCGACTGGTGGAGGCGGGCACCCGCATGGTGCAGTTGAACTGGCCGTCGGTGGCCAACGGCGATCCTGAGACGACGGCGTGGGACACCCACGCGGCCAACTTCGGCCCGCTGCGTGACCTCCACTGCCCGAAACTGGACCGCACGCTGTCGACTTTGCTGACCGACATGGACGAGAGGGGGCTGCTGGACGAGACACTGATCGTCGCGGTCGGTGAATTCGGACGCTCCCCGCGGCTCGGGGTCTCGACCTCCGGCAACACGAACTCCCCCGACGGCCGGGACCACTGGCCGTACTGCTACACCGCCATGGTGGCGGGCGCGGGCATCCCGGGCGGCCGGCTCTACGGCGAGTCCGACGGGACGGCCTCTTCCCCGAAGGAAAAGCCCGTGCATCCCAACGACCTGCTGGCGACCATCTACTACGCGCTCGGCATCGACCCGAACCAAGAGATCCACAACCACTTGGATCAGCCGCGCGACTTGGTCAAGGGCAAGCCGCTGATGGATCTCTGGGTGGGCTAGGCCGCATTCTTGCGGCCCGCCTCTCCCGCGGCGGGGCTGGGGCGGGCGTGCCCCTGGGCTGGGAGATCCGGCGCCTATTTGCCGGCCCAGACCGGCTGGCGTTTCTCCAGGAAGGCGCACATGCCCTCTTGGGCATCCGCGGCCAGGGCGTTCATGCTCATCACTTCCTTGGCGTAGTCGTAGGCCTTGGGCTGGTCGAGGTCGATCTGGGAGTAGAACGCCTGCTTGCCCAGTCCGACGGTCAACGAGCTTGCCGCGGCGATCTCGCCGGCCAGCCTGCGCGTCTCGTCGGCCAGCCGCTGGCGGGGCACGACATGGTTGACCAAGCCCCACTCTGCCGCCTGCGCGGCGTCGATCATTTTCCCCGTGAGCAGCATCTCCAGGGCCCGCTTCCTGCCGATGCTGCGCGTGAGCGCGACCATCGGGGTGCTGCAGAACAGGCCGATCTTGACTCCCGGCGTCGCGAAGCGCGACACCTCCGAAGCCACGGCTAGGTCGCAGGTGGCCACCAGCTGGCAGCCGGCCGCCGTCGCGATGCCGTCGATCTGGGCAATCACCGGCTGCGGGATCGCCTGGATGGCGTTCATCATCTCGGTGCAGCAGTCGAAGACGTGCCGGTAGTGCTTGATGTCGCCTCCTGTCATCTCGCGCAGGTCGTGCCCGGCGGAGAAGACCGGCCCCTCGGCCTGCAGGATCACTGCCCGGACGGCTTCGTTCGCGCCTATTTCGCGGATCGCCGCCGTCAGCGCGGCCATGACTTCGAGCGACAGGGAGTTGCGCCGCTCGGGGTTGGCCAGCGTCAGCGTTGCCAATGGCTCGGCCACTTCGATCTTCAGTGCCGGAGCTGCCATAGTGTGCTCAGGATAGCAACCGTAGTATTCTGTTCGGAACTCATGCACCCGATTCTGATCCTGCTGATCTCGATGGCGGCGGTCTTCCTGCTGATTATCCGCTGGAAGATCAACGCTTTCGCCGCCCTCATCCTTTCCGCAATCCTGATCGGCCTGCTCTCGCCGCACGTCGCCGTCGAAGACATCATGGGGGCCGTCACCGAGGCCTTCGGGGGCTTGGTCGGCAGGATCGGAGTGGCGATCGCCATGGCCGCGGTGATCGGGCAGTGCTTGATGGAGAGCGGTGCTGCCGAGAAGATCACGCGGCGCTTCGTGGCCTGGCTGGGCGAGAAATATTCCTCGTTCTCGATGGTGATCAGCGGCTACATCCTGTCCATTCCGGTATTCCACGACACGGTGTTCTACCTGCTCGTGCCGTTGGCTCGCTCGATGAGCATGCGCGTCAAGGGCCGCAACTACCTGCTGTACACGCTGGCGATCGGGGCGGGCGGCGTGACGACGCACATATTCGTGCCGCCCACCCCCGGGCCGCTGGCGATGGCCGAGACGCTCGACATCGATCTCGGCCTGGTCATCGTCGTCGGCCTGATGGTGGCGGTGCCGTCGGCGCTGGCGTGCTGGGCCTATGCGTGGTGGATCGACCGCAAGCTCAACATCCCGATCCGCGAGGCTCCCGGCCTCTCTCTTGAGGAGCTTGAAGAGGTCGCTCACCGGCCCGAGAGCGAGCTTCCGGGCTTTGGGGTCTCGCTCTTGCCGATCGCCCTGCCGGTGGTCCTGATCACCGCCAACACGGTGACCAACACGTTCTTCCCCGGCAGCGCCCTCAGTGATGTCACGGCCTTTCTGGGCAATCCCAACCTAGCCCTGATCCTGGCCGCCGCAACCGCGCTCAGCGTGCTGGCCTCGCACAAGGGCCTGGGCTTGCGCGAACTGGCCAAGCCCACGGAAGAAGCCATCAAGAGCGCAGGCCTGATCATCCTCATCACCGCCGGCGGCGGAGCGTTCGGGAGGATGCTGGTCAAGGCCGAGGTCGGCACCGTGCTGGGCGAGTACGCCCAGCAGGTGGGCCTCTCCCTGATGCTGCTCGGATTCGGGGTCGCGATGGTCTTCCGCATCGCGCAGGGATCCGCCACGACCGCGATGATCACGACCTCGGAGATCCTGGCGCCGTTGATCCTGGCCAGCCCGCCCGGGCATCATGCGGTCTACATCCTGACCGCCATCGGCTCCGGGTCGATCGTGGGCGGATGGATGAACGATTCGGGTTTCTGGGTGTTCAAGACGATGACTGGCCTCACCGAGGTCGAGGCTCTAAAGACCAAGACGGTCTCGCTGTTCGCGCTAGGCGGTGCTGGCTTGCTGGCTTCTTGGCTAGGGGCGGTCTTCTTTCCGTTGGTGTAGTCAGCGCCGGCCGCTCGAGATCTTGGGCGGCGGCCGCACTCACTGCCCCACCTTCTGCGCGGGGGAGCCGGGCCATCGGCTTCCCTGCTGCGATCGCAGGCCACCCAAAGCGTGGAGGGCTCGCGAACGCGGAAAGCCGGGAAGTATGTTGATCACGTAGGCGGGGGCGACCCGCCGGTCCCGTTGTCGGCGGAGATTGCCACCGGTTGCGTGCGCTCGGTCGGGTGACGCTTGGGCTGCCAAGAAGGAGCCGTCAGTGCGTAGCGGCGGCCTTCGTTCTGAGGGAGTCAAGCCGTTCATGCACACTCTCGAGGCGAAGCGGGCGAAAGTCCCATGCGTCGACTCCGACGTCGACGCGACCGCCCTTCGGCGTGATGATCGGTGGGAGCTTGTTATGAGTATGGCCGTGTAGGTGGAGCGCTCCGCGGTGGAAGCCGTTCCATTCCTCGAACGGGTAGTGGGACAAGACAACGAGTGTGGCCGCCCTCGATGAAAGGGACACTTCGAGATAGTCGACCACTGCGTCCCATCCGGGGACCGACTCGATCTGAAGGTCGTGGTTGCCCCGAACCAGAATCCGACGGATCTTACGCTGGTCGGGAATCAAGATGCTGCGCCTCCTGCGCCAGGCCACGTCGCCTAGGTGGATTAGGGTGTGGCCGGCCGGGATCACGGCGAGGTTGTGGAGGATGGTGGCGTCCATCTCCTCGACCGATTGGAAGGGCCGGTCGCACAGGTGAACGATATTGGCGTGGCCGAGGTGGGTGTCAGCCGTGAACCAAGTAGTTTCGGGGTTGACGGTCAGGCGTTGCCGAGGTGTCGTAACCAGTGGCGCTTCAGTCGCCGCCGAGTAGCCGGGCAGATAGGAAAGACTCTTCATGTTCGGTTTGCGGCTCTTGGTGGTGGCTGACGCTCGGAGGGCATCGTTGATTATGTTTGCTGCGTCGGGCCGTGACGTCGACGTATATCGGTATGCTAAACGAGAAATTTTCGTGTTTCAAGAAATGGCAGACTAGTTTCAGCGCCGGGCTGTCCACGGGCTGGGATGCGTCGGGAACTGTAGACGCGAACTCTTCGCACATCGGAGTCTGTGGCATCCAAGGGTTGGTTAAGACGAGCCGCGCGGGGAAGACCTTCGGGCACGGTTCTGCGAGCGACCGAGGGTGGACGATTCGACCCGGCGTGCAGCCGTCAGGTTGCGCGCCCAGACCGGCTCTGATAGCCTCGACTAGTCGAGGGCGGCCCACGGAACCCTTCGCTCGATCCTTGCTTCGCGGTAGTTGGCTGGCGCATCTGCTGGCCGCGTGCGGGGTTGCCTTTGCGCTCCACGCCCAGACGGCCGCTCCGCACCGGCAGCTCGTAGAGCGGTACTGCACGGCCTGCCACAACGAAGAAGCGGCCACCGCCGGTGTTGCGCTCGATTCGGCCGCCGCCCGGCCAGTTTCGGACAATGCGGCGCTTTGGGAACGGGTCGTAGGCAAGCTTCGCAGCCGCCAAATGCCGCCCCTGGGCGCCGCGCGGCCGGACGAGTCGACCTACGACGAGGTGGTGCGCTCATTGGCGGCGGCCCTCGATGAAGCCGCCGGCATCCGTCCCGATCCCGGCCGCACCGATACTTTCCGCCGGCTGACGCGCACCGAGTACCAGAACGCGATCCGTGACCTGTTCGGCATTGAGTTGGACTTGTCCTCGCTGCTGCCGCGAGACGAGTCCAGTTCTGGCTTCGACAACATCACGGTGGGGGACCTCTCGCCCGCGCTGCTGGAGAGCTACGTGCAGGTCGCGGACAAGATCTCCCGCCTCGCAGTGGGCCGGCCGGTTCCTGCCCTTGAGGTCGAACGCGTCAACATCAAGCCCGACGTGACGCAGGAATGGCACGTCGACGGGCTGCCGATCGGCACCCGCGGGGGCACGCTCTTCCGCCACTACTTCCCCCTCGATGCCGAGTACGAGATCGTCATCCGGCTGGCCCGCGACCGCGACGAGCAGGTGGAGGGCCTGCGCCAGCCCCACCACGTCGAACTGCTGCTGGACCAGAGGCGCGTCAAGTCGTTCGAGGTCGTGCCCCCGCGCCACGTCGGCAACCATGTGGCCGTTGACACTCATCTCGAGGCGCGCATTCCGGTGCAGGCCGGCCCGCACCAGATTGGGGTCACGTTCCTCCAGCGGCCTTGGAGCGTGCTCGAGACGGACCGCGAGCCGTACCGGGCGCACTACAACGTTTATCGCCACCCTAGGGTCCAACCTGCTGTTTACGAAGTCTCCATCGCCGGGCCGTACAACCCTCGCGGTCCGGGCCACACGCCCAGCCGAGACCGGATATTCCTATGCCGCCCAGACGGCGACGGGCAGGACGAAAGCTGTGCCAGGCGCATCATTGCCAGCCTGATGCGCCAGGCCTTCCGGCGGAAACTCTCGGAGCCGGACTTCGACAGCCCGATGGAGTTCTACCGGCGCGGCCGCGCGGCCGACGGGTTCGAGGCTGGAATCGAGATGGCGCTGGCCGCAATCCTGGTGAGCCCGGAATTCCTTTTCCGCATCGAGCGCGACCCCCCGGGCGTGCCCGCGGGCACGCCGTATCGGATCAGCCCGGCCGAGCTGGCCTCGCGGCTGTCGTTCTTCCTGTGGAGCAGCATTCCTGACGAGGAGCTCCTGTCCGCGGCGCTGCGCGGGGACTTGACGCAGCCGGAGCGGTTGGAGCGGCAGGTCCGCCGCATGCTGGCGGACCGGCGCTCGCAGGCGCTGCTGACGAACTTCGCCGCACAGTGGCTGCACCTGCGGAATCTCGAGTCGGTGACGCCCGACATGCGCCTGTTCCCGAACTTTGACGACAACCTGCGCCAAGCAATGCGCCGCGAGACCGAGCTGTTCTTGGATAGCGTGATCAGGGAGGATCGCAGCGTGCTGGACCTGCTCTCGGCCGAATACACGTTTGTCAACGAGCGTCTGGCCAAGCACTACGGGATTCCACATGTCTACGGATCTTGGTTCCGGCGAGTCGAGCTGGACGAAGACAGCCGGCGCGGGGGCCTGCTCCGGCACGGCAGCATTCTTGCCGTGACTTCGTACAACACCCGCACGTCGCCGGTGATCCGAGGGCACTGGGTGCTGGAGAACCTGTTGGGCGCGCCGCCCCCGCCCCCGCCGGCGGACGTGCCGGCTCTCGAGGACAAGACCATCAGCGGCAGTCTCTCCGTCCGGGAGCGCCTGCTGGAGCACCGCGCTAACCCGGCTTGCGCCAGTTGCCACAGCCTGATGGACCCGGTGGGATTCGCGCTGGAGAACTACGACGCGGTCGGCCGGTGGCGTGATTCCGAGGGCGGCCGGGCGATCGATGCGACGGGCAGTTTCCCCGGCGGAGCGAGCTTTGAAGGCGTTTCGGGACTAGAAAAAGCCCTGTTGGACCGGCCAGAGTCGTTTGTGGGAGCCCTAGGCGCGAAGCTGCTGACGTATTCTCTAGGTAGAGTGGTCGAGCACAACGACGCGCCGGCGGTCCGCAAGATCGTGCGCGACGCGCGCTCGGACGGGTTCCGGTTCTCGTCGGTCGTGCTTGGCGTCGTTCGCAGCGAGCCGTTTCAGATGAGGAGGTCGAGATGATCGTCACCAAGAAGGCGCTGCCGCGCCGCACGCTGCTGCGGGGCATCGGTGCTGCCGTGGCACTGCCCCTGCTGGACGCCATGGTGCCAGCGCTCACGGCCGCCAGGGCGACGCCCGCCCGGCCTGTGCGCCGGCTCGGCTACGTGTTCATTCCGATGGGGTCGGACACCAACCGCTGGACCCCTCCCGGCGAGGACACGCTCGAGCAGCTGTCGCCGATCCTGCGGCCCTTAGAACCGCACAAGGACCATCTCACGGCCCTGACTAACATGGCGTTGAAGAACGCCTATCCCGGCACCCACGCCACCTCCAATTCCGCCTACCTGAGCTGCGCCAAGGCGAAGCTGACCGAGAGCAGCGACTACTACCTCGGCACTACGGTCGATCAGATCGCCGCCAAGCAGATTGGCCAGGACACGCAGCTCCCGTCGCTTGAGCTGGGCATGGACCTGCTCGAGATCGTGGGCCAGTGCGACGACGGATTCGCCTGTGTCTACCAGAACAGCCTCTCGTGGTCTTCGCCGACCACGCCGCTGCCTTACGAGGCGCGGCCGCGCAACGTCTTCGGGCGCCTGTTCGGGGAGGGCAGCCCGGAACAGCGCGCCAAGACGTTGAAGAAGAAGGCCAGCTTGCTGGACCGCGTGAAGAGCGACATCTCGCGCTTGCAAGGCGAGCTGGGCGCGGGCGACCGGGCCAAGATGGAGCAGTACCTGGACAGCGTGAGGGAAGTCGAGCGCCGCATCCAGATCGCCGAAGCGGGCGTGGCCGACGGCCCTCGCCCGGACATGGAGCGTCCGCTCGGAGTCCCGGCGGCCTATGCCGACCACGCCCGGCTGATGTTCGATCTCCAGGTGCTGGCGCTGCAGGCCGACATCACCAGGGTGATCACGTTCCAACTGGCGCGCGAGGGGAGCACGCGGAGCTACCACGAGATCGGAGTGTCCGAGCCGCACCACCCGCTGACCCACCACGGCAACAACCCGGAGATGGTCGCCAAGATGGCCAAGATCAACGAGCACCACGTGTCGCTGTTCGCGTACCTGGTCGACAGGCTGAAGTCCACGCCCGACGGCGATGGCACGCTGCTCGACCATTCCATGTACATGTACGGCAGCGGCATGGGCGATCCCAACAAGCACGATCACATCAATCTGCCGATATTGGTCGCCGGCGGCGGAGCGGGCACGATGAAGGGAGGCCGTCACGTCCGCTACGCGGAGCAGACGCCGTTGGCCAACCTGCACCTGACTCTGCTGGAGAAGGCGGGTGTCCGCATGGATTCATTTGCCGACAGCAAGGGCAAGGTTGACGAGCTGCTGTCGATCTAGCTGCGCCGGGCGAGGACGAGCCATGTTGCGGCGCAGCATCGGAGTCTGGATGGCGGCCTGCATGGCCGCGGCCGGCGTGCCGGCAGGGGCGGAGGCTCCGGTGGCCGATGCCGTTCAGGCGTTGGACCGCCAGGCGTTGCACGCACTGCTCGAGGCTTCCGCCGACGTCAACGCGGCCCAGGTGGATGGCATGACTGCGCTGCACTGGGCTGCCCGCCATGATGACGCGGAGGTCGCCGAACTGCTGCTGGAAGCTGGCGCTGACGCAAGCGTCACAAACCGCTACGGCGTGACGCCGCTCACCATCGCCTGCATCAACGGCAGCGGTCCCGTGGTCGAGCTGCTGCTCGATGCGGGAGCGGATCCTAACACGACGCTGCCGGGTGGCGAGACCGCGTTGATGACCGCATCGAGGACCGGCAGATTGGCACCGGTGAAGACGCTCTTGGTTCGCGGCGCCGATCCCCACGCGACTGTGCTGGGGATGGGGCGCCAGGAGGGCGTGGGGGCGAACGCGTTCTTGCGGCGGATGGAAGATCCCACCATATTCGACTTCAAGCTGAAATCCGAGCAGACCGCGCTGGTCTGGGCGGCTTCGGAGGGCCACGCCGAGGTCGTGGCAGAGCTGATCGAGTTCGGCGCCGACTTTCGGCGAAAGTTGGAATCTGGCTTCACTCCGCTCCTGTTTGCGGTCCGGGCGGGGCATCTGGATGTCGTCAGGACGCTTGTCGACGCCGGCGCCGATGTGAGGCAGCGGATCGAGCCGAGCAAGGAGTGGAGTCACCGCGGCTATATCGCCAGGCTCCGCCCGAACGCGACCGCTCTCCACGTGGCGATAGAGAACGGCCACTTCGGACTGGCGAACTACCTCTTGGAGGCCGGTGCCGATCCCAACGCGGCCGATCGGGTCGGCTACACCCCGCTGCACGCGGTCACCAACGCTCGCCGGGTGGCTCTGGGCGATGCGAACCCGCCTCCACGGCCCACCGGCGGGATGACGAGTCTTGACTTGGTCCGCAAGCTGGCCGCCCATGGCGCGGACCTGAACGCGAGCCTGACCGGCCCGGGACTGCTGAACTTGGGGACCCAGGTGTACGGGCCGACCGCGTTCTTGGCCGCTGCCCACACGACCGACCTTGAATTCATGCGGACTCTCGTCGAATTGGGCGCGGATCCGCTGCTCACGGACCGGAACGGCAACAACGCTCTGATGCTGCTGGGCGCGCGCACGGGCAGCGAGGCAGAAGTTGTCGAAGGGATCGACATGCTGCTCGCACTGGGAATCGATATCGACGCGGTTAGCAAGAGCGGCGAGACGGCAATCCACCACGCCGCGTACAGGGACAGGAGCGCGCCCATCAAGTTGCTAGCGGCGAGGGGCGCGGACATCAGTGTTTGGAATCGCGACAACGCGTTCGGCTCCACTCCGCTGGCGCTGGCAGCCGGCTACCAAGGCAAGCGCACGATCCGCCCCCATCCTGTGGCCGAGGGGGCGATCCGGGAAGTGATGATCGCCGCTGGGGTGCCGGTGCCGGAGATCGTAGCCGTCGCCGCGCAGGAAAAGCAGGCTTACTAGGCGGACTTCACGACGGCTTCAAGTCGTGTCTGTCGCGCAACTTGCTGCGCTTGCAAGGTCTTGCCTGCCCGGGCCCGGCTCTCAGCCTGTCACGCTCATGGAACCAGCCTGCTGCGGTTCGGCGCCGGGTAGGCTGAAGGCCTGGGCGACGATGCGGCCGACATCGGCCTCACCGAGGAAGCCCTGCGGGTAGCGCGCCTCTATGCCGAGGACCGGGAGAGATCGGATTCCACACGGCAGCATGTGAGCATCAGCGTTTCCGGCCGAGCGATCAGCGTCTCTGCAGGTTCGGTGAAGGGCACCGCCTGCCCGGGCGTAATGCTGCAGTCCGCCTACGGCCTGTCCCAGGCCGACAGCTGCGCGCGGCGTGCCGCCCGACGGAGCAGAATTTCCGCCGCGCGCCCCATCGCCCGCCCTCAGTCCAAGCCGTGTGCCCGGTGCGGCGGCTTCTCGCGCTAGTCGCCGCTCAGCTTCGTGTGCTCGTATAGCAACTTGCCGTTTTCTTCGTAGAACCGGAAGTCAGCGCGTGCTCCCCCGCCGACGGGCGCTACCGAGATGATCAGGAAGCCGCCGCTAGCCTCGGGAGAGTGGAACGGCTGCTTGATCTTGCCGTCTGGATCCGTTGTGCCTGGATCCCCAGGAAAGCTGCCGAGAATCGCGTTGGCGTCGACCAAGGCTCCGGACGAGAACTCTTCATAGCCGTCGGGGCGGATCGAATGGTACTGCCAGTGCCTGTCGCCGCAGGCGATGAAGAAGTCCTTGTTCGTAATCCCGCTCCCGGCCAGCCATGTGAAGAACTCGTCTCCCTCGTGCCGGTAGCCGTTGAAGTTGGTGTGGTTGTCGCGCTTGCTGCTGGAGTCAGGGCCCACCATGGGAGTGGACGATATGAGCAGCTTGAAGGTCGCGTCGCTCTCCTCGAGCGTTTTCATCAGCCAAGCCTTTTGCTCAGCCCCCCAGATGGTCTTGCGGGGCCCGTCCGGCTGGTCGAGCGGGCTGCGGTAGTCGCGCCCCTCGACGAACCACACTTGCAGATCCCGGCTCATCCGGTGCGTGCGATACGTGACCGGGTCGCGCTCGGCTGGGTCAACGACCGGCATCTGCTCCTGAAACACGCCGATCCCCAGTGCGTGCGAGGGCTCGAAGCCGGAGCCGGACTCGCCCTCGTGGATGTTCGTGCGCGGATAGTAGTCGAGCTGCTTGGCGGCCCGGATCCTCACGGCGTTCACGGCGTCGGAGTCGTCGAAGCGGTGGTCGTGGTCGTCCTTCATCCAGTATGTTGCCACCTGCTGGAACAACTCGAGAAACCGCGGCTGGGAGTACTGCTCGTGGTGTTTCTTCCGCATCTCGTGCCGGGTCTGGGCTCGGCCGCGATGCCCCGGGTGGTCGTAGTAGACGTTGTCGCCGGTTCCGACGAAGAAGTCGGGGCGGAGTTTGAGCATCGAAGCCAGGGCAGGGTAGCCGAGTTCCTTGTCCGGTCCCGCATAGGGCGGTGTCCGGCTGCTGCCCGTGTAGTGGAAGAACGAGTAGTTCATCCCCGTCACGATGGCGATGCTGTATGGCTCGGCGACCGAGCTTCCCCCGAGGGTGCGAAACATCGCGATGTCGGAGACGCGAAGATCTTCGCGGTCCGGACCGTAATGCAGCCGGTAGTAATAGCGGGTGGCGACCTCTAGGTCGCTGACCTTGAGCTTGACGATAAAGTCCGTGTACGGAGACGCCTCGATCCAATCCGTGAAGCGCGCCGCGTCAAAACGCTCGTTGTCGGCGATCTCGAAGCGCGCCCAGCCGTCGGCACCGCGCACCCCCTCCCAGCGGGGATCCTGGCGCGGGTTGGACGAGGTCAGCCGCGACTGCAGGATCACGGAAGTCTCGCCCACCTCTCCCGCCATGATGCCTTGGCGCAAGTTGATGGGGAATTCGGGAGCCTGAGCGAGTGTTGGAAGCGCGAGCAGCAGTCCGGAAAGGATTGTTCGAAGCATCGGATTTCGAGCGGCCACTCTGTGCCGCACGTCCAATCCTACACGAGAGGGTCGCAGCACCACGCCATGCGCCGGGCTGCGCTCGCTTTGCTTCCTCGGCCCAGCGCGTGGCGCCGCCCGGCAGCTGTTGGGGCCGGCCCGCGAGACCCGCGGCGGGCCTCGTCTGGACCGTGCGCGACTTCCGACGGTCGGGGGCGCGCGATCGCTTGGCATGGACAACAGGTGCCAGATGGTCGCCCAAATGGTTCCCGAGGGGCGATCTGCGATCCGGTGCCGAAGCGGTCCGCGGCCGCACGGCCTCGGACGAGTGTTTCCTGGGCACCGCGAACGCTCCTACGACAATGCTTGGTCGAGCGCTCGCATGGGATAAGATGATGCATCCCGCCCGAATCGGGTCACGGGAACCAAGTGCAGCGAACCTTCCAGCAGCTTGTCGCGACGTTGCTCGTCGTCGGCGTCCCGGCCTTCTCCCAGCCCAACCGGCTCACCGAAGTCGAGCGGGACGAGGGCTACGTGCTGCTCTTCGACGGGGACAGCCTGGATGGCTGGGAGGGCGACCCCGACCTGTGGTCCGTTCGGGACGGCGCGATCGTTGGTTCGAGCGACAGCCATCCAGTCGACACCAACACGTTCCTGATTCACCGGAAATCGTTTGACGACTTCGTCCTGAAGCTCGAAGTCCGGTTGCGGAACGGCAATAGCGGCATCCAGTTTCGAAGCGAGCAAGTGCCTGGTCCCGGCTGGATCGTCCGTGGCTACCAAGCCGATTTCTCGGATGCCGGAGAGCGTTCGGCTTGGGGCAACTTCTACGAAGAAAGAGGCCGCGGCCGCAGTCTGATGGCCACGCCGGACGAAGGCTGGCGGCGGGCGCAAGATGTCGTGCTCCACCGGGGATGGAATCGCTATGAGATCCGCGCCGAAGGCGATCGCGTGCGACTGACGCTCAATGGCAAAGTGACCTTCGAAGGCACCGACGACAGGGCTAGAGCCGGTATCGTCGCGATCCAACTCCACGCCGGGCCCGCCATGCAGGTCGAGTGTCGAAGCATCCGGATCAAGCCGCTGTAGGCATCGGCGCGGGACGGGATTCCGCCGGATCCGGAGCCACTCCTAACGCTTCGAGTCCCCGGTCGGCGGCCCAAAGGCGATCGCCGGCGTGCCGGCGGCAGAACCCGAAGCACCGTCCGCTCGTTCGGCCGCAGTGGCTTGAATCAACCAATACGGTCGCGGACCACTCCCGCGCGCTTCACCCATGTGCACGAGGGCGGCGCGCATGTTCTGGCGCCAATGGGAGACTCCAATCCCGGCGGCCCTACGGTCGGCGGGGCTGGAGCCTGGAGTCGACTAGGCGAGCGAGACGTTCTCGGCGCGGGGGCCCTTCGGGCCCTCGCCGATCGTAAACTTCACGCTATCACCCTCGCGCATGGAATTGAACGGCGTGTCCGTGCATGCGGAGTGGTGGAAGAAGTACTCGGTGCCGTCGGACGCAGCGATGAAGCCGAAGCCTCTATCCGTGATGCGCTTGATTGTGCCGGTGGTAGATGTCATGTGTGAGTCCTTTGACCATGGCCTGCGGAAATAGACCGTGAACGAACCAAGGCATTGTCAAGTTGATCATGACAGCGCGCTCGGTATCCTGATGGGGCCGCACGGGCTACTGTAACTGCTTTCGTGAGGATTGGGGAGCCAGCGCCAAGTCTCAAGCAACTAGTGCCTCAAGCATAACAGCTTCCCACCACCCTGGCGGACAGCGCCCTAGATCCACAACCAACCGTCTGGGTGGCTGGCCGAGAAGAGGCGGCCCGACATTGCCGCGTGCGTTGGAAGACAAGAGTCGGTGCCGACCTCATCGTAGAGCGGGACTCCGGCCAATGCCGGGGCAGGGCAGAATCATCGATGGACGCGGACGGCAAGAGGCTTCCGCACGCGCGACGCGGGGATGGGCGAGGACGCGCAGTGGGATCCCAGTCCTTGATTCCAGCGCAGTTGTCCGATAGCCTTGTTCCGAACAGGGACGCGTTACGGCGGCGCGCTACGATGAGCACGCGCAACCGTGGAATGGCGCCTCGGGCTTCATTGACCTTTTCTGCACGTGCCTGTTACTCGCGGGATAGAAGAGCGGCGGCGCCACCTCGAGTCCAGCCCGAGGCGTTTAGGGGATGATCTTGAAGGGTAGTACGGCCTCGTGACTTCCCTGCTCGCCATCAAGGTTGCCGCCATCGTTGCGATTCTCGCAGTTGCTGCAGTCGGCGGCGCCATTCCCATACTCGCTACCCGCCACCATGCTAGTCATCGCTTCTTCTCGCTAGGTAATTCCCTGGCTGGCGGCATCTTTCTCGGCGCGGGCTTCATTCACCTCCTGCCCGAGGCGGCGGAGTTGCTTGGCAGTGTTGTCGAGTACCCACTTGCACCGCTCTTAGCGGCAGTTGGCGTGGCTTTGCTGTTGCTCATTGATCGTGTTGTGCTAGAGACCCGCGTCGGTCCCGAGCAAGACAGGGCAAGGAGCCGGCCGATCTATCCCTACGTCTTGCTGGTTGTCCTGTCGATCCACTCGGCTACCGCCGGCGTGGCCCTTGGGCTTCAATCTGAAGCCGTCACTTCTCTGCTTGTCATCGTCGCCATCCTGTGCCACAAGGGCTCAGCTGGGTTCGCCCTCGTAGTCAGCATGGTTGCCGCCGGTGCCGAACGGAGACGACTGTGGACAGTGCTTGCAATCTTTGCCGCGATGACGCCGTTGGGGATTGTGCTAGGCACGATCGCATCTGGACTTTTAGAGGGTCCGACCGCTCTGCTGGTCGAGGGGAGTTTTAACGCCTTGGCGGCGGGTACGTTCATTTACATAGCGATTCTGGATGTCATCAACGCGGAGATGTCTAGTGTCGATGATCGCGTCGCGCACTTCGTGCGCAGCGCGATGGTCGGAGATGACGACCTGCCCATGCCGGCTCAGGACACCGACAGGGTGCTCAAGTTCGCCTTGGTGGCCGTTGGCCTGCTCAGCATGGCGGCGATTGGGATCTGGATCTAGCCGTGCCTGCGCTCGCGAGCGTAGATCCGGCGAGAGCGTCCGCGCTCCCCCCGCGCGAGAGGAGCGCCACCGGCCCGTCGTCGCTCCGGCGAAGCGAGTTCAGCGCGTGCCAGCTGTCGAGCCGTAGCGGGGCAAACCGGGCCGCGCCGCCGTGGACTCCGCAGCCGGTCTGCGGCGGTGATCTTGCGACCGTCGAGGCAGCCAGCCGGCGCTGAAGGCTCGCGTGGCTTGCGCCGCATCGGCCTCAGGAGTCGCTACCGCGCCGGTCCACCCGCTTCCGCAGCTTGCGCATCTCGCGGTCCAGTTCCGGAAGCCTCGCGTAGACCGCCGTCGACCGTAGCCACCTGCGGTTGTCGAACGCGGGCGAGCCAGATACCATGGCGTGGTCGGGCACATCGTGCCCGACTCCCGATTGGGCGGTGATCACTACACTGTCACCGATCTTGAGGTGATTGATCACTCCCACCTGCCCGGCGAGGATGCAGTTTGCTCCGATAGAGGTGCTGCCCGCGATGCCGACCTGGGCGCACAGGATGGTGTTGGCGCCGACCTTGGCTGCATGGCCGATCTGCACCAAGTTGTCGATGATCGCCCCCTTCCCGATGCGAGTCTCTCCCACGGCGGCGCGGTCAACGCAAGACCCGGCTTGGATCTCCACGTCATCCTCGATGATCACGCGGCCTGTCTGAACAATCTTCTTGTGGCTGCCATCGGGCCGGCGGGCGAACCCGAATCCGTCCGAGCCTACTGTGACGCGCTGGTGCAGCGTTACACGGTTGCCCAGATGACTGCCATGGCAGACGGTAACGCCGCAATGGGCCGTGAAGTCGTCGCCGATCTGACTGCATTCTTCAATGACGGCATGGGGATGGAGCACCGCCCGCGATCCGATCCGCACGTTGCGCTCGACCACCACATAGGGGCCGACCGCCGCTTCAGGGCCGATCTGGGCGGAGGAGTCGATCACCGCGGTCGGGTGGATCGCAGGCTTGGCAGGCTGGCGGGGGTGGAACAGTTCAAGGGCGCGCGCGAAGTCCAAATACGGGTCCGTCGAGAGCAGGAGCGCGATCTCGAGCCCCTCGACCGGGGCCGCAGCCAGCAGCGCCGAGGCCCTCGTCTGCCTTGCGAGCGCCGCATAGCGCGAGTTCGAAAGAAAGGTGAGCTCCCCGGGGCCAGCCTGGTCGAGGCCCGCCACGCCTGAGATCTCCAGGCCCGGATCGCCCTCGATTCGGCAATTCAGCGCTTCGGCAATCGTCTCTAGTTTCATTCCAGCACCAATTCCCAGTATCGGTTCAGGATATCGTCTGCGCAGAAGATGGCTGCGATTCCGGCGAACGCCAGATAGCTCCCCAACGGCAGAGGCGAGCGCCACTGCTGGCGACCGGATAGGACCGCGGCGGTGCCGTACAGGGTCGCCAGCAGGCAGGCGGCCAGCAATGCCAGCAGCGCCTCCGAGCTTCCCTGAAACGCCGCCAACATGGCCACTAGCTTGACGTCGCCGAAGCCGAGACCCTCCACGCCGCGAAGCCGGTAGAAGATCTCGCCGGTCAAGTACAGGAGCCCCCCGAAGATCAGCGCGCTTGCCAGCGATTCCAGGAGCGAGACCGCCCACGGGGCGGGGTGCAGGCCCAAGAGGTCGCAGCCGACTTGGGCAACACCGGCCCGCAGGGGCACGAACGGGCTAAATGCGATACCGGCGAGAAGGCCCGAAACAGTGACTTGATCGGGCAGGACGAAGTGCTCCAGGTCCGTGAAGAACAAGATCGTCAGCATCGCTGCCAGCAGAGCGACCTTGAGGGCCGCCAGACCCGCTCCGAACTCGACCGCCACGAGCGCGAAAAGGCCCGCAGTCGCGAGTTCGACCAATAGATAGCGCGCCGGGACGGCGGCTCCGCAGCTGCGGCAGCGTCCGCGCAGCAGGATGTAGCTCAGTGCCGGCACGTTGTCGCGCCACGCGATTTGACCGTTGCAAGCGGGGCAGCGCGAGCGCGGCGCAACGACCGACTCGGCTCGCGGCCAGCGGTGGATGCAGACATTGAGAAAACTCCCCACCGCCAGGCCCAGCAGGAAGGCGAGTGCCGTCATGCGGAATCCTCGCCCTGCGGAACCGCTGGCGCCCCTAGCACGTGAGCGTACACCTGTACGGTTTGCTCAGCCATGCGATTGCGATTAAATTTAACTTTAACTTTCTCAAGAGCTGCCCGCGACATGCGTTCCCGCATGCCGCGGTCCGTGCGCACGCGACGGATCGCTTCGGCAATGGAAGCGACGTCGTTCTCGGTCAGCACCCCGGTGACTCCGTTCTCGACCGCTTCCGGGATCCCGCCCACGTTGCTCGCGACGACCGGCAGGCCGGCCAGCATCGCGATCAGGATGGCTGATCCCAGCCCCTCGGACTTCGAGACGTAGAGCAACAGATCGGCCCGTGGCACGTCCCTTGCGAGGTTGTCGGAAACGACCAATTGGGCGCCTGCCCTGCGGCAGGCCGCGATCGCGAGGTCCCGTCCCTTCAGAGGGTCTTCCGAACTCGGCGTTACAACGATGAAGTCGCCGCCCGCTGCTCGCCGCTCGGACGCGCCGCCCGCTGCGTATGGCCGGAAGATCTCTTCGTGCGGAGCAGCGTCGTACACGACGCTGACCCTTTCCGGCGGGACGCCTCCGCTGGCGAGCGCGTCCGCTACGTGTCGGGAGATCGCGATGAAGTGAGCGGCCCTGCGGTACTTCCACTGCGACGCCGGTCCGCGGCCGATAGGAAAGCCGACCCTCCGTGCCACCACTACCGGCTTGCGGCGCCCGTGAACCAGCGCCAGCGTGTGGGCGCGGGCGTCGTGGGCGTGAATCAGGTCGCACTTGGCGGAGTGGCGCCGGATGGAAGACCAAGTTGTGCTTTCAAAGCCGCGGAGCGACCGGATGGCGGGGCCAGCCAGCAGGGTCTGCTCGCAGTCTTCCCGGGCCAGGGACTCGTGCAGCAGCAGCACTTGATGCTGGCCGCCGCGCATTTCCCGCCCGGTGTCGAGGTGCAGGACACGCATGCTCATGCGGTACCTAGCGGCGCTCCAGCAAGCGGGCCTTGGAGTATTTCAGGTAGACATACAGGGCGGCCATGCGGGCGATCGTCATCCCGGCGCGGCCGTCGAGGAAGCCGAGCTGCAACACATAGGCCTTGACGAAGGAGTAGGCCGGCGCGAGCAGTGGGCGCAGGGCTCCCACTCGCCTGCCGGAGTCGCGAAGCTCGCGGGCTGCCAGGTCCGTGTAGCGCTCAAGATTCGCCCGGTGGGCCTCGATGGAATCGCAGGTGTAGTGCAACAGGTCCCCGTCTATGTGGCCGAGCTCGCCGTCGACTTGAACGGACTCATGCACGTAATTGCCCACCCAGCGTCCCTTGGTCCTGTCGTAGAGGCGGATCTTGCGGTCCGGATACCAGCCGGAATGGCGGATCCAGCGTCCGCAGTAGCGGGCCAGGCGCGGGAAGTCGTAACCAGAGCAGCGCACGGCGGCAGGTGTCAGCAGCTGGATGCTGGTCGCCAGCCTGGGTGTTACGGCCTCGTCGGCGTCGAGCGAGAGAATCCAGTCGTGTCGGGCTTGCTCGGCCGCGAAGTTCTTCTGCGCCGCGTAGCCAGGCCAATCCCTGCAGATGACCTTGGCTCCCAAGGACTTAGCAACCGCTACGGTCCGGTCAGTGGAGCCAGAGTCGACCACCAAGACCTCGTCGCAGAACCCCACCGACCGGATTGCTCGGGCGATGTTGTCCTCCTCGTCGCGAGTGATGATCGTAGCTGTGATTCTCACAACTGCCGCCGCGGTCAAGGAGTGCCCGGGAGCACCCTGCTGCGATTGGCGGCGGTCTCGCCCGAGCGCACGATTCAGGCTGCGAGCGCCGCCTGTCCGGCCATCACTGGCAGGCGGCTGGTCATTAGCTCGGTCGCTTCGCCGACAATCCGATCGAACAACTCCTGCACGGTGGGTACGTCGCGGATCATGCCAACGACCTGACCGGCTGAGAAGACGCCTTGGCTGAGATCGCCCGTGTCGATCATCTTCTTGCCCTCGAGCCCCGACATGAACTGCTTGATGTCTTGGATGGTGGCGTTGCCGGTGGCCTCGATCTCCAGCACCTTCTCGGCGTTCTCGTTGGCCAGGTAGCGCGCCGTGTTGCGCAGCGTGCGCATCAGGAGTCTGGTGTCCCGCTCGCTGGCATTGACCAAGGCCTGCTTGACCGCATCGTGAATGGGGCACTCGGCGGTCGCAACGAAGCGCGTTCCCATGTTCATGCCATCGGCTCCCAGCGCCAGCGAGGCAACCAGCCCGCGCCCGTCGCCGAAGCCTCCCGACGACACCACGGGAATGCTCAGGTTGTCGCGGGCCAGCGGGATCAGGATCAGCGACGTGACATCGTCCTCGCCGGGATGTCCGGCGCATTCGAAGCCGTCGATGCTGACCGCCGCGCAACCGATCTTCTCGGCCTTGATGGCGTGCCGTACCGAGGTGCACTTGTGGATGACCTTGATGCCTGCCTCGTTCATCATCGGCATGAACGCTTCAGGATTGCGCCCGGCGGTCTCGATGAAGCGAACACCCTCGTCGATGCAGGTCTGGACGTAGGCCGGAAAGTCAGGCGGACGCAGGGACGGCAGGAAGGTCAGGTTGATGCCGAACGGCTTGTCGGTCAGGCTGCGAACCTTGCGGATCTCGTCGCGCAGCTTTTGGGGGCTGTCGTGCGAGAGCGCGGTCATGAATCCGATGCCCCCAGCCTCGGCCACCGCAGCCGCAAGCTCGGCTCGGGCCAGCCACATCAGCCCGCCTTGGATGATCGGATACCTGATCCCGAACATTTCTGTGATTCGTGTCTGGAACATCCTGAATTCCTGAGCTGCCCGCGCCGCTGCCGGGCTTCCGTAACAACATACCCGATTCCGGGCGGCGGCCGCTCGATGCAACTGGCGGCGCGCCCGGCCGCCGGCCGAACTAAGGGAGGAAACGGTCTTGGACGGCCGTGTCGGGCATTGCGCAGGCGCCTGCCCCGCGGGCCAGCCGGTGCCGGTTGCGGGCAACGGCATCGTAGCAGCGGTCCAAGAATCGTCTCGGCAGAAATCCCAACGCAGCGAGGCCCTTCCATGGCCAGGCCAGCCCGCCCGCAATGAATAGGGCGGCTGCCGCGCGGTCGAGGACGGATCGAGCGTTGCGTTGCCAGTTGGGGAGCACGTACATCGTGCCTGCCCCGCGCGGCGCGATGCTTCGCTCGGCAAGCAACTTGCCAGCTATCGCACTGTCGAGCGAGGCGAATTGGAACGCCCCCGCCGGATCCAGCCGCGCCACGGCCAGCACGGCGTTTCGGCAGAATCCGCAGTCTCCGTCGTACAGGATCAAGTGACGGGCCTCCGGTGCTTGAGCGGCTGTGCTGGGCGGGGTCTGCATGCGACTGAGAGCTGATCGGCGGACTGCTTGCAGGGCGCCCAAGGGGTCGAGAAGCCTGGGGAAGGCGCACTCAGGCCATTGCTTGCCCCTATTAGAGTGGCACGTCGAACGGCCGGGCCGAACTGTGCCGGCCAGATCGCCTGCGCGAGCGCTAACGGGAGACCATGACCCGCGTGGCAGCGCGGTATCTGGCACCATGATGTAGGAATTGGCCGTGCGGCAGATCGTGGTTGGAATCAGCGGGGCCAGCGGGGCCGTCTATGGTGTCAGGCTCCTCGAGCGTCTGGCGGCGCTCGAAGACGTGGCGACCCACTTGGTCGTGACCCGCCCCGCGGAGAAGACGCTGCATCAAGAGACCGGCCGGCTCTTGGCCGATCTGCGCCCCCTCGTCGAAGAACTCCATCCGGTGGACCAGATTGGTGCCGCAATCGCCAGCGGATCGTTCCTCTTCGATGCCATGGCGGTGGTGCCTTGCTCGGTTCAGACCATGTCGGCCATCGCTGGGGGCCTGACTTCGAACCTCCTCACCAGGGCAGCCGATGTGGCCCTCAAGGAACGACGCAGGCTGGTGCTGGCGGTGCGGGAGACACCATTGCATCTAGGCCACCTGCGGAACATGGCGGCACTGTCTGAAATGGGAGCGGTCATCGCCCCGCCGATGCCGGCGTTTTACACTCTGCCTGAGACCATCGACGACATTGTCGACCAGCAAGTGGGACGCGTGCTGGACCTGCTCGGAATCCGGGACGAGCGAACCAAGCGCTGGGCTGGGATCTAGAGTGAGGCGAGCTCATACTCACGAGTTGGCCGGTACGGGCCCGGCTGCGCGGCCGCGCGTCAGCTGGCCTGCAGGTCGCCTGGCGTCGGCCCTGACCGTCGCGGCGCTAGCGCTGATTGCCGCATCCGCGGTTGGCTGGGGGCAGGACTGGCCGCAATTCCGCGGGCCGAATCGGGACGGCGTCGTTCCGGGGCGCGAGTCGCTGCCGCAGTTTCCTTCCGTTGGCCCGCAGATGGTTTGGGATCGCTCGGTCGGATCGGGATTCAGCGCCCCCGCCGTAGCCGGCGAGCGGCTGCTGCTGTTCCATCGCCAGGGCGGCAACGAGGTCGTCGAAGCACTCCGGGCCTCCGATGGAAGCAGCCTGTGGAAGTTCGCCTATGAGACGACCTACAAGGACGACTTTGGGTTCGAGAACGGCCCTCGGGCCACTCCGGTGGTCGCGGATGGCCGGGTCCTTACTTTCGGCGCGGCGGGCGTGCTGCATTGCTTGGACCTGGAAACCGGCGCGAAGCAATGGAGCGTAGACACGCACGCCGAGTTTGGCGTGCGCAAGGGCTTCTTCGGCGCGGCCTCGACCCCGCTCGTGCTCAACGGCAGGGTCATCGCCAACATCGGGGGCTCGGACGGCGCTGGCATCGTCGCCTTCGATATCGACTCAGGTGCAACTGTTTGGGCCGCCACAGATCACGAAGCCAGCTACTCGTCGCCGGTGGCGGCGCGCATCGACGGCGCGCTCCTCGCGATCTTCTTCACGCGGGAGGGCCTGGCGGCTCTGGAACCGCAAACCGGCCGGGTCGTCTTCCAGCGGCGCTGGCGATCGCGAAGCCACGCGTCAGTGAACGCCGCTGCCCCGATAGTGCTCGGAGACATCGTGTTCCTGTCCGCCTCCTACGGCACCGGAGCGATCGCGATACGCCTCCGCGAGGGCGAGATGGAAGTGCTCTGGTCTGGCGAGGACGTGATTGACAATCACTACTCGAGTTGCGTGCGGTCCGGCAGCACGCTGTTCGGCTTCCACGGCAGGCAGGAGTACGGCCAGACGTTTCGCGCCGCCGATCTGGTCACCGGCGATGTGCTCTGGTCTAGCGAGCGCATGCCTGCCGGTTCGGTCATCCGCGTCGGAGACAGGTTGCTGCTGCTGCTCGAGACGGGCGAGCTGCTGTTGGTTGCCGCGTCGCGCGAGAAGCTCGAAGTGCTGTCCAGAGCGCAGATCCTGGGACGCGAGACCAGGGCTTTCCCGGCGGTTGCCGACGGACTGCTGTTCGCCCGCGACAAGGACACGCTCGTCTGCCTGCGGCTGTGGGACAAATGAGCGAGGGTTGCAAGCTGAGCGATTCGGATACAACTAGGTTTTCGCTAGAATGACTGCGGACTGTCGGCGATGTTCGGCAGAGGGGAGGAAGGTTTTGAGATTTCGAATCATCGGCTGCGCTGTGGTCGCCGCGCTGGCGGCCGTTCCGTTGGTCGCCCAGCATGCAGACGACACCATCAGGAACCCATTCACTTCCGCCAACGACGTCGATGCTGGCGGACGGTTGTATCGATCCCATTGCGCCGTCTGCCATGGCATCGAGGGCGAAGGCGGCCGGGGCGTCGCGTTGACGACCGGGCGTTTTCGCCACGGCTCTTCGGATCGCGGGCTCTACAACACGATCTCAGTGGGCATCCCAGGCACGGAGATGCCGGGTATCTTCTTCAATGGCAGGCAGATGTGGCAGCTGGTCGCGTTCGTGCGTTCCCTCAGCGAGGGCAAGGCGGCCGAGCAAGCGACCGGAGACCCCGAGAAGGGCAGTGCCGTGTACGCTGCCAACGGCTGCAGCGGCTGCCATCGCATCCGCGGCGTGGGCGGCCGCATGGGGCCGGACCTGACCGATATCGGCATTCGCTCCATGGGGCACTTGCAGGCGTCGGTGCTGAGTCCGAACGAATCAGTGCTGCCGCAGCACTGGATGGTGCGTGCCAAGTCCAGCGACGGCAAGCCGATCACAGGCTTGAGGCTGAACGAGGACACGTTCTCGGTGCAGCTGATCGACGCTTCCGGCTCCTTGCTTTCCCTGAACAAGGCGGACTTGGCGGAGTATGAAGTCGACCGCACTTCGGGCATGCCTTCCTTCGAAGGCAAGATTCAGGGCGACGACTTGGAGAACCTGATCGCCTATTTGGCGAGCCTGCGCTTGGGGGGTGCCAACGATGCGTCGCAGTAACCAGCTTGGGATCGCGGCCGGTGCGCTGCTGCTGACCGCCCACCTCGGGGCGCAAGTGACCTATGAGCGCATCCTGCGCGCCGAACAGGAGCCGGGCAACTGGTTGACCTACAACCGTACCTACGACAGCCGGCACCACTCCCCTCTCGATGAGATTAACCGCGAGAATGCCGGCGATCTTGAGCTGAAGTGGGTCTTCCAAGCCAAATCGCTGGAGAAGTTCGAATCGACGGCGCTGGCAGTCGACGGCGTGATCTACAACGTGCAGATGCCCAACGACGTGGTGGCACTCGATGCAGTCACGGGCCGCAAGTTCTGGCAGTACACGCACGTGATGGCGGAAAAGGTAAACGTTTGCTGCGGTCGGATCAACCGGGGCCTCGCGATCCTCGGCGAGACCCTGTACATGGGCACGATCGACGGCAAGCTAGTCGCGCTGGACGCCAAGACCGGCGCGGTGGTCTTCTCCAAGCAAATCGTCGACCCGTCGGGGGGATACTCCCTGACGCACGCCCCGCTGGTAGTGAAGGACAAGATCATCGTGGGCTCGGCCGGAGGCGAATACGGCATCCGTGGCTTCATCGCGGCGCTGGATCCGAAGAACGGCGACGAGTTGTGGCGCTTCAACACGATTCCCGGCCCGGGCGAGCCTGGCCACGAGACGTGGTCCGGCGATTCGTGGAAGCGGGGCGGCGGGTCCGTCTGGGTGACAGGGTCGTACGATCCCGAACTGAACCTGACCTATTGGGGCGTGGGCAACCCGGCTCCCGACTGGAACGGCGACGTACGCCTGGGCGACAACCTGTACTCGGACTCGGTGGTGGCTCTGAATCCTGACACGGGCGAGCTGGAATGGTACTTCCAGTTCACGCCGCACGACGAGTGGGACTGGGACGCGGTGCAGATCCCCGTCTTGGTGGACCGAGAGTGGGAGGGAGAGCCGCGCAAGCTGATGCTGTGGGCCAACCGCAACGGCTTCTTCTACGTTCTCGATCGCGTCACCGGCGAGTTCCTGCACGGCAAGAACTTTGCCAAGGTGACGTGGGCCAAGGGGCTGGACGAGAACGGGCGTCCCATCAAGATCCCAGAGGCGTCCCCGACGCGGGAGGGTGTGCGCGTATGGCCGTCCGTGCAGGGTGCCACCAACTGGTATTCGCCGTCGTACAGCGAAAGGACCGGCCTGTTCTACGTCTCCGCCTGGGAGTACTCGAGCGTCTACCACAAGGGCGACCCGCTGTATACGCGGGGCAACCGCTACGTGGGCAGTCTGCCGCAAGGCGTTTGGCCGAACACGATGAAGGACGAGGACGAGCAGCAGGGGCACGGCGCGATTCGGGCGCTGTCTCCGGACACGGGCGACCTCGAGTGGGAGTTCAAGATGACCGGCGTCGGCGAGAGCGGGATTCTCTCAACGGCAGGGGACATCCTCGTTACCGGCTCGAGGGACGGCAACATGCTGGTGCTGGACTCGTTCACCGGAAAGAAGCTTCTCTCGCTCAACCTAGGAGGGCGGATCGCCTGCTCGCCGATCACCTTTACGGCCCAGGGCAAGCAGTACGTGGCTGTCACTTCAGGCAACGCCATGTTCGTATTCGGCCTGCGGTAGCTGCGCTGCTCGGCCCGCCGTCTCGGGGACTGGGCAGCGGGTCCACGAAGCGTGGTGCGATCTTGAGATGGCGTGCCGGGGAATGCTTGTAAACTGATCCCTTGACGGACGCTGCGAGCTCGAATCGCTTTCGACCAGCTCGCTACATCAACGCGGAAATCGACTCCCTTGCAGAGGGGTCGAGCGACGAGGGCTCGTCCGCTCGGAGAGAGCTTCTCGTGCGCCCTGCGCGCCCCTAGCGACCGGGAGAACTGTGTCTGAGACAAGCTTGCTGATCGACCTGGCGCTGCTGGTCGGCATGGCAATCCCCATCGTGGCCCTGGCGCACCGTCTGTCGGCTCCGCCTCTGGTGGGATTCCTGGTAGCCGGAGTCCTGGTGGGCCCCAACGGATTCGGGCTGATCGGAGCCACGCACGAGGTCGAGATCCTCTCCGAAGTCGGCGTCGCCCTGCTGCTCTTCGCTGTGGGCCTGGAACTGTCTCTTTCCCACGTCCGCCAATGGGCGCGCGCGGTATTCTTGGGCGGCGGGTTGCAGATGGTCGGCACGCTGCTCGCGGTGGCTGCGGCAGCGATCGCGCTAGGCCTACCGCCGGTCCACGGCTTCTTCTACGGCGCCTTGGCCGCGATGTCCTCGACCGCCATCGTCACCAAGACGTATTCGGACAGGGCCGAACTGGACTCGGCGCACGGACGTGCCGTGATTTCCATTCTGCTCTTCCAAGATCTGTGCGTGTTGCCGCTCATTCTGATGCTGCCGGTGCTCGCGGGTCTGGGAGCCGTTGACATGGGCACGGTCGGCATCGAGTTCCTGCGCGGGCTCGCGATCATTTCCGTGCTGGTGGTCGGAGGCCGCTTCATCGTCACGCGAACACTGGACCGGATCGTGCTATTCCGCGACCGGGACTTGTTTACGCTGTGCGTCGGGTTCTTCTGCATCGGCACTGCCGTGGTGACGGAACTGGCAGGTTTCTCCATCGCCATCGGCGCCTTCATCGCCGGCTTGGTCATCTCGGAATCTGAATACGGGCTTCAGGCATTGTCGGACGTATTGCCCTTTCGGGCCATGTTTAGCGGAATCTTCTTCATCTCCATCGGCATGCTGCTCGATGTCTCCGCAGTGATGACGCAGCTCGAAGTTCTCTTACCGCTGCTGGCGGTCCTATTCGCGGTCAAGGTCGCGCTGGTGGTGGCCTCCGTCGTCGCGGTGGGCGGCACGCTCTCGACTGCGCTGATCAGCGGCCTCACGCTTGCACAGGTCGGCGAATTCTCGATCCTGCTGGCCTCTGTGGGCTTGCCCCTCGGGCTCTTCCGCGAAGGGGACTACCAGCTATTCCTTAGCACAGCCGTTCTGTCCATGATGGCGACACCGTTTCTGATCCGGTTCGCGCGGCCCATCGCCGAACGGATCGCGCCAGCCGACAGGGGCTTGCGGCGAACCGCCGAGGCCGAAGCCGCTTCGGCGGAAACCATGTCAGATCACACCGTCATCGTCGGCTACGGAGTTGCGGGGCGACACTTGGCTCGCGTGCTCAATGCTGCCGGCATCGCTTGCATCGTTGTCGAGCACGACGCGAATCTCGTCCGTCACGCGCGCGAGGACGGAGTCCCAGTCGCCTTCGGGGACGGAACGCAACCGGCCGTATTGGAGCACGTAGGCGCACGCTCCGCGCGGGTGATCGTCTTCGCCATCTCCTCGCCAACCGACGAGGGGCGCGGCGTGGCGGCCGCCCGTGACCTGAACCCGGCTGCCCGGATCGTCGTGCGCGCCAGATACACGCACTCCATCGACGGGCTGATGTCGCTGGGGGCCTCGGACGTCATCGTGGAGGAGTTCGAGGTTTCGATCGAACTGTTCTCCAAGGCGCTTGAGAGCTACCGGATTCCAATCAACCGGATATGGCAGGAAGCCGAGACGGTGCGCACGGAACACTACGGGCTGTTGCGCGGCACCGCACAGCCGGACCTGCGGCTCGATGCGCTGAAGCACCTTGGCATTCACGATGCCTTGGAACTGGTAGAAATCCAGGCTGGAGCGAGCGTGATCGGCATGAGTGCGACATCGCTGCAACTGAGGCGTCGTACGGGCGCCGTGCAGATCGCCGTGGTGAGGGAGGGCGAGCCCATGTACCGCCGTGAGACGGACTTCCATTACCAGCCCGGCGACACGGTCGTGCTGGTAGGCGACCGGGACAGCCTCGACCAGGCCATTGCCCTGTTCCAGGAATAGCCTCGGAGAGCTGCTGGGACGAACTTGTGGCAGGGCTCGCGCATGAGTCACAGTCGCTGGGGGAGTTCCGGAAATTCGACGGTGCCGTTTCTGACTACACGTAAGAGACGAACTCCAGCGTCCGCTGCAAGTTGTGGTCGGCCGAGTCGCTACCTCGGTCGTATAATTCCGTCCATGAAGGTGTTTCGGGGCTGCCCGCGATGGATCACGCTAGCGATGCTGTGCGGAGCCATGGCTTCATCCAGTGCGTTCGCCTCAGGAAAACCCAATATTGTCCTGTTCTACATAGACGACTGGGCTTGGAACGGAACGCCCGTTCCCATGGATGCTTCGATGGACACTTCCCGCATGCCGGCCTTGCAGATGCCAAATCTCGAGCGGCTGGCCAGTCAGGGAATGAGGTTCCGCAATGCGTATGGCTCACCACAGTGTTCGCCTGCCCGCGCCTCGCTGCAGACGGGGAAATCGGCTCCGCGCAGCGGCTTCACGGTCTACCTCGGATCCAAGGAACCCTACTATGACACGAAGCGGGAATATCAGCGATTCCCGCTGATTCCGAACGTGTCCGACCGGGAACTCGACGAAGACGCGGTCACCATTGCCGAGGCGCTCAAGCCGCTGGGTTATGTCAGCGCTCACGTTGGCAAGTGGCATATGAGGGGAGATCCTGGAAAGGAGGGCTACGTATTGCATGATGGCGATACGAATAATAATCCCGGCAACACTCAGGCCGGCATGAGGCGAATGCCAGAGGTCGTAACAGACCCCAAATTGATGTTCAGCATCACGGAGAAGGCGATTGGTTTTATGGAGGAACAGGTTCGAGAGGGCACGCCGTTCTATCTTCAAATATCTCACTACGCCATGCATGCAGGCAGGGAGTGCCTCCATGAAACTCGCAAGAAATACGTAAACCACCCTCTTGTGCGGGCTTGGTACGAAGAGCACAACAAGAATCCCGAGACCGTCAACCGGAAGGACGATCCCGCAATCTGGCTTGGGATGGGGGAGGACTTGGACGGCCGGATCGGCGCCGTGCTTGACAAGATCACGGAACTGGGGATCGAGGGCAATACCTATGTCATCGTCGTAGGTGACAACGGCTACCGACATGAGGAGCTGCAACTCAAGCCCAGCTTGAAGCAGCCGCTGCACGCAACGAAATGGTGGCTCTGGGACGGAGGCCTCCGAGTTCCGATGATTGTCAGGGGACCCGGCATCAAGCCAAGTACATCGTTTGCCGCAAATGTGGTCAACTATGATTTCTTGCCGACCTTTGTCGACTGGGCTGGAGGTAACCCGGAAGAATTGCAGGACGTTGACGGCGTAAGTCTCGCGGGTTACATGGCCGGAAAGGAACTAGGTGAGGGCTTCCTGAACCGCAATCTCTATTTCCACTATCCGCACTATCGGAACAGTGTGCCCCATTCCGCGATGATTTCCGGTGCTCTCAAGGTCATCCACTTTTATGATCGACCGGAAATTCCGATGCTGTTCGATGTCTCAGTCGACATTGGGGAAGTGAAGAACATTGCGAAACAGCATTCGAAAACACATGCGAAAATGTACGATGAAATGATGCATTACTTAGAAGAAGTAGGAGCACGGTTCCCTAAGGTAAACCCGGAATACGATCCTGACGTGTACAGGGAAAATAAGGACTTTAGAAAGCGCAATATGTGGGGACCGTTCGAAGGACGACGTGCTCTGGAGGATGATGAAATCTAGGCTGCCTGAAGAGAGGTGACGGCGTCGGGGAGAACGGCGAGCGTTCGAGGTTCCTTCGGATCAACTGGTGCCGAATACTGACAGGACCCGCCGACCGCAGCCGTCACCGGCGTCTCAGCCATCCGCGGGGGTTGCTCTCGCTCGCCTCGTTCATGTCCCTGACCGCCCGCGCGAGTGCCGCCCGCTCGCGAGGGAATCGCGCGGATACATCGTAGGACGCGGCCGGGTCCAGACTGAGGTCGAACAGGAACGGCCCGTGCTTGGCCATCCAGTAGGCACTGTTCTCGCTGCGGTGTCTGGCGATGTACTTGAGGTTGCCCAGACCCCGGACCCCGGCGAACTCCCCGCCGCGGACAAAGAACAGCGGCCTGTCGGGAACTACCTCCGCTGCGCCCTTCAGCAGCGGCGAGAGATCTGCCCCGTCGACGATTCGATCGCTGGGTGCGGGCAGTCCTGCCACGCCGAGGAATGTCGGAAACAGGTCGATGGCCATGGCCGGGGCATCGTTCACGCGGGAGCTTGGAATGGTTCCGGGCCAAGATGCAATGAAGGGCACGATCTGGCCTCCGTCGAAGCTGTTCGCTTTCCTGCCTCGATGCGCTCCGGGAGAACCCTCGTGCCATGGACCGTTGTCGCTGGTGAACACGAACAGCGTGTCCTCGAGCAGGCCCAGCTCCGCCAGTTTCGCGCGGATTTCTCCCACGCTCCAGTCGAGCTCTTCCACGCAGTCGCCGTAGGAGCCGGCATTGGACCGCCCTGCGAATCGTTCGCTGGCATGGACCGGGACGTGGGGGAAGGGAGATGCGTAGTAGACGAAGAACGGCCTTTCGGAAGCGCGGTCAATAAAGCCGAGGACCTCGTCGGTCAGGATCCGGGTTAACTGGGTCTGGTCGACGGGCGCCTCGATCGCCACATCATCGTTGCGGTACATGGCATAGGGCTTCATGTCGTTGGAGTAGTAGCTGCCAAAGAAGTAATCGAAGCCCTTCTCGGTCGGGAGATGTGGGCTGCGGTCACCGAGATGCCATTTGCCGAACATGCCGGTCCGATAGCCGCCGGCTCGCAGTGCCTCTGCGACGGTGACCTCATCCTGTGGAATACCGCGTATGCCGTGAGGGAACGCGAATGTGTTCACGACAAGGCCCATCGGAGTTCCTGACGGGAAGAAGACAGAGTGCATGAATCCACGGGTGGGATAGCGGCCAGTCAGGCAACTGAACCGCGAAGGAGTGCAGACTGGGCTCGCGGCGTAGTAGTTGGAAAGGCTGAAACCGTCACGAGCGAGAGCATCCAGATGCGGCGTCCGAATGGCTTTCGACCCGTAGCTTCCGACATCCCCGTAGCCAAGATCGTCAGCGAACACCAGCACGATGTTGGGGGCCGCGGGTGCAGCATTGCCACTCAGCCCTGCCAAATAGTCGCTGTGCTGGTTGACCCGGATGTCGGGATCGCCCCTGGCGATCCACCAAGCCCAGACTAGGGGAACCAACGCCAGTGCCACTAGCAGACAGGCCAGGATCAGGGTCCAGCGGAGAAGCGCTCGCATGTTCGGGCCTTGGACTAGGGTACGCAAGTACGGGGATGGCCGCGATTCGGTCCGGGCCGCGGCCGTCCTCGAGACCGCTACCCTAGCGGACCTGATGACGCCTGTCTTGGCGGGAGGCCGATCGGGCCAGCGGAGGGCTGGCGAACTCGGGCTACGACTGCGCTGGCCCTTTAGCCTCTCAGCGGGCTCGTTGGTAGTCCCCGCTCAAGTCCTGGGGACTCGATAGAGCGGGCTCGTCGCGAGAGCTACAAGGACGCAACTCAGGATCCCCACGGCCCCGTAGAGGAAGAAATGCAGGTCGGTGTGCTGCTGGACCCAGTACAGGATGAATACGCTCGCAACGGCGCCCGTCATCGCGCCAGCGCCGTTGGCGCTGCGAAAGAAGATACCGAGCGCGAACAGCCCAGCCAGGCCTCCCCCGAGCAGCCCCATCATGCCTTGGAAGGTGTCCCAGAGGGAGCCGATGTCGAACGTGGCCAGAGCGATCGAGGTGGCTGTTGCCAACACGCCCAGGCCAGCCGTGAGCAAGCGGGCTAGCAATAGCCTGCTCGAATCTGGGGCAGACGGCCGGAAGCGCACGTAGAAGTCCGTTACCAGAGCCGCCGAAACGCTATTGAGGCTGCTGTCCAGCGTCGACATCGAGGCCGCGAACACGGCGGCGATGAGCAGGCCCGCGATCCCCACCGGCAGCTGCTGCGCGATGAACAGCGGGAAGATAGAATCCGTCGGCAGCGCAGGGTTGAGCAGCTCGGGGTTGGAGCGGTAGAACGCCCACAGGCCCGTGCCCAGCATGAACAGGGTGAGCGTAGAAGGCAGCAACAGCGCTGCGTTTGTCCAGATCGACTTGGCGGCCGCCTTCTCGTCCTTGGTCGTAAAGTAGCGCTGCACCACCGCCTGATCGGACGTGTAGGGCACGAGATTGAGGAAGAAGTTCCCGACGATCACGACCCAAACCGCCGTTGTGGTCCAATCCCATGTCCAGTTGAACATGTGAAACTTGTCGTAGTCGGCGCCCGCGGACAAGATGGCCGCGAGGCCGCCGTCGGTCTTGAAGAGCAGGATCACCAGGCTCAGCAAGGCCCCGCCGTACAGCACGAACACCTGCACCACGTCGGTCCAGATCACGGCCTTGATGCCTCCCATGACGGTGTACAGGGTTGCCAGCGCGCCCATCAGCACGATGCAGGTGTAAACGCCGATCCCTGTCACGGTCGAGAGGGCGATGGCGGGCAGGAACAGCACGATCGCCATCCGGCCTAGCTGGTAGAGGACGAACGAAACGCTCGCGTACATGCGGACGGGCAGGTTGAAGCGCTGCTCGAGGTACTCGTAAGCGCTGGTCATCTTCGCCCGCCGGAAGTGCGGCAGATAGAAGAACACCACCGGGAAAGCGACCATGATGATGGTCATTTGCAGCAGGAAGTAAACCCAATCGGTGGAGTAAACCTTGGCGGGCACGGCCATGAAGCTGATGGACGACAGCTGCGTGCCGAAAATCGACAGGCCGGTCGCCCACCAAGGCATACGCCTGCCGGCGAGGAAGAAGTCCTCGGTACTGGACCCCTGGCGCGCGAAATACAGGCCCATCATTACCAGCACGACGAAGTACGCGATCAGCGTGATGTAGTCGATGATCGAGAAGCCGGACGAGGGCGGCTGGATTCTGGCCGAGAGGATCCGACCGTCCGGGTCTGCTACGCCTGCATCGCGGCCGACGAAGACTAGGCTCTCCCCCCACGTCGTAGCGCTCTCGCTGGTGAGCCGTTCCGGCAGAGCTCCTAGGTCGACCCACGTGTCGGTGACAGAGTGGTATGCCGAAATACTGGTGCCGCTCCCGGCCGCCGTCCGCAGGGCGATATGAGTGGGACCGACCGGCAGCGCGGCGGTCGACAACGGCGGGCTCGGAAGGTCCGCAATCGCAGTCCATCCCGATCCAGGTCTGTAGCGGTGTGCGTGCTGTCGGCCCTGCAGGCCGGCTTGCTCTGCCAGCGGCGCGCCCTCGAACAAGAACAACGCTCCATCCTGCGCCGCTAGCACGGGAAATTCGCGGGCACTGCTTGGCGGCGCGGGCGCGGCCAGCCACTCCGGATCCTCCGCATTCAGGTCCAACATCCACATGGACTCTAGTTGGCCGGCCTGCACGTCATCGGAAGTCGAGGAGACAACGTATAGGACGCTGTCCAGTACCGCTGCGCCGCCGACAAGCATGGGAGCTGGCAGATCGGGCAGGGGGTCGTAGCGCAGCTCCTCGCCCCTGAGACTGGCTCGGAATGCCAGAACCGGGCCGGCAGCGTCACTTGAAGCAGAGCTGCCGACGAAGAACGCCGTTTCGCCATGGACCGCCACCGCGCCGAACGAGGCAGGTTCAGGCAAGGGAGTCGTCTTGCGCCAGGCAGCCTCGGCGGCGTCCAGCATCCATGCGTCTCTGATCGCCGGGCCGCCTTCGTCAAAGACTCCGCCGGCTAGGACCAGACGTCCGCCGACTTCTGCCACGAACGCCCCTCGCGCAAGACTGCGGGCCGGTGGGAGGGGTAGCTCCGTCCATTGCAGCTCGCTACCTTCGGCAGCGCCCAGCGCGCTAGCGCTTAGCAAGACTGTCAGTGCGAGCTTCAATCGCATGGTGCGGGGCCTCGAGAAAGCGTCTAGACCCTGTGTTTCTTCCAACTGCCGCGGCGGAACAAGATGTAGCCGATGACAGCCCAAGTGGCGCCGGAAATGACGACGGCGGCGTACACCCCGGCGACGCCAAAGCCGAGCGGCTTCGCGAGTGCATAGCCTAGCGGAAGCTGCCAGCACCAGTAGCACAGGAAGTTCACCCAGGCGGGCGTGGCGGTGTCACCCGCGCCGTTGAATGCTTGGCCGAACACCATCGAGAAGCCGCCGAAAATATATCCTGCGCTGAGAATCTTCAGGCTTTGAACGCCATTGCTGACGACCTCCGCGTCGGCTGTGAAGACCTTCACTAGGGGCTCTGCGAATTGCCAGAACGCCAGGCTGATCACGCTCAGCATGGCGAAATTGACGAAACCGGTTGAGATCACGGCCCTCTCGGCCCTTTCTGGGCGCATGGCGCCAAGGTTCTGGCCAACCAGCGTTGCCGTTGCGTTGCTGACGCCCCACGACGGCAGGATCGCCACGTGAATCAGGCGGAGCGCTAGTGTATAGCCGGCCAGCACCGTGCCGCCGAACAGGGCGATGATCCGCGTTAGACCCAGCCAGGCTGCTGTAGCGATGAAGAACTGCACCATGCCCGTAATGGAAATCCGCAACAGGCTCCAGAAGACTGGGCCATCCCAGCGCATCGACGCGCGCGAGATCGAGACCTTGCCGCGACCTCTGAACAGCACCGCAAGTTGGTAGACGATCCCCAGTCCCCGACCCAGGGTTGTGGCGAGAGCGGCCCCCATGAGTCCGAGCTCGGGAAACGGCCCGATGCCAAAGATCAGCAGCGGATCGAGCACGATGTTGAGGAGGTTAGCCAGCCAGAGGGCTCGCATCGCGGTCACAGCATCGCCGGATCCCCGGAAGATCGCGTTGTTGAGGAACAGCAGGAAGATCGTCACCGAGCCTGCAAAAAGCACTGCGGTGTATCGATAGCCCGCTTCGATTTCTGGGCTCGCACCCATCCAGCGCAGCAGAGCGGGGGCGAGCAGGTAGCCCGCCAAGCTCACAGGCGCCGAGCCGATCACCCCGGCGAGAATCGCTTGCCAAGCGGCCAATCCGGCGGCTTCCGGATCGCCCTCGCCGATTCTGCGCGCCACGGTCGCGGTTGTGCCCATGGACAGCCCCATGACGATCGCGAAGACCATGATGATCACGGATCCGGTCAGCCCCACGGCCGCGATAGCCGGCGGGCCGAGCTTGCCCACGAAGTAAATGTCGACCAGCCCGAACGTCGACTCCATGACGAGTTCGAGCATCATCGGTATCGCCAGCAGGACGATGGCCCGGGGCAGGGGGATGCGGGTGTAGTCTTCGCGGGAGCCGCGAATCGCGTCGGGAACCGCGCGCCAGAGGGACTGCTCGGCCTTGTCCGGGGCTGTCCCAGTCCCGCCGGGCCCTTCGTTCTCTAGCATGCGGAAATCGGCGGCCTCGGCGCTGGGCGGCTCAAGGTTCTAATTCTCACACAGCGCCTCGGACACCGATTCGGTGCCAGGACCGCTGTTAGTCCGCCAGTGCTTCGGGGCGGATGCCGAGGGCGCGCATCTTTCGGTGCAGGTTGCTGCGCTCCATGCCCAGTGCTGCCGCCGCGCGCGTGACGTTGCCCTCCATCGCCGCGAGCGTGCGCTCGACATAGTCACGTTCGTACGCGGTGCGGGCTTCCTTGAGGCTGGCGAATCCTAGGGAGGCTGGCTGCCTCGCCGGGTGTCGGCGGTTCGAGGCCGGAAGGTCGGCCGCGCCAACATCCTCGCGGTCGTGCAGGATTGCGATTCGCTCCATCAGGTTGCGCAGCTCGCGGACGTTTCCTGGCCATGAGTGAGCAGAAAGGGCCTGCAGCGCCGACGGCAGCAGGCGCTTCGGCTTGCGGCCGTAGGAGCGCGAAAACTCGTTCAAGAAGGCTTCGGCAAGCACCGGGACGTCCTCGGCGCGATCCCTCAGAGGAGGCACGTAGAACGGCACGACGTTGAGCCGGTAAAAGAGGTCTTCCCGGAAATTTCCGTTCGCGATCTCATCCTCGAGGTTCTTGTTCGTGGCGGCGATCACGCGGGCGTCCACCTGCACCGTCTGGCCCGACCCGACCGGGTCGAAGCGCTGCTCCTCGATCACGCCCAGCACCTTGGCCTGGGTCTTCAGGCTCATGTCGCCCACCTCGTCCAGGAACAGCGTGCCGCCGTCCGCCAAGTGGAACTTCCCGGCCTTGGCCGCGAGCGCGCCCGGGAAGGCGCCCTTGACGTGCCCGAACAGCTCGCTCTCGATCAGGTCTTCCGGGATGGTCGCGCAATTGACCTCGACGAACCTCGCCGACGAGCGCTGGCTGCGGGCGTGGATGGCATGGGCCACCAACTCCTTTCCCGTGCCGCTCTCGCCGAAGATCAGGACCCGGCCGTTGGTCGGGGCCATCAGGTCGATCTGCTGCCGCACGGCCTTCATGGGTACGCTATCCCCGAGGATCCGGTACCTGTGGCCGACCTCGGCCCGCAGCGAGGAGTTCTCGGAGAGCAAATTGCGATGCTCCAGAGCGTTCCGCACGGCCACGGTGACCTTGGCCACCGAGAGGGGCTTTTCGAGAAAATCGTGCGCTCCGAGCTTGGTTGCGCGAACCGCGCTCTCCACACTGCCGTGGCCGGAGATCATCACCACGACCGGCTTTCCGGCCATATCGACGTCCCGGATCCGTTCCAGGGTTTCCAAGCCGTCAATTCCGGGCAGCCAGATGTCGAGCAACACTACGGCATAGGGCCCGGCCGAGAGCATCTCCAGGCAGCGCTCGCCGCTGTCGGCCACTGCCACGGCGTAGCCCTCGTCCTCAAGCACGCCTGTCAGCATCTCGCGGATGCCGGCCTCGTCGTCTACGACCAAGACCCGCCCAGGCGCGCTCATACAACGGCCTCGCGCAGCTCCGCCGGCTCCTTCGCGACAGCCGGCAGCTCGATCACAAAGCGTGTCCCGGCGGGTTGGTTGTCTTCGACTCGAATGGAGCCTCCGTGTTCTTCCACGACGCTGCGCACGATTGGCAGGCCCAGGCCGCTGCCCCGATTCTTGGTGGAGAAGTACGGTAGGAACAGGCGCTCCTTGTTTTCCGCGGAGATGCCCGGACCGGAGTCGGCCACGATCACCTCCACGGCGTCCGAATCGGGGCGCCCTTGCGTGCTGACTACGATCTCCTTGACCCAGCTCTCCTGGAGAACGTCGGCAGCGTTGTCGATCAGATTGACGATCGCCCGCTTGAACGCCGGCGGGTCGATTTCGGCCTGCGCGATTTCGGGATCGGTGATCAGCCTCAGGTCGATGCCCGGCAGTCTTCCGTCAAACACACTGACTGCGTCTCCCACGACCGCATTGATATCGTTGGCTTCCGGGCGAATCGTCGGGAATCGGGCCACGTCCGAGAAACTCGAGACTAAGGTGTTCAGGGACCGCACTTCGCGATCGATGGTGTGGGTCAGGCTCTCCAAGGTTTCGCGAATCGCTGCCCGCTCCGCGTCCGTCTTGGCTGCCGCGTAGCGGTCTAGCTGGACCTCGATCCTGCCCGCCGCCAGCGCCACGGGGGTGAGGGGGTTCTTGATTTCGTGGGCCAGGCGTCGCGCCACTTCCTGCCACGCTTCAGAACGCTGGGCGCGCACTAGCTCGGTGTTGTCCTCGAATACCACAACAAAGCCCGACTGCGCCTGGCCGGAGTCTAGCGACGAGACCGTGACGCTGAGGTGCTGCGGCTCGCCGCCGCACTTGACCTCGAACTCTCGGGTCGCGACGCCGGTTCGGCGCGCACTGCCGAACATGTGCTCGAACGCGGATCGCTGCGGCTCGTCCAGCACTTCAGAGACGGAACCCAGAGATGGCAGCTGTCGCTTGCCGGCGAAGGATCGCGCTGATTCGTTGTACTTGAGGATCTTGCCGTGCTCGTCGACCGAAATCACCCCTGGTGTGATGCTCTCGAGGATGGCGTCGATCATTTGGCGGCGCTCGTCGATCTCGGCGTTGGCGCGGGCGAGGTCTCGGTTGCTGCGCTCGAGTTGCCCGGTCTTGGTCTGGAGCGTCTGCCCCATGCGGTTGAACGACTCGACTAGGGAGCCCAACTCGTCGATAGCCGCCGTCTCGACGCGGTAGTCGAGGTGTCCGCCGGCCAGCTCGCCCGTGGCAGCGACGAGAGCCTTGACGGGGCGCGTGATTTGCCTCGACGCGAAGTGCGCCAGCCAGACCGCGATGAACAGCGTGAAGATCGTGATCAGCGCCAGTGTGTACACGTAGCTGCGCCAGACCACTGGCCGCGCCGCTTCGAGTTGCTTCCACTGGGTTACTTGTGCTTGCACGAACGCTTGGTCCTGCAGGATCGACGACGGGATCTTGCGTCCCACCAGCAGCCTCGCAGAGCCCGCTGCTGAGGGGATGGGCACGGCCGCGTAAAGCCAGCCCTCGGCGATGCCGGATTGCTCGGCGGCGGAAGGGTCTTCCAGTAGCCGCGACAGAACAGACGGGCGCCCTTCGACTGAATCGACTGTCGCTTGTGTGGTTTCCGCGCCGTTACCCATAATGCTGACGTAGTGTGCGCCTGCATCCCGGAGCAGGGCCTTCAGCGCTCCTTCGTCGCGTGCCGTGCCATGCGCGATCGCCTCGGCGGCGCGTTGCGCGCCTCGCTCCAGATCCGCGAGCATTTCTGCGGAAGTGGCCTCCATGAGGCTCTGCGCGCTTTGAAAGATCCCGATGGTGGGCTGGGAGAACCACTTGTCGAAGTTTCGGTTCAACAACTGGAGCGAATAGACGACATGGGCCGTGATCGGCAGGATGCTCAGAGTGAGCACGCCGATGACCAGCTTGGTCTTCAAGTGCGAGCCGACGACGTTGCCGCGGCGCTCGATGTAGAGCTTGAGCAGATTGCGGAAGAGCAGGAATCCTAGGGCGACGGCACCCAAGACGACGCACGTGGACAGGGCCCACAGGACATAGGTGACCGTGGAATTCTCTGGCCGGAAGTCGCCGAAGTCCAAGGACGTGAGCCAAAAGCACACCGCCAGCAATGCCAGCAGCGGCGTTGCATAAGCGACGATCGTGAGCAGTTCCTTGCGCTTGGTCAAGCTGAGGTCATTCTAGCTAGACCTGAACGGTTGTTGAGCGCCTCAGCCTAGGGAACGGCACGCGATAGGCGCGTCAGGAGCGCCCCGTCGCTACGCAAGTGGGCTACGGATGGGGATGATATCGGCATATACATACGTCGGATGAGGATCGCGAATTTGCGCGGAATCGCTGCTGTCGGCGGGCGCTGCGATTTCACGGTGAACCACGCGGCCCGGCTCAGCGTCAATGCGCGAGGAGAGCATCGGCCCGTCTACAACGCACGTATGGAACTCGCCGTTTTCGCCTAGGGGGTCGGCGCCCGGAGGCAGATCGGCAAGCAGCCCGCGATCGAACCACCGGCCCGCAAACTCGGGCGGAAGAACTGCCGGGTTGACGGAAGTGACGATCGCCTTGACGCCGGCTGCGATCATCTCTTCCGCGAGCGACGCAGTATCTCGGCCCCAGACAGGGAAGATCGGATCGAACCCTGTCCCGCTGAGCCGCTCTTCGCGGTAGCGGCGGATATCTTCGAGAAACAGGTCACCGAACGCCAAGTGTGACGCTGCAAGATGTCTTGGGAAGCCTTGCACTCTAGCCAGGAACTGCTCCATCGCGGACTCGTACTGAGCGTTTGAGCAGGGGTACGGAATCGGGACTTCGTACAGCGGAACGCCCAGTCTTGCCGCCTGTGCCTGCAGGACCCAAGTGGGTGTTGAGTGAATCGATACGCGCCGGAACCTCTCGCTGACCGTGGTGAACACTCCCCTTACGGCAAAGCGTTCGGGCTGCATCCTGAGAACGTGGAGGGCCCAGGCCGAGTCCTTCCCGGATGACCGCGAAACTAGGACGGGAGTGGAGCCCATCAAGACAAACGTAGCAAGCGACAGCTACGCTGGCTGAATCGCCCATGAAGCACGCTACGCCTCGTGAAGGGGCCAAGTGGTTGAACGACTCGAATAAGGAGCCTAACTCATCGATAGCCGCCCTTTGGACGCGGTAGTCGAGCCTTCCGCCAGCCGACTCTCCCGCGGCAGCGACGAGGGCCTTGACCGGGCGCGTGATCTTGTGCGGCGCAAGGGGATGGGTCGCGTTCCCGGCGATGGCGCAAGCCGGACGATACGTTTCGTGGCAGCGGGTAGGGCTGTGTTTTTCAAGTCGCGACCGAGGGCAACTTGAAGAGGTCGTTATCGGTGCCGGCGACGATTATGAGCGCCCTCAGGCTCTCAGCAGCAGTACGGCTTGGCGAATGGACAAGGTCTCGATTCCTCCGAACTGCGTGAAGTCGGCACCGTCCTCGGTAATCAGGAAGCGAATGTGACGAGCCAGCATGGTCGCCGCAATATTAGCGTCGTGTATGCGTTTGCCGCTGACTCGGAGTTCGCGGAGCTGCTGGGCGACTGACTCTGCTTCGTCTAGGAAGATCGTGAACTCTGAGAAACGCTCAACATTCCTGACCGCGTAGGAAGCTTCCAGTCCGAGACCGTTGGAATTCGTCGGCCTTGTTGCTACAGAGAGATACTCGCGCAAGACTTGACCACTCACGGCAAGATGGAACCCACTGGTGGCTGCCCCTGTTATGAGCGTCTGGGCCTCCTCATGACGGCCTCTACGCGTCAGTCGCATGGAGCAGGACGTTGGTATTTGGGAAGAGCGTCTCACCGACCGCCGCTTCCGTAGATCTCGTCCCTGGCCCAGGAGTGCTCGCCTCCGACCTTGACCGTCACGATGTCCAGACTGCACTCGGCTGTCTCGGGCGGCGCCATCCGAGCAGCTCGTTCCAAGATGGCGTGTAGCTCAGCTTGCAGCGAGCGGTGATGGCTCCGGGCAAGCCGCTTCAGCGAACTCAGGGTCCACGGTGGTATATCCCGAATCAGGACAGAACTCATACCAGTATCATTCTGATGCCTCCGCAGTCGTGGAACAGATGGACCCGCTCTTAGCGAAGAGGCGAAAGTTCGTGCCTCGCCCTCTTCCCGTCGAGGAAGCGACCGCGCGACCCAGCCTCGCATTGGTGCATGCCCGGAGAGTCTGCGGGAGTGCCATCGGCGCATATCGTGCACAACCCATCGAAGTTGTTGATATGGAGTCCTTTGGCTTCTGATTTAGGCCAATGCTGGTCAAATTCGGACCGGACTCGATTGATCCCGCATTCGCCATCTGTTACATCCTGATTGAGCGAGTTACTCTCGGGCATCCAGCCTCGTCTCGGCAAAAACCTCCGTGCTTCGCAGCGTTAGAAACACAGCGTCTGCCGGGCATGCTTCGGTCCGGTGTGGCTGGTTCGCGACGATGGAAATCCGGGAGATGGCTCACGAACTCAGTGTAGGGAGATTCGAGATGCGGAAGGTTCGCTATAGCTGCGCCATGAGCTTGGACGGGTACATCGCGGGACCTGATGGCGAGTATGACTGGATCATCATGGATCCCGACTTCGACTTCCAGGCCATGTCCGAGCAATTCGACACTTACCTGCTTGGCCGCAAGACGTTCGAGGTGACCGGTTCACAGGCTTCCCCCGCATCGTCTGGCAATCGAACGTACGTCTTTTCGCGGACGCTGCGCCAGAGCGACTACAAGAACGTACCGGTCATCGGAGAGAACTGGAAAGAGGTGGTGCAGTCGCTTCGCGACGAAGAGGGTAAGGACATCTGGCTGTTTGGTGGCGGCTCGCTGTTTCGCAGCCTTGCAGAGGAGGGCCTCGTTGACACCGTGGAGGTAGCGATCATACCGGTATTGCTCGGGGCGGGTGTTCCGCTTATCGCTGGGCCGGCCACGCGAATTTCGCTCGCGCTAAAGGAGCACAAGCTCTATGAGAAGACGGGTACGGTCAGCCTTGTGTACGAGTTCAGAAGGACCACCCCAGAAGGCGGAAATGCCTGACGGAGCGGCTGCGATCCTGAACCGAGCGTCGTCCTTGGCCACACGGAAATGAGGGGATCCGGGGCTTGCCGCGGTGCTATCCTTGCCCACATGCCGACTGTTCGCCTTCGATTGGCTTGGTTGCTCATCTTTGCCTGCTGCGGGCTCGCGGCTGAAGAGCGGTTCAGCGATCCCGGCCTATTCTCGCTACGCGTGGAGTTCGGCATTGGCGATGCCGAGTCGACCTCTTGGAACGGCAGCCTTACAGTGTCGGGCGGAGAGCTCGCGGGGCTCTCGAGTCTGCGGCCGCGTCACGAGGACAGGATCAACGGCAACTCTTGGGAACTAGCGACTTGGCAGGGGCCGAACTTCTGGTATCCAGCTCCTAAGCCCCAGCCGGTCGATGGCGAGCCGGTCAATATCTTCAACTCTGGCCTGATCGTCGATGTTCGCAGCCGGGGCAGGGCGCGTGTCGCCTTTCAGACAGACCAGGGCAGTTTTCGCGTCGACTCCCGCAACTTGGCGCCCGGGCAGCCCCGGCAGTTTCTGGGTGGCAGGGTTGTCGTCACTAGGACCGTCTCTGCGCAGAAGGTCTCCGGTGCTGAGCACGAGAACGACTTCGCCTCCGTCACCGCCGGGCCGGACGGTCAGCTTTGGGTGGTCTGGGTGGCATTCAAGGACTGGGCCAACGAAGTCAAGCTACGGCACTACGATGGCGCCGCTTGGGGCGAGGTGCAGACGGTCACTGAGAAGCCCGGGGACGTCTTCCTGGCCAAGGTTGCCCGCGATGGCGCTGGACGGATCTGGGTAGTGTGGTCCGACCAAGTCGAGGGCAACCGAGATCTCTACGCACGCAACTATGGCGAAGGCGATTGGTCGCAGGTCGAGCGGCTGAGCGACGCGCCTCAGCCAGATCTCTATCACAACCTTGCAGCTACCTCCGATGGAGAGCTGTGGGTCGTCTGGCAGGGTTTTCGCGACGGCCAGTCGGACATCTTGGCGCGCCGCCACGATGGCGAGAAGTGGTCAGCCGAGCAGCGGGTCTCGACATCCGCAGCGAACGACTGGGAGCCAGCGATCGCCGCCGATGGTCAGGGTCAGGTGTATGTCGCTTGGGACACGTATGACAAGGGGAACTATGACATCCTGACCCGCCGCCACGATGGCGCTGCGTGGGAAGCCGTCCGTCCGCTCGCGGATACGCCACGGTTCGAGGCGCACGTCACGATCACGTGCGATGCCGACGATCGCTTGTGGGCGACCTGGAGTGAGAGCGGCACGCAATGGGGCAAGGACGACGGTTTCGGAATCGAATACGAGGGCACCCGCCTGTACGAATGGCGCCGCATGCCCGTAGCCGTACTCGACGGCGACAAGTGGATGGAACCGACAGTTCTCCTCGATGACGCGCTGCCCGACGGTTTCGAAGGAGACCGCGGCGACTCGCCCACCATCCAAGCAGATGGCAACGGAGGGGTATGGGTGTTCTTCCGCCGCCGCAACCCGCGCATGAAGGACATCATCTCCGACATGTACAACTTTTGGGCCTTGTGGGAGTTGTGGGGCGTCCCCTATAGCGGTGGCAGGTGGGGCCGGCCGGTCTATTTCCCGCATAGCACCGGGCGCATGGATGTGCGCAGTGGTTTTGCAACGGCTGCAGACGGAGTGATCGTGGCGGCTTGGCCGACGGACCACCGGGATTGGACGGAGATGCTTGCCGAGCGAGCGGACATCTACGTGGGACGCATCCCGCCGACCGGCCGCCAAGGAAGCGAGGGGCTGCGACCAAGGGTGCAGCCGGAGATCACGGTTTACCCGCTGCACCCCAACGAGAGCGAAGACCTAGATCGGATTCGCAGCTACGAGATCAAGTCCGAAGGCAAGACCTACAAGATCTATCGCGGCGATACCCACCGGCACACCGAGTTCTCGATGGACGGCTACAACGACGGTTCGTTGCTGCAGGCGTATCGTTACGCCATAGACGCGGCGAGCTTGGACTACTACGCCAATTCCGAGCACAACTATCTCGGCGGGCCAGATGTGGAGTACCACGATTTCCTGCTGCAGCAGTTCGCCGACAACTTTCACGTGCCTGGCCGCTTCGTCCCGCTATTCGCGTACGAGCGCAGCATCCCGTACCCGCACGGTCATCGCAACATCATCTTTGCGAAGCGGGGCGTGCGTCCGTTCCGCATCTCGCGCGAAGAATTCGGTCGACTCTTCCCGTTCTCGTCCGAGGAGGTGACGGAGCGGTTCAAGAATCCCGAACCGGTGGGCACCAAGGATCTGTACGAGTACTTGAAGCAGAATGACGGCATCGCGATCTCGCACACTTCGGCCACCAACATGGGGACGGACTGGCGGGACAACGATCCCGAAGTCGAGCCGTTGGTGGAGATCTACCAAGGTGATCGTGTGTCAGCTGAATACGAAGGGGCGCCGCGATCGGCGTACACCGGCAATCCGACCTCCGCACCGGGCGGCTTCCAACCTGCCGGGTTCGTCTGGAACGCTTGGGCGAAGGGCTACAAGCTGGGCGTGCAAGCCGCTTCGGACCATGTTTCGACGCACATATCCTATGCCTGCACAATCTCGGAGGACTCTAGCCGCGAGGGACTGCTGGATGCGATGCGGATGCGTCATTCTTACGGAGCGACGGACAACATCGTGCTGGACTACCGCCTTCGCGCGGGGGACCGCGAGCACCTGCAAGGCGACATCGTCAGCGTACCGGGTGCGTTCCGCCTGTGGGTGCGCGTGCTGGGCACGCTGCCGATTCGCCAGATCGACATCATCAAGAACCAGGAGTTCGTGCACACGCGCCACAACCTCGGACAAGAAGTGTCGTTCGAATTCACCGACGCCGAGCCGAGCCCCGGCGAGAACTACTACTACGTCAGGGTGCAGCAGGTGGACGGCCAACTCGCGTGGTCGTCGCCGATCTGGGTGACGATCGATCAGTAGTAGGGTCGTTCCTCCCCGATCGGCCCAAGGCACTCGGATCAAGAAAGATCTCTACACGCTCTCCGGGTTGAGTAGCATCGAGAAGAAGAACGGCTGGATGGGAATATGAGATTGCGAATCTACGAGCGTGATTTCGAGGGGCATACCCTCTTCAACCAGTACGAGGACTTCGAAGGACCCACTGCATCCAGCATCATTCAAGCCATGTCGGATAAGGATATCTTCGCGGAGACTCAGTCGCTGTTAGACTACGTGAATCTGCCATGCGAGCGGGTCTGCAAGGAATACGGAATCCAGTTCACGTCAGAGGGAGGGTCGAACGAGGAACGGGCCCTGTCGCTGTTGCAGTTCATGAACCGTGAGGGAATTGCTGACCTCACGGACGGGATGACCGAGACGACTTGATTCCGCCCTTCCGACGCACTAGGAGTGAAGCGATTACGCTCCTCGTTCGGCCCGCCCGGCAGCCTAGCGTCGCGAGACTGCCGGGACGCAGGCCAGTTCGCGGGTGCGTCACAATCTCTGCGGGCCGAACATGCATCGTCAAGTGCGGTTCGCCGGACGTGACGAGGCGCTGTAGTAGCAATATTCCTTGGGTTCTTATCCTGGCTTCTCGACAGTCTGTCCCTTCGCTGCGTGGTCAGATCTTGGACAGCGGGTCTCGCCCCATCAGGACCTCGATCTTTTCCTTGACTTCGCGTACCAGCTGTGCCGAGGCTCGACCCGAGAAGCGCGCCCTGCGGGCGCGCCAGTCTAGGCTCCTTACTTGGTCGGCAAGGACGACCCCGGAAACCGGGCCAGACCGGGGAAGCAACACCTCGAACGGGTAGCTCTTCACTGCGGACGTGATCGGGCAAAAGAGTGCCAAGCTCGTGACTTCGTTGTAGTTGCGCGGACTTAGAGCCAAGGCAGGACGGTGCCCGGACTGCTCATGTCCGGCTTTGGGGAGAAGTCAGGCCCCCAACATGACCAGTGTCTGGTACATGGGTTTGCTCTACCACCGCTCTCCGCCGCGGCTCTCGCCGATGTCTTGCTCTTGGTGCAGATTGTCTGGCGTCACATCCGCCAGAAAGTCGGCCAGATTATTGGCCTGCTTGCGCATCACGACTTGGTCGGCTCGCGACGCCATCTCGATGAGCGAGCCCTTCGACACGCCCCACTGCTCAGCGATGGCCTTCGGGATCCGGACAGCGAGGCTATTTCCCCACTTGCCGATCCGCATGTTTGTACCCATGACGTTACCTCTGGGGGAATCTATATTGTGTGTTCAAGCGGCCGATGGAGCAAAGGGCTTTCGAGCGCAGCGCCAATTGCCGGGAGTTCCGCGGCAGTCGAGCAGTCGACAGCAATTCTCATTTTGCAGTTTGAGGCATCTATTTTGGGGCTTTCCAGATTGATGAGCGACTAACGCTAGGGCGGTCAGAGTTGACACAGGGACCCCCTCAGGAAAAACATGAAGAATGGAACGTGTTTTAGGCGGCCT
>JAJEHF010000070.1 GCA_022823865.1 Bryobacterales bacterium
CGAGGGACAATGTGTCGTCATGAAGAGATGCGATCAGTAATCGACAAATTACTGAAAACAAACATCTTATCACGATCTCATGCCTCATTTCAACTCCATTGGTGAGATATCCGGGCTAGCGGTTCATCGTCGCCAAGATCCGAAGCGGAGAGGCAGCCTCTGACGCAGAGAGAACGGCCTCGCCTCCGATCTGTCGCTCGGGCAGCCTCAGCTAGATCTCCCGAATCCGGGAGAGCAATTCCTCGCCGCTGTGACAAGTCAGCAGCAGCTCGCCCGCCGCTTCTAGGGCTTCTCCCGACTGGACCGTCTTCAGTAGCGTTGCCATCTCAGCGGCGGACACTTCGCCGAACTTGCGACGCGCCATCTTGACTAGAAGCTCGGTGCGGCCCTGAGCCAACCCTTGGACCCGCCCCTCCGTCAACCCTTGAGCCCGCCCCTCGGTCAACCCTTGGGCCCGCCCTTTGGCCTCTGCCGCCTCTCGGAAATTGTCCTCCCACGTCCTCATCTCACCCTCCAGCATTGCGCTCAATTCTGCCAAGCCTGCGTTCTCGGCTAGCGCCTCCTCCGGCTGCCACCCCGCCGGGGCCAGCACCTTCATTATCCACCGCGTCAACACTCGCTGCAAGCCTGCCCATTCCTCCCCCGCCAGCCATTCCCGCAGCAGCCGAACCTCTGCCTCACCGTCCGCCAGAGTCTCCGCCCGCAGCAGCCGAAACACCGAGTCGGCCACGTTGTGCAGCGCCCGGTTCAGACCCGGGCTGCGCAACGTGTCCACCAGCAGGTAGCGCATGTGCAGGCTGTACGGCACCAAACCCGGCAGTGTCCGGTCAATCAACTCGTGCACTTCCTCCGCCGCCGGCCAAGCCCCTTTCCCGCTGTAAATCACGATCGGCAGCACCTGCGGCAAGCGCCGCAGCTGGCGGATTTCCGACCGCGCCAGCAAGCCCCGGTAGAACTGCCCGACGTAGTTAGCCATCCGCAGCGGCATGGTCCAGTCCGGACTGGACTGGAACTCCAGCATGACGTAGACGTACAACCGCCCTCCCTGCCGCGTACGCACCTCCCAGATCATGTCGTTCTCGCTCTGGCGCAGGCCCTCGCTGACGTGGCGGGCCGCGACCTGTTTGAGGCTGGCGAGATCCAGCAGGTTCCCGACAGCGCTGGAGGCGAAGCCCCGCAACAGGTCTTCGATCACGCGTGGCTCGCCGAACAGCAGGCGGTAGATGCCATCGTGATCGGTCTCGGGCCGGGCATGGGTCTCAGGCATGGGACTGGTGGGCGCACGGCACCCTGCTCCGCACGATAGCACCCTTGGGGCCGGGTGCCGCCGGCGGCATGTGCGCCCCGGCGCTGGGCGGAACCGCATCGGAGTGTCGGCCCTGTTCGCTGCGTGGTCAAATCCCCTGCCCGAAGATCACGCCTGAGCAGAGCCTTGGGGCGAAATCGAGGGCAAGACAACCGTCTCTGGAGGCCAAGACGGGTTGCTGATCGGTGCCCGCTTCGACAAGGCCGTCGACGATGATACCGATTGCAAGATCGAGCTGAGCTCCGCCCTGCCGTGCCTCAGCGCCGACAAGTCCAGCACAGCGAGCCCAGACGATGTGCGAATCGGAGACGATCTGTATACTAAAGCCAGCGACAGGCGTGATCAGAACGGAAATGTATGAAGCGCTGCTCCTAGCGCAGGTTCTGGAGGACAAGGCCAAAGCGGCGGGCGAGGTTGCGAAGGCGCAATATTTCGCCTCGAAGTCTGATGTATGGGAGTTGCAAGCTGAAATGGTCAAACGCTTTGCAAAGATGGTCAAGTCGCTCGCGTTCTTCAAGTTTACAGTTTTCTTGGGTGAAGCGATCATCATCGCCCTTCTGCTCAAGCTTGTGTTCTTTCCATAGGAACTGTCCCCGGTTCGGAACGTAGCGTCCGGTCGGCAGACAGGGCTTGGCGATGGGAGTGACTAGCGCGGAACGGATGAAGCGCCGTTCCTGTGTTCCAAAGGACCAAGCAATGGCCACTTCGGCCGAGGTTGTAAAGGGCCGTTACAATGCAAGATCGACGCAATCCTCGTGGAAGCGGACAAGTACTATGCCGAGATGGTCAAGTCGCTCGCAGTTGTGAAGTCTGCGGTCGATTGATCAGCCTCGCTCTGCGAGGTGGGCTGCATTCTCCTCAGCGCACCAACCCAAATTCCAGACTGAAGGCGGCGCTAATCCGACCTGACCAGCAAGCAGGAGCAGCCAGAGGGCATAGTGTGTTCTGGGCAGCGCCCAGATCAGATGGGTTGGAGTCCCATTGGCGCTCGGATCAGGGGCGCCGTATCTGAAAGCGGGGGTAGTGCTTCCTTGGCCGCGGTGTCCTGATAGGAGAAACCCCCAAACCAAAGCCCTACCCTGACGGGCTGGGGGTGGAACATCCGGGCCTCAGAGGAGGACTACAGCCCCCATACCGTCACCGGTCTCTTGCCCGGCTCCGGATCCTTCCGGTACACCCGCTGCTCCCACGACTTCCCCTCACGCATGTCGAAAATCACCAAGTGCGCCGATTCCGCTCCGCACCTGTCCATGTATGCGGCCGTCTGCTCCAGACCCGACCGGACCACGCTGTCCAGCCCCTGCCCGCTCCGCACCACCTTGCACTCGATCACATGCTTGCTGACGCGGGTCGGATCCCAGTCCCCGCCCTCCGGCCACAGGATCAGCAGGTCCGTCCGCCCACGCCCCAAGCCGAACTCCCGCTCCACGCGCCCCACACCGTTCACGATCCGATGCAGGAACGCCTGTAGCAGCAGTTGCGGGCCGGCCTCCTTGTATTCGGTATGTTCGACCCAATGCTCCGCGTTTTCACGAAAGTAGACCTGAAACGCTGCCAGCAACTTGGCTACGTCGAGTCGACCAGCTGCATCCACATACCACTCGGTGCGATGGGGAATGTACCTCTCTCGCGAGTAGGTCAACTGCCGCAGAATCACCTCGCGATAGATCGGATTCGCGATCTCGACTGTTCCGTCGCGACGAATCAGTCCAAGGTCCGAAACGTAGTCCAGATCATCTTCGGACGGGTCGCCGGCTGGAGCAGTGCCGACTAGAAGCGGTTCTATGACCCGCCGCACGCGATCATCGCGGAACTGGCGGGCGAGTTGGTGGAGATGCGTGACCCTGCGGAGGATGAGCGCTTCCTTGGCTTGGTCGATCGCTTCGACACAGATCGCTGAATTCTGATCGGCGCTGGCCGCGCCCTTGAAACAGGCCTCGTAGGCCAGGGCGTTTACCAGCCACGGCTGGCCGCGGGTGAGTGCCCAGATGTGCTCGGCCACGCCGTCCTGAAAGGACTGGCCGCACTCGGCAGTGTGCTCGGCCAGCAGAGCCCGCACCTCGGCTTGCGAGAAATCGCCGAGTCGCAGCGACTTCGCCTTGACGTTGAAGGCACTGTCGCCCCTGACCGTGGTCCTTTCTCGGCCGGAATAGATCTGCCAGTCGCAGACGTCCTGCGCTCCGCACAGCACCACGCTCAGCGGAAAATTGTGCGGACGGCTGTCGTAGTTTGCCCGCAACTGCCGCAGGACCGAGATGAGCGTGTGTCCGATGAGCGTGTCGATTTTGTCGACCAGCAACACCAGCGGTAAGTGGCTGGCTTGGGACCAGCGCACGAGAGTTTGGCCCAAGACTTCGTCGGGGCCGAACTCTTCGAGATATTCAGACATCCTCCGGTGTACAAAGTCGTCTTGCAGTTGGGAGCGAGCCCTGGAAGCCAACGCCCCGAGCACTGTCCGCATGGCACGCGCAGTATCCTCGCGGGCCACATGGCCTTCCTCGATGTTCACGTACACGCAGCGGACGGCACTCTCGGAATTGAGCCGGTCGCGGAGCGCCAGTAAGGTTGAGGTCTTGCCAGTCTGGCTGGGCGCATGCAGGACGAAATACTGCATGTTCGAGATCATGTCGAGGATCTCGCCCAGATTCACCCGGCTGAGCGGCGGGATGCTGTAGTGCCACTCGGCCACGACCGGGCCCTCTGTGTTGAAGAAACGCACCGCGATTCCAGTATGTCAGGTACCCTCCCAGGGTTCTGGAATCTGCAATCGGGTCTTGGGACGCCGCAGCCTCGTCAAGCCCGTGCTGCGGTCTCCCGGTCTCGCCAATATCCGGCTATCGCGTAGCCGCCGCATTTTCCAGTGATACGTTCCCTTTGACCGACGGACGGTTCTGATTCGCACATCCGTCGCTTTGCGGGGCTTTTCACAGGGAGGGGGTAGCGACTCCATGCGAGCCGAAGGCACGGCCAGCTGTGAATTGACTGGCGGGCAGTTGCGAGCGGCACCGCTGCGAGCGAGTTGCGCCCCAGTCTCGACAGATGATCTGACAGCAATAGAGCTGGACTGACGTTATCAGTGGTAGGCATAGCCGAGCAAGACGCGGATGACCGACTGCCGCTTCGCTGACGACAGATTGGGGACCTGCCGGCCAAACTGGTTGCCGGCACCCATCCGGCCGCTCTCGGAGTTCTCACACAGGCTGCGACACTTATTCTCGGTGTTGAGATGGTCTAGGCGCATGTCCGGCGGCTGCAGGCGATCTTGTCCTCGCTGGACGGCCCGGAGCCGCTGCGCTCTCTGTCGCGACCGACCTATCGGCTGCATCGCCTGCACGGGCCGCGCGCCGACGACTGGAGCGTCCGCGTCTCGCAGGGTTGGCGCGTCACGTTCCGGCGTGGATGGCCCGGATGTCCGCGCCCTCCGGCACGAAAACTATCACCACTAGGGGGTGCTGTTGACAGAGATACCAGCGAGACCGGACGCCGCCATGCGCCGCGACCCGCCTCGCTCCGATCTGGCGCTCTGGCGGCCTCTGCTAGATCTCTCGGATCCGGGAGAGCAATTCCTCGCCGCTGTGACAAGTCAGCAGCAGTACTCCTGCCGCGTCCAGGGCTTCTCCCGACTGGACCGTCTTCAGCAGCGTTGCCACCTCAGCAGCGGACACTTCGCCGATCTTGTGACGCACCATCTTGACTAGAAGCTCGGTGCGGCCCTGGGTCAGCCCCTGGGCCCGCCCCTGGGCCAGCCCTTTGGCCTCAGCCGCCTCTCGGAAATTGTCCTCCCACGTCGTCATCTCACCCTCCAGCATCGCGCTCAATTCCGCCAAGCCTGCGTTCTCAGGCAGCGCCTCCTCCGGCTGCCACCCCGCCGGTACCAGCACATTCATTCCGGCTAAGTTGCGAACGGCTGAACTCACCACGCTGCGAATGCAGCCCGGCGGTCCATTGTCGCCACGATCCCCGGCGGAAAGAACGCCTCCGACATGGAGCGACCAGCCTCGCTCCGATCTGTCGCCCGGGCGGCCTCTGCTAGATCTCCCGGATCCGGGAGAGCAATTCCTCGCCGCTGTGACAAGTCAGCAGCAGTTCT
>JAJEHF010000004.1 GCA_022823865.1 Bryobacterales bacterium
CTTCCCCCCTGCCGCTATAATCGCCTTCTCCCCAGCTCCTCTCCGCGGCCCCTCTTCATGCTCATCTGTGGATTGGAAAGGACTGCCCCAGCGCCGATTCCATCTGCCGATCTGTATCGACGCATCCGTGCCGTAGACGGCAACGCCGTTGTCCTGCTCCTCCATTCCGTACGGATTCCAGATGCGCATTTCCCAGATCAGGGCTTTGCCGCCGTACTGGAAAGTCACGTTCATCGTGTCGGGAGTCTGCTGGTCGTCGTCGAAGAAGATCTTCGCGCCCATGCCGCTGGCGCTCTTGGGGAAGTCCACGCCCAGCGCCCAGCGGGCGATGTCGATCTGGTGCGCGCCGTCATTGCCGGCGTCGCCCGTGCCGAAGTGCCAGTGCCAGTGCCAGTTGTAGTGGAAGCGGTTCTCATTGAACGGGATCCAAGGAGCGGGGCCCAGCCAGGTCTCGTAGTCGACCCCTTTGGGCACGGGTGAATTCGGCTTGTGGCCGATGTTCTTGCGGAGTTGGACGTTCCACGCCTTCGCCATCAAAACGTCGCCCAGTGCTCCCGAGTGCGCGATCTCGATTGCCTCGCGAGTGGACGGACGGCTGCGCGATTGCGTGCCAACTTGCACGATGCGTGCGTTGCGCCGGGCCGCGTCGAGCATCAGCCGGCCCTCGCGGATGTTGTGCGAGGGGGGCTTCTCGACGTAGACATCCTTGCCCGCATCACAGGCCAGGATCGTAGCCGGAGCGTGCCAATGGTCCGGCGTAGCCACGACAACGGCATCGACGTCGGCGTCGTCGAATAGGTGACGCATGTCGTAGGTGGTTCGTGGCTGCGGTCTGTCCGCCTCGGCTAGGATCTGGCGAGCGCGTTCCAAAGATGCTTGATCTGCATCACAGATGTAAGAGACATCCGCGTCCGGCAAGGAAACAAGCCCGCGCAGCAGGCTCCGGCCACGTCCGCCGACTCCGATGATGCCGAGGTTCACCCGGTCGCTCGGCGCGGCTGTGCCAGACGAGCCAGCGGCGATCGCGGAGGCTGCGCCGGCTCCCATGAAGGAGCGTCGGCTGATAGGACTGGTTGCCTCGTCAGCCAGAGGAGTAGAGTGCTCGTTGCTCGCTGGGGCGGTCATTGTGCGGCCCACGGTCACGGTATCACAGCGGACCCCTTCAATGTTCGGAGCCCGCCATCCCCGCAGGAGTACCGAAAACGGCTCGATGGATACCTGCTTCGGCAATGCGGCCATTCTGGTTCCGAAGCTTGGTCCGAGTCGGGCGAGGAGTGATTCCAGCCGGTACGGGCTGAGGTGCGATAGCTCAATCAGAGGGGTTCGGAGTGGCGAAGCGCGCTTTGCAAGCGCCGGTATACCACAGGGCTAGGCACAGCCTTACTGTTACACTGAACGTAAGCTTGGGCGATTAGCTCAATTGGGAGAGCGCCGCGTTCGCAATGCGGAGGTTGTGGGTTCAAGTCCCATATCGTCCACCACTTTCATCCTTGGCTCTGGGCTGATACGTCGAGGCAAAGCCGCTGCCAAATGACGGCGAGCCATTCGAGGCACAAATGCGGTGCCTAGTGCCGGATTCGCAAGCGTGACAGGCCGAGGAGCGCGGCTCAACTCCGCCATCGCCGAAAGCTTGAAGGCGCTGGGGTTCTGCGGGGCGGCGAGTGACAGCGCGAGACGAGGCTATCCGGCTGCGATTGAGGCTGGGCGAAGACATCAGCTGGGAGTTCAAGCAGATTAAGTTCTCCGGAAACCGTCCAATTAGTCCCGATCGGGGCGATCTAGCCGATGAGATCATTGCGTTCGCGAACGCAAGCGGCGGTACCTTGCTGTGCGGTGTCACGGACGACGGACAGATCCAGGGGATGTCTCGCGAGCAGATGGCGGCGCTGGACCATCTTCTGGTCGACGTGAGCACCGACAGCATCGAGCCCTCGGTCTGCATCGACATCCATCGCAGGGAGGTCGATGGCAGCGCCTTTCTGCTGGTGGGTGTAGCCAAAGGGGATTCTCTGCATGAGCACAACGGTCGAAGCCTCGTCCGAGTCGGCGCGGCCAAGCGTCAGATGACCGCTGACGAATGCTTGCGGCTGTCGCAACAGCGAGCGCAGAGTCGATACGTGTGGTTTGACGAGCAGCCAGTTCTTGGGACCGGGTTTGACACCTTGGATGAGGGGCTTTGGAGGCCGCTGTTGAGCGCCCAGGGCGCCGCCGAGCCTGAGCTGGCACTGGCCAACCTCGCGCTGCTCGCTTTAGACGAGTCCGGCATCCAGCGAGCGACGGTCGCTGGTCTGCTGCTGTGCTCACGGCACCCGGAGCGGTGGCTGCCGAGCGCCAGCATCATGGCGACCCGGTATCGGGGCACAGACCGCAGCTCGGGCCAAGTCGACGCTCAGGAGATCACGGGTCCCCTGCAGCGACAGATCGCAGACGCAGTCGCGTTCGCCATGCGAAACATGCAGGTCGGGGATCGCAAGGTGCCGGCGCGGATAGACATGCCGCAGTACAGCGACAAAAGCCATCTTCGAGGCAGTTGTGAACGCCGTGGTGCACCGCGACTATGGCATACACGGTAGCTGTGTCCGCCTCTCGATGTTTGCCGACCGTTTGGAGATCCAATCTCCTGGCGCATTACCCAATACGCTGACGCTTGAGAGCATGGCATTGCGGCAGGCAACGCGGAACCAAGCTATCGCCTCTCTGATGGGCCGGATGGGGGTCGGGGACATCCGCGGCTCCGCCGACCGGCGTTACTTCATGGAGCGCCGCAGGGACGGCGTGCCGATCATCCAGCGTGAGACCCGGGAACTGTCCGGCAGGCCGCCGGAGTACCGCCTCCTAGACGGAGCGGAAGTCATGCTCGTCATCCCGGCCGCTCCGCAGGATGCGACCCCCACCCGGGCGGTCGTGGCTGTGCGGACCGAGGGGCGACCGCTGCCGGGGGCGGAGGTGCTAGTCCTCTTCCCGAACAAGACTTGGAAGCAGGCGGTTGCAGACGAGAACGGCGAGGCCGCCATCGAACTCTACACGACCGAGCTACCGATGACCGTATTCGGCGCTGCGCCAGGTCACGCGGGATGTCTTGCGCGGGAATGGCTTCCGTCCAGCGGCGCGCCGGCGCTGGAGCTGCGCCTCATACCGCGGGGTGGAAGCGTGATTTTTTCTGAGGCCTCAGGCTGCCTCCCCGGTCTCAAGGGTCGCCTGAACCCCATACGAGACACGTTAGAACGAACATACCTTTACGCCTCCAACATCGCCATCGAACGGGGCAAGCAGCAGCCTGTCCACTTCGTGCCTGGCGAAGAGCTGCTGCTCACCGATTCGGATGGCACGGAGTGCCTCGTCCGCGTCCTCGATGTCGTGGGCCGCTCGTCGCTCGTCGAGTATCGTTTGCCCGAGCCTGATTGAGTTTCGGCGATTTGCGGGATGCACGCTAGGGCAGGAACACGCTCCCGACGAATGAGGGTAGTGTGGCGGACGATTCGTGAAGCTTGTTGACTTCAGGCTTCATCGACGATGCCATGCGGTGAATTGGGCGGGCCGTCACGATTCCAGAGCCCGCTACGGTCCAGGGCCGGGCTCCGTGATCATCAGAGCCTGAGATTCGCAGGGGATAGTAGGCAATCTGGTGTAATGTCGGCGAACGTTCTGCCGACGCGACAACGTGACCATTGACTGGACGCAGCGTGAGAACGTAAGTGCCAGACTTCGAATTCTTGTGAAGCGCGTGTTGCGGAAGCACGGTTATCCTCTAGGCAAGTAGGAGGCGCGGACCCAGACGGCATTGGAGCAGGCCGAGGCTCTATCGCTTGACTGGGCCACGAGAGCGCCCCGAGGCGACCGGAGACACTCTGGACGGTAGCCGTGAATTCACCGGCGGTGACTACATGCAAGAATCGATCGTCGGAGTGGGCGCGTCTGGCACAGATCGGCAAGCCGATCGATCATCTGATCGCGAGGAGGTCGCGCTCATTCACCAGCAGCTCGCGCGACTCGCGGACGAGAAAGCCGCACTTGAGGCCCGACTTGTCCAGCTCACGACTGCAGCTTCGGAGAAACCGAAGGGAGCCCAGCCCAAGGGGCCAGTGACGAGCCGCTCAGCGGCAGGCCAGAAGGTTGCGCTCTTTCGATCGCTTTTTCGCGGGCGCGAAGATGTTTTCCCACAGCGGTGGGAAAACGCTAGGACAGGCCGATCAGGCTACGCCCCTGCGTGTGGCAACGAATGGATGGCGGGCCTGTGTGACAAACCTCGAATCAAGTGCACCGCCTGCCCAAATCAAGCATTTCGGGCGGTCACCGATGGAGTGATCGATGGACATCTGAGGGGCCGCCGCACGGTCGGCGTCTATCCGATGCTTCCCGACGATACCTGTCGTTTTCTGGCCGCTGACTTCGACCGGGATACGTGGCGGCAGGACGTCGATGCGTTTATGGCAGTGTGCCGGTCGAGAAAGGTGCCAGCCGCACTGGAACGGTCACGTTCGGGTAATGGCGGTCACGTCTGGGTCTTCTTTTCGGAACCCGTGCCCGCTGTACTTGCGCGTCGTCTGGGCACCCATTTGCTGACCGAAGCCATGGAGCGCAACCCCGACATCGGGTTCGAGTCCTATGACCGGTTTTTCCCGAGTCAAGACACCCTGCCGTCCGGAGGCTTTGGCAATCTCATCGCGCTGCCCCTCGAACGCGGTCCCCGGGAACGCGGCAACAGCTTGTTCCTCGACGAGCACTTCGAGCCTTGGCCGGACCAATGGGCGTTTCTCTCGTCGCTTCGCCGCTTATCCCTAGCGGAGACGTCAGAGATCGTCGATCAAGCCATCCGGCAAGGACGGGTTGTCGGGCTGCGTCTACCGATTGACGACGAGGACGAAGCACCTTGGACAGCGCCGCCATCGGGCCGCCGTACCTTGCCTAAGGTCGTCCCACCGCTCCCGGAGCGCGTCGAAGTGGTTCTGGGCGACCGAATCTTCATTCCACGCGCCGGTTTGCCACCGGCCCTTGTCAACCGGCTCGTTCGCCTCGCCGCCTTCCAGAATCCTGCCTTTTATACCGCGCAGGCGATGCGACGTTCGACCTTCGGCATTCCCCGTATCGTGGCATGTGCCGAATTGCTCTCGCATCACATCGCGTTGCCGCGAGGGTGTCGTGATGCGATGGAGCAACTGTTCGAAGACGTGGGCATTGCCGTGCATCTGAGCGATGAGCGTTGTATCGGCTGTCCCGTCGAGACAGCCTTCCTCGGGGACCTGACGCCGGAACAGCAGGCGGCTGCTGATGCTGTTCTGGCGCACGAGACTGGCGTGCTGGCGGCTACAACCGCGTTCGGGAAGACAGTCGTCGCCGCGTCCCTCATCGCTGCCCGGGGGACCAACACGCTAGTCCTGGTTCATCGTCGACAGCTCATGGACCAGTGGATTGCGCGCCTCGGAGCATTCCTTGATCTTCCGTCGTCCTCAATTGGCCAAATTGGCGGGGGCAAACGTGAGCCTACAGGCATCGTCGATGTCGCAGTCATCCAAAGCCTTGTGCGAAATAGCGAAGTCGACGACATAGTCTCCGACTATGGGCACCTCGTTGTCGATGAGTGTCATCACCTCTCGGCCGTGAGCTTCGAGGCGGTAGCGTCTCGCGCCAAGGCGAAGTTCGTGCTCGGACTATCTGCGACTGTCACGCGTAAGGACGGCCACCATCCGATTGTCTTTATGCAATGTGGTCCGGTTCGATTCCGGGCAAGCGCTAAGGCGCAGGCCCGACAGCGCCCATTCAGCCATCGGGCGGTCTTGCGTGCCACAGCATTCAAGATGCCAGAAGGGATCGACGCGGAGAGCCCACCGATCCATCATGTCTACGCCGCCTTAGCTGCGGACGAGGATCGCAACGACATGATCTTCAACGACGTGTTGCAAGCGCTCGAGGCGGGACGTTCGCCGATCCTTTTAACGGAACGCAAGCGCCATGCAGAATATTTTGCGGACAGACTCGACCACTTCGCCCGGAACGTTCTACTTCTCCGGGGAGGAATGGGGGCCAAGCAGCGCAGCGAGGTTATGGAGCGTCTCAGGGATGTTTCCGACACGGAAGAACGCGTTCTGATCGCGACTGGCCGATATATCGGTGAGGGTTTCGACGACACCCGCCTTGACACACTATTCTTGGCCATGCCGGTCTCTTGGAAGGGCGTACTCGCGCAGTACGTGGGCCGCCTGCACCGGCTGCACCCAGCGAAGCGCGAAGTGTTGGTCTATGACTACGTCGATAATGCTGTGCCCACACTCAGGCGCATGAGCGAGAAGCGGATCCGCGGCTATGGCAGCCTTGGCTATTCCGTCGAGACATTGGACGCGCCGAATGACGTGTGAAGATTGCATGGCACCATCGCCTGATGATGCTGGCATAGACAGAAAAGAAGGGAATTCGGAACAGCGCGGATGTCCTGGCCGCTAAACCTTTTCCATGTCCCAGACACTCAAAGCATTCTCTGCGCCCAGGTTTGACTGAACCGCGTTCCCTGCGTCATTGAAGCCGGATTGTGTGGGCGGAAGCCGGGGCGCTGGGACGGGGGCCGGAGTCGGCAACGGAGCCTGGATGCTGAAGCACCCCGGGGCGAGTCCGAGCGCCAGCGCTGCCATAATCAGCTTCAGTCTTCCTGTCATCGCGAATCCTGACGGGTCCCAATCATAGCCTGTCAAGGTTTCGACACGTTATGGACTGATACTGACCGATTCGAGGAGCAGGCTAGGCGGCTAGGAAGACCGGCAGGGCGACCACCTGTCCCTTACCGTGCCGCCAATCCCGCTGTTATCTTCGCTTTCGCCGCGTCAATCTCAGAATGCGGTCGGCCGCCTGCGGCAAGTGCGTCGGGCCTAGGGGCCAGATCTGGCCAGATTCGCCTGTCAGGACCCAGGAATCGGAGTTGACGATGCATACGAGTTCGCCATCGCGCAATGCCACCCGCCTGCCGCTCCCGAGAATGGCCATCTTGGCGATGGCGGCAATGCGGTGCACGACTTCGCTGATCGGGATCCGCATCCGCACTCCTTGGCGTCTGAAATTGATGTACGAATCGTTGAAGGGCTCGTTCCATCTTCCCGGCGAGGGCAGGCCCATCGTGTTTGCGATTGCCGCTTCGCCAATCCCGCTCGAGCCGTAATGCCCCGTGGCAGGCCTCACTGCGCCGTGGGAGCCCTTCTGAGTCGGTACTCGCCGGTCTTGGCAGGATCCTCGAACACTAGCATGCCCTCGCCACCGCCGCCGTCGGGCCAACGGTACCACCAGATCTCGAACGGGTGGTTGGCAGTGAACCCGCCGTCTTCGCTGGACAGCGGCCGATACTGGCCGCCCGAGGGGTGGGATTCGATCTCGTCCGGCGGCCCTTGTGTGACATACGTCCGGCCTCGGTCGGTCTGCCAGCCGGGGATCTGCCAGGCGAACCGCTCGTTGGCGTAGGCAATGCGCCGGTAGTGCTCTTCCTCGTATTCGTTCGCGGTCGAGTCAGGCGTGGGGTCGCGCCGCTTCCAGAACGACTCGATGAAGTGCTCGCGCTCCTCGTCCGTTGTCAACTTGACGAACGCCTCGCGCTCTTCGCTCGCGATGATGTAGAGGACATCCTCGTCGAGCCATCGCTTGAAGGGCCCCCGGAGCTCCTCTTCCGTCTGTGCCCCGCAGGACCAGGCCAAACCGGATGTAGCCAGCGCAGCAATCCCAATCCCGATTCGGTTGTGCATCCCTCCCCCTTGTCCCCCTTGTCGGCGGCGCCCGCCGGAATCGCCGGAGCCCCTCGGCCTCACTCGACCGCTTCAGGCCCTTGCGCGCTCCGGCGGTAGTGCCAAGTTCGACTCTAGAGCCTTCAGTGCGGCCGGTCAAGCGTGAGACCGGGCTTGTTCAGCTCAGCCTTTACCACGGCCATCGCGGCGGTCACCTAGCTGGGCCTGAAGAGCTCGCTAGCGCCGTCGGCGTGTCGCTGTTCGAGCGATCCGTGAAACGCGATTGTGAAGCCAGCGGTTGAGGAAAGCTCGGCTCGCTGCGAGTGCCAAGATGGTACCGTTGCCCGGGTGGAGCCGCCCTCTGGTCATGGCTGACCCGGCCCCCGCCGACGAGCGGTGGGGGTGCCCCACGCACTGGCGTGACCGGCGCATTCAGCGGCGGTCTTCAGGCGCTTCGGCGAAGTCTCGTAACGCGGATACAACACCGTTCAGCACGTCGGCGTACTCGACATCGTTATCCATGAGGATTGGGATCGGGACCCAGCGGCCGTTCCCGCAGTCGAGCCACAACGGAGTTTCGCCGTTTTGCTCCCATCGGCCGGTGTGGATCCCAAACCACACGACACGGCCGCCGAGCTTCAAGTACCGACCGTACCCGTACGAACGCGGAGTGCGGTTCAAACCCTTTCGAGACGCCCATCCGTCCGTGATTCCGCGTTCGGTTGCAGCGTCGATCATCCGCTTCATGTCCCCTATGTGAGGTGTGTCGGGGCCGTCAGGGCCCTCTCGTCCTTCCTCCGCGAAATCGGCGAGTCCCCTCAGTTGCCGGATATCCGCTTCGGCATCCTGCTCGTCTCTCGTACGTGCGGACATTCTGTCCAGCAGGCCACTCCAACTGACCAGCAACAAGTGCCGCTGGGTGCCGTCGACACTCACGCACTTCCGCTCCGCGTCTACGTCAGATAACGTCTTGCCGGCCTCCTGCGCCCGACGTCGCAGCTGAGACCACAGGTTGACGATTCTGTCCTCCGGGGCCAGAAACACGAGCACCGCCGGTCCATCATCGGGCAGGCGGTCGAGATAGGCGTGAGGTTGCCGGGGTGTCAGGTCAGCCCAGAACTTCGCTTCGATGAGCACACGTTCTGCGCCGTCCTCATCGACTCCGACTAGATCGGGACGGGTCCCGTCCAGCGCGCTGGCCTGAGTGCGCACCTCGACGACCGGCTTCACGTTCCTGACACCGGACCGAACCACGTCGTCCAGCCCTTCCCTGGAACCAGAGTACTTGTTCAGAACGTAGCCGAGAGCCTCGACGGCGATATTCTCGGTCTGTGACGTAAACGACGGAGACAGATGAGCTAGCAGCGTATCGATTTCGGCCATATTCACGCCTCCGCCGAGGTCGGTCCGCGCCGGCCCGAATGCGGCGGGCTTGCTGGGTAGTCCTTGCGATCGCCCGTATCACCCTGCTGAATGACGAAGTCTCGCCGGTCGCGGTACAGTCGTGCGCGATTCAACACGTAGTCCTGCCCGTCGTCGAAGTCGACTGTGTCCCAGTGAGTCATGAGCCAGTACTTGTGGTCGCCAATGAACAGGTAGGTGTTGCTCCAGCCAAAGAAGCAGCCGGCAACTCCCTCGCCGGCGCGGAAGCGGGCGCAGACCGCCTCGACTAACTCCCGCTGGCCGTCCTTGCGGCTGAGCACATACTCGTGCGGCCAGCTATCCCGGTAGGTAACCGCTTCTCGCCATGGGGCATGGGCGATCAACTCCGCGATCTTCAGCGTCTCCAGACCTCTCACCGTCCTTCCACCCAGTCTAGCTAGGCCGCGTGCGGCGTCAATGCCGAACCCAACACGTGATACTCGGCCGGAGCCTTGGTCAACGGTCGGGAAGTTGCCGGTGCTCCTCGGCCCCGGGAGCGGTTCCCGGTCTCCGATATGTCAGCGCTGCTGCACAACCTCCGAGCGGTGCTTACCTTCGAGGTAAGCCGCCCGCCGATGGGCGGGAACCCGTAGCACTCCAGACTCCGCAGCCAGTTGTGCGCGTGGTGCCGGCCGCGCCATCCGCCGTGCTTATGTTCGACGACGCGCAGGGCCACTTCGGCGATCGTAGGAACGCCCTGAACGCGCCGCGACTCCGCCAGCGGCTCGCCCTCGGACCGGGCCAGCTCGCGGGCTTCGGCCAGCGACACGAGCCCGACGGCGCCGAGGCCGAGCTCGCGGCGGTGTCCGCGGGTGACGATACGCGAAACGCGATTGCAAAGCCAGAAGTTGAGGAGAGCCAGGCTCGCAACGAGTGCCGAACTACCGATCGCGCACTCACACTCGCGATTGCCTAGACTCAAGGTCGCTGTGCGGACGGTCGCTGTCATCGGAACTCTCGACACCAAGGGTACGGAAGTCGCATTCCTCGCCGAGCAGATCCGCGCTCGTGGATGCGACACCCTCGTGATCGACGCAGGGGTATTCGAGCCGCCAGCAATCGAACCTGATATCGCCCGCCATGCGGTGGCTGGCGCAGCTGGCGAGCGTACCGAGGCGCTAGCTGCATCGGGAGATCGCGGCGAAGCAGTGGCGGCAATGACCCGAGGAGTCGAGAGGATCGTTCCTGACCTCTACGAGCAAGGTCGTATACACGCCGCGATCGGCATCGGCGGCAGCGCAGGAACGACGATCGCGACTGCCGCGATGAGGGCCTTACCCATGGGCGTGCCCAAGGTGATGATCTCCACGCTCGCCGGAGGAGACGTCGCGGCGTTCGTCGGCTCGAAGGACATAGCCATGATCCCGTCCATTGTGGACATCAGCGGATTGAACCGGGTAAGCCGGCAAGTGATCGTCCAAGCGGCCGCGGCAGTGGTCGCCATGGCCCAAGCGGACGTCCCGGCGAGCGAGGACGGGCCGCTGATCGCGGCATCTATGTTCGGCAACACGACGCAATGTGTCGAAGCGGCCAAGGCGATCCTCCAGTCATCCGGGTACGAAGTGCTGGTCTTCCACGCAACCGGCACCGGAGGCCGGACGATGGAGAGCCTCGTCTCGTCCGGCTTTTTCACGGCGGTGCTGGACGTGACGACGACGGAACTGGCCGATGACCTGGCCGGGGGAGTGCTGAGTGCCGGTCCAAACCGTCTGCAAGCCGCTGCCCGAGCCGGACTGCCTGCGGTGGTGGCCCCGGGCTGCTTGGACATGGTGAACTTCTGGGCTCCCGAGTCGGTCCCCGAGCGGTATCGCGAACGCCGGTTCTACCGTCACAATCCCAATGTGACGCTGATGCGAACGACGCCCGAGGAAAACCGGGAACTCGGAAGCCAACTGGCAGAAAAGCTGAATGCCTCCGAAGGGCCGGTGGCGGTCTATCTGCCGCTTCGGGGGATCTCAGTGATCTCCGCGCCAGGACAGCCCTTCTACTGGCCCGAAGCGGACCAAGCGCTGTTCCAGGCAATCAAGGGGGCCCTCCGTCCGGGGATCCCGGTATTCGAGCTGGACGCCAACATCAACGACCAGCAGTTCGCTGACGCGGTGGCAAGGGGCCTTCTTCGACTCATCGGGCAGTCGGCTAGCACTGGCGTCGCGCGGTAGGATTCAATGGCCATCGAGGGCAAGAACATGAGTCACAGTTCGCAGGCGCTTGGAATTCCGAGGGAAGTCGCTCTCTCGCGGCTCAGGAATCAAGCGACTCGCGGAGTTCCGATCATCGGCGCAGGGGCGGGGACTGGGATCTCTGCCAAATGTGCCCAGTCGGGCGGGGCGGACCTGATCGTGATCTACAACTCCGGCCGCTTCCGCATGGCCGGGCACGGATCCTTGTCCGGCCTCATGCCGTACGGCGATGCCAACCGGATTGTCGTCGAGATGGCCTGTGAAGTCCTTCCTGTTGCTCGAGATGTGCCGGTCCTTGCCGGCGTCTGCGGCACCGATCCGTTCCGCTTGATGCATGTGTTCCTGCAGGAGATCAAGGCGATTGGGTTCAGCGGCGTGCAGAACTTTCCAACCGTAGGGCTAATCGACGGGCTGTTCCGGCAAAACCTGGAGGAAACCGGGATGAGCTTCTCGAAGGAAGTGGAAATGATCGGCATCGCCCGCGAACTGGACCTGCTCACGACCCCTTACGTTTTCAGCCCGGAGGAAGCTGTCGAGATGACTGCGGCGGGTGCCGACGTCTTGGTCGCTCACATGGGACTGACCACGAAGGGATTCATCGGTGCGCAAACTGCGAAGACGCTCGACGAGGCCGTCGCGGAAATCCAGCCTATCCACGATGCGGCCAAGAAGGAACGCGACGAAATCTTGGTGATCTGCCACGGCGGGCCGGTCAGCGAGCCACAAGACGTGCGTTACGTCTTGGAGAATACGCAGGGGATCGTGGGCTTTTTCGGCGCCAGCAGCGTCGAGCGCCTCCCTACCGAACAGGCAATCACAGCGCAGGTGAGGGCCTTCAAAGAGATCGAATCACTGCGGTGACCCGGGGCTGGAACGTCAGGCGTTCCGGGTCGCGATGGCCGCAGCGCGCTAGCGCATAGATACCCAAGGCTCCTCCTCTGCCACGTCGACAAGCTCGTATCCGTCCTGCCCGATAGAAGGACCCAAGATGGCCAAGATCTTGGCGACCCGGTCACTCACATTGAACGAGGCATGCACTTCGTTCTTGCCGATGAATGCTGAGTCGCCTGCTCGCAACCTGCGCTTTTCCGTGCCAACCCACTGCTCGATCTCGCCTTCCAGCACATAGATGACTTCCTCTTGATTGGGATGCTTGTGGAAGTTGTGGCCGCGATCTGGATCGAATCTGACTTCAACTACCACCAGGTTCTTCGTGCCGGTAGAGTTTGGACTGCTGAACCAAGCTAACGTGCCCCACGGCACCTGCTCAGACCGAGCTTCGCTGGAATCCGTGAATGTACTCATCACCTCTCCTCTCCTTGTTGCCCGCAGCTCGCTAAGTGCGCTCCTTCAACGCGGAATCACTTGCCGAGCGGTCGCCTGCGGGGTGTTCCAGATCGCCAGCAACAAGGCCGTCTTGCCGTGGCCGGCTGTTCTTCGGCGGGCGCTTCACGGACTTGGCGCTGGTTCACGATTTCGGATGTGTCGCGGGATAGCGGCCGTCGCGCCGGGGGCTCTGGCTAATTCTGCAGCTGCGAAAACACGTACGGGCCTTCGGGGATCACTACCACTCGCGCACCGTCGCCTAGCCGCTCCGTAAGACCGTCCACCGCTGCCTGCGCATCCGTGTGGCTGGGACCCCACAGTTTGGACCGGTCCGCATCTGAGAGTCCCGGCACGCAGAAAGAGAGCTGCGCCCGCTGCGCGACCATGGCGAGCTTTTCTGCTTGCCATTGGTCGACGCGTACTGCCCGCTCAGAGAGCAGGTCAAGCAGTTCCGAGAAGTCATCGGATTCGCGCACCAGCTGACTGAACTCAGGCCCGCCCAAGCCCTCATTGCAGGCGGCCGCGAGAAGGATCTCGCCACCCTCTCGCACGATGTGCGCCGCGGCGGTCAGGCCTTTGACGGCCTGGTAGAAGGTCAGGTCGAGCGGATACCCTCCCGATGTTGTGATCACGGCATCGGCCGGCCGATCAATCGTGGCCAAGGTTGACTGCCGCACGAACTCTACGCCTCGCGCGTGAGCAGCGACCGGCTCTCCCGCGAACACGGCCGCGATCGCCCGCGTGTCGGTCAACGCCACGTCGACCATGAAGTCGTGGCCGGCCATGGCTGCGATCTCAAGCAGCTCGCGGTGCAGCGGATTGTCGGGAAACGACCCCTCCGTTGCCTTGGAATCTCGCATGTAGAGCGGGCTGTGCAGGCGCTTGATCGTCCTCTCGCCCGCCAGTCCTATGCCGATCAGCTTGCGCCCGCCCGAGAATCCCGCCATCAGGTGGGGCTCGATGAAACCGAGCGTGATGTGCAAGTCTGCTTCGAAGAAACGCTCGTCAACGAATGCCTGGGTCCCGCCAGCGGTCTCACCCAGGAACACCTGCTCCTCGATTTCGCGCGCTCGATGAGAATGCACGGGATGGTGTTTCAGGATCGCTTCCCCGACGATTTCCTCCAGCTCCTCCGCGGTTGCCTCGCGATGTAGGCCGGTTGCGATCACGATGGTGATCTCGCTTATAGAGATGCCGCCGGCCTGCAGGGCACCGATCACGTGCGGCAGCACGGTCTTGTTCGGTGCCGGCCGGGTGATGTCGCAAACCGCGATGGCGGCGCTCTTCTTCCCGCGTGCGAGCTCTTCGAGGCTCGCGCAGCCGATCGGGCTCGCTATGGCCGCGGCGAGCGCCGCGCCCTCGTCCTCCAGACCGGTTGCGAAGCGCGGTCGGAGCACCTGCGCGTCAAGCTCGTCGGGGATATCGACGGTAGTTCCTTCGCGGTCGAGCGCCAGTCTTACTTGCATTGCGTGTGCTCCAGTGCTTTGCCGGGCGAAGCGTGCCTGGCGAAGGTTCTTTTACAATTCTCCTATAATTGTTTGAACCGCCAACTCATGGACTGGCTTCTAGATCTCAATAGTAGCGTGAACTCCATCGTCTGGGGACCGCCCATGATGATCGCCCTGATCGGGACGGGCATCATCTTCACGTTCGCCACCAGAGGGGTTCAGTTCCGCCGGTTCGGCTTCGCGGCTAGGCAAGTGCTGGGCCGCCACGGGGAAGCTGCCGGGGAGGGCACCGTGCGGCCCTTTCAGGCCTTGGCAACATCGCTGTCGGCCACCGTGGGCGTTGGCAATATCGCGGGCGTCTCGATCGCAATCGCCAGCGGCGGCCCGGGCGCTGTCTTCTGGATGTTCTTCAGCGGACTGGTTGGCATGGCCACCAAGTTCGCCGAAATCGCCATTGCGCTCGAGTACCGGGAAAAGGACACGGCGGGGGTCATGCGCGGCGGCGCGATGTACGTGCTGAAGAAGCGCTTCAACCTGGCGTGGCTTGGGGTGCTATTCGCAGCCTTCTGCGCGATGGCCTCGTTCGGCATTGGCAACATGACCCAGGCCAACACGATTGCCACGGCCATGCGAGCGACCTATGGCATCCCGGACTGGGTCACTGGATTGGTACTGGCGGCATTGACGGGACTGGTGGTCTTGGGCGGGATCCGGCGCATTGCCGAAGTCGCCTCCGTGCTGGTGCCGGTCATGTGCGTTCTGTATGTTGCGGCTGCCTTGTTTGTCCTGCTGTCGAATTGGAGTGCGCTGCCAGGAGTGTTCGAACTCATTGTCAGCTCTGCATTTACCGGGCAGGCCGCATTGGGAGGTTTCGCGGGGGCAACGGTCCGCAGCGCCATGCAGTCGGGGATTGCCAGGGGCCTGTTCTCCAACGAGGCCGGCTTGGGGAGCGCTCCCATGGTGCATGCCACCGCCGTCACCGACCATCCGGTCAGACAGGCGACCTACGGGATCTTCGGCGTGTTCGTGGACACCCTGCTGGTCTGCACTCTGACGGCCGCCACGGTGTTGTCCACGGGCGTGTGGTCGTCAGGGATGACCGGCGTGGAAATGACGAGCCAGGCGTTCAGCCTTGGGCTGCCCGGAGACTGGGGCGGCCAGTTCATCACGCTCGCGCTCGCCCCGTTCGGCTTCTCAACGACCATCGGCTGGGCCTTCTACGGCGAGACCGGCTTCGCTTTCCTTTTCGGCGAGCGAACGAAGCTGCCCTACCGCTGGGCGTGGGTGGCGGCAGTCTATGTCGGAGCGGTCGGAGGGCTTGAGGTGATCTGGAAGATTTCCGACACGCTCAACGCCCTGATGGCGGTGCCCAACCTGATCGCAGTGCTGGGGTCGATAGGACTTCTGCGACAGAGGATGCGCGAGTTCTTCGCAACGCACGGATAGCGCCATCCGCGTGCCGCTGTCGGCTTGGCAGCTCGTGGCAACGGTGGTCTGGGTGCTCGAACTGTGGTTGCTTGTGCGGCCGGGCTCACTCTGGACCGCCGGATCGACCGATTCGGACACCGACGCGGATTCCGAGAGAAGTGCAGAACCCGCAATAACTTGCGCCACGGAACCGATTTTCTGCCCAATTCCCAAAATTCATAGAGAAAATTCCAACTCTCATACTTCAAACCGTGCTACCGTTCGCCGGGGCGCGCAGTTCCTGTGGCAACTCGTCATCGGAGGATGGCGCGCCTAGGGAATCAAGTCTAAATACCGGAGGACGAAATGCTAAACAGAATTCTCATCGGTCTCGGCGCGGTCATTGCGCTCGTGGTGGGCTTTGCGCCCGACGTGATCCCGGCGAACATCGCTATGCTCATTCTGGTTCTCGGAGGCATCGTCTACGCTGCGATTGCGGTCGATGCCGAGGACTCGAACGCTTACTTGATCGTCACCATTGCGGTTGGAGCAGCAGCGGGCGCGGATGCGCTCAGCAGCATCCCCGCGATCGGCGCGCAGTTGGATGGTGCCATGGGTGCCATCGGAACGTCGCTGAACGGTGGCGTCGCCACGGTCCTTGCTGTGAGGATCGTTAATCGCCTCAAAGGCTGACACGAATCTGGTCGACATAGCGGGTCTTCGCGCCCGGCTCCTGTGAAGCGTTGCGGCGGCTTTGCGCCTCAAGGCTGACTCGGCAGTCGGTTTCAGGCGCGAGCGTAGCGCTTCCCCTCGGGGATCGGCGCTCGCGGTGCGCTTCGTGCGCCATTGTCGCGACCGGCAACCTGCCAGCCCTCGGCTTCAGCGGCTGTAGCCTGCCGAGCGCGGGGGCAACGCTGTGTCGGAAGCTGCGGCGCGAACCTGGGTCGACCAGCGACACAGCAGCTGGCGGCAGCGAGCTAGTGGCGGGCCAGCTCCTAGGGCAGAGCCCCCTAGGCCGGCAGATTGGCTGGCCCGCTCGAGGTAGGCCAAGGCGAGACTTGTAGTCCGAGAGTTCCTGAAGTGCGTTGTGAGCACTACAGGGTGGCGTCGGAGTGCGCGAATTCGCGTCGTTTTCACCGCCGCACGGCCGGCTGTGGGGAGGCAGCCTCGCTCGAGTCGAACGGCCGACAGCAGTGCGACCGAAGACAACGACGGAACGAGCTCCCGCGGCGGACTCAAGGGCTTGGCGGTGAGCGGCTTGGCTCTACGCCCGCCCCGCATGCGTGGCGACATGCAGGCTGGGTGTATCCCATCACTAGCCGCGCGCGCATTCCAACTACAATCAAGAGCTTGTGCGAGGCGTAGTCTTGGCCGGTGGCTTGGGAAGCCGCCTCGACCCGATCACTCGGACCATCAACAAACACCTGCTGCCCGTCTATGACAGGCCGATGATTTACTACCCGATCCAGGCGCTTGTCAACGCGGGGATCGAAGACATCATGATCGTTACCGGCGGGCGCAATGCCGGGGACTTCTTGCGCCTGCTCGGCAACGGGCGCGAGTTCGGGCTCAAGCACCTCGACTACACCTACCAAGAGGGCGAGGGAGGGATCGCGGAGGCGCTGGATCTGGCCCGCCACTTCTCGGAAGGCGAGCAGCTCTGCGTGATGCTTGGCGACAACATCATCGAGCGCAATGTGGTCGCTGCCGTCAACGCCTTCCGCGAGCAGCAACGGGGCGCGCGGCTTCTGCTCAAGGAAGTTCCTGACGCTGGCCGCTACGGCGTGCCGCGCTTCGAGTCCGGCCGCGTCGTCGCAATCGAGGAGAAGCCCGAACGGCCCCCTTCGAACTATGCCGTGACGGGAATCTACCTGTTTGACGGGACGGTCTTTGACCGGATCGCCAAGCTCGAGCGATCAGCGCGTGGCGAACTCGAGATCACCGACGTCAATAACAGCTATATCGCCGATGGCTCGATGGAGTGGGAAGAGCTGGAGGGCTGGTGGACCGATGCTGGCACCGTGGACGGGCTGTTGCGCGCTTCGCAACTCGTCGCCAAGACGGGTGCCAACCACCTGTAGGGCGCCCCTCGCCCGATCAGCTCAGAAGTTGATCTGAACCATCTCCTCGCTCGCGGCCTTCAGGTTGCGCATGGCCATTTGGGCCGCGAGTTGCGGTGCCACGCTCACGAAGGCCTGTGCCGCGGGTGCGTCCGGATCGGCTAGCACTACTCTTCGGGGCCGTTTGGTCTCACAACCCTAGTCACATCTAGGCGAATGCTTAATCGCATTTGCATTGAGATGGGTTTTCCGGCTCGCTTGGCGGGCTCGAACCTCGTCCGCTTGACGGCTTCGACTACACGCTCGTCCATTTCCATGCTCACCCCTCGGACGACCTTGACGTCATGCACTGAACCGTCTGCATCGACCCGGGCTTCCACGTCCACAGACACTTTCCCGTCGGCATCCATCAACTCCTTCGTCAAGTGGGGTGCGACAAAGTCCAACATCTTCGGAGGGGAGAATTCATCAATGTCCCGGACTCCGACCGCGCCAGCCCGGGTGGGCGTGCTCCTGTCTACAGTCTCCGATTGAGGTGAAGGCGGACCCTCGCCAACAGCCGCATCCGTACTCTCCGCAGACTTGATCCCCAGCAGAGATTCGATGTGCCTCACTATGTGGGACCTAGACAGCCCTCCGACATGCTTCGCATCGATTGTTCCGTCGCGACGCACGAAGTACGTGGTCGGAAACGAGGTGATTCGTCCAAATCCGCGCTCGACACTCTCGTCGGCTACGAATATCGGGTACGACAACTTCAGTTCCGCTATGTAGGGCCGCACGACGTCCCAACCATCTCGATCCAGCGATACTGCCAAGACCGTGAAACCTTTGGACCCGTATATCTCTTGCATCTCGTCAAAGATCGGCATTTCCCGTCGGCATGGAGCGCACCAAGTGGTCCAGAAGTTGAGCAACACTGCCTTGCCGTCCAAGTCGCGGTCGCTCCACACCCTGCCGTTTGCATCGCGAAGGTTGATCGGCGGGAGAGGGTCGTCTTCTGAAGGTCCGAAAGGCTCCGCCTCGTCATCCGCAGTTACCGCTGCGGACTCAGGTTCATGATCGTATTCGGCGGGTGGCGGAAAGCTTGCGGCGGAATACACGAACGCTCCAATACTGACCGAGATCATTGCGACGGCGTAGATCAGCACTAGGATCTTGATCTGCCGGAGTTGCCCGGCCATTTGTGTCGCCGCAGTTACAAGCTTGGCAATCTCTCTATTCGGGATTTCAGGTTCATTGCCTTCGAGATTCATTGGCTTTCTCCAGCCTAGATTAAACCCTGCTGGGCATCGCGTCCCTATTCAAGCCGCCGGGCAGAATCATTAACTGCGACCTCTCTTGACTCGAAGAGACGCACCCCTGTCTTCAGATCGAGGTCGCCCGGGGAAGATGCCGCGTAGGCCCTCCCCGTGCCTGGGCGGCAGGAGGGCCATTGTCTAATTGGCTCTGCCGTCTCGCCGGATCCTGCATTGGTCTTGGTTGGCGCGCGCATGAGGAGCCAAGCAAGAGCTTCAGCCCAGCTGGGCCAGGAGTTGCTAGTGGTGGGCCGAAATCGCGACGCGACGCAACGACCGCATGCGCCCGCTAGGACGACACCCCCTCGCAACCGACCCGACCACCTGAGACTCGGTGTCTGGTAGTTCGAATTGGACGACTCACGTTCGGCGTTGCCGGCGGATCTTCGTGGCTGGCGTCGGGACCACCTGTTGCTCCGACGTGATTGACGGTAAACGACTGTTTGACGGGCTTGGAGTCGCGACTTCTCTCATTGCCGACATCCTAGCCATACGCTACGGCTTGTACAGCGAGTCAGAAGTTGATCTGAACCATCTCCTCGCTCGCGGCCTTCAGGTTGCGCATCGCCACTTGGGCCGCGAGTTGCTGTGCCACGCCCACGAACGCCTGTGCCGCGGGTGCGTCGGGATCGGCCAGCACGATCGGCTTGCCGGCATCCGAGGTCTCGCGTACGGTCGTGGCCAGCGGCACCTTGCCCAGAACCGGGATGCTCCAGCGCTCGGCGATCATCTCGGCCCCGCCCGAACCGAAGATGTACTCTCGCTCGCCCGTAGAGCGCGACTCGAAGTAGCTCATGTTCTCCACGACGCCTAGCAGAGGCGTCTTGAGCTGTTGGAACATGATGATCGCCTTTTCCGCGACGTTGACCGCCATCGGTTGCGGCGTTGTGACGACCAGAGCGCCGGTCAGCGCCAGCCGCTGGCAGAGGCTGAGCTGCACGTCGCCCGTGCCTGGCGGCAAGTCGATCACCAAGTAGTCCAACTCGCCCCATTCCACTTGGTTCGTGAGTTGCTCCACCATCTTGGCGAGCATCGGTCCGCGCCAAACAACGGCCTGATCCTTGCGGATGAAGAAGCCCGTGGAGATGATCGGGATGCCTTGCGCCTCCACCGGGATGATGCCCCGGCCGCCCTGCTGCGGTCCGCTGGTGGCACCCATGATGAGCGGAATGCTCGGGCCGTAGACGTCTGCGTCCATCAGGCCAACCTTGGCACCGGTCGCCGCCAGTGCGAGCGCGATGTTGGCGGATACCGTCGACTTTCCGACGCCTCCCTTGCCCGATGCGACAGGGATGACGTTTCTGACGCCCGGAATGGATCCCTTCCCGTCGCTGCCTGCGGGGTTTGCCCTAGCCCGATTCGTGACCGAGGCATCCACTTGCACCTGCGGATCCACCGCCTGTACGGCAGCGATGGCCGCCTGAAGCAGCGCATGCGTCCGCTCGCCGTCGGCCACGGTATTTTGCAGCTTGAATGCCACCGAACCGTTCGCCGCGGCGAAGTCCGTGATGAGACCCAGTTCGACGACGTTCTTGCCGTAGTCAGGGTGTACGACGCCGCTCAGTGCGTCCTCGAATTGCTTCTCGTCAGCCATGGTTCGCCCTTGCAGCTGCCGGGGACGTGCCGCCGGATAGCACGACTAGGTCTCCTACGAATCGGTCCATTTCCTGCTCCGCGCACATCAGGTCGCGGATGCTCGTGCGAGTCAGCAGCTGGTCGACGACCGACTGCACGGCCCTCCACAGAGACCGGATCGAGCAGTCGATCGAATTCGTGCAATGGTCCTCGTGCCCGGAGAAACGCCCGCAGAACTCTCCGCCGTACAACTCCCCGCCCAGCACGTGGATGGCTTGCTTCGCGGTGATTTCTTCCGGCGGCCGCGCCAGCTGGTAGCCGCCGGCCTGGCCGCGCTCGCTCGCTACCAGGCCTCCCTCGCGCAGGACGCGCAACAGCTTCGCCGCGTGCGGCATCGAGATCCCTTCCGCGCGCGAGATCTCGTGAATGCTCATCATGGCGTCCGGCCCGGCTTGGGCCAGTCGCAACAGGCAGCGCAGGCCGTATTCTTCTTGGGCGCTCAGTTGCATGATTAGACCTCAGACAAGGTTCAGGACGAGCTTGGCTTCCTCGCTCATCTTCTCTGGCGTCCACGGCGGATCGAAGGTGATTTCGATCTCTGCGTCCGCAACGTCTGGCAGCCGCTCGATCTTGTACTTGGCCTCCGCTGGAAGCGTCTGGGCGGCTGGACAGTTTGGGGCGGTGAGGGTCATCAAGACCTTCACCTTGTCCGGCTGATCGGGAGACCGCGGCGCGATCACCTTGTAGATCAGCCCGAGCTGGTAGATGTCGATCGGGATCTCCGGGTCGTAGCAGGTCTTCAGCACCGCGACGACCTTTTCCTCCAACGATGCGTCGGGCGGGTACTCCGGCTCCTTCGGGGGAAGGGGCGAAGTCATCGTCATGTTCGAGTGCATGCTCGGGACGAAGTCGCCATACTTCGGCGCGGCGGTCAGGGCTCCGGTGTTGAGGCCGCCGCTTGCCGGCTGGTCGCCCGGTCCGGTCCGCTGCTTTTCCGCCGCGTCGGACGAAGTCTGGTTCAAGCCTAGCTTCAGCATCGACATCAGGCGAATATCTCCTTGGCGGTTTCGATCGCATCTGCCAGCGCGTCGAACTCCGCGCGGTCGTTGTAGAACGCGATCGACGCTCGCGTGGTCGCGGCTACGCCGTAGAACTGCATGACTGGCTCGGCGCAGTGGTGGCCCACGCGCAGCGCGATTCCTTGGCGGTCCAAGATCGTGCCCAGGTCAGCGGGATGGATGCCTTCCACCTCGAACGACAGCACGCCGGCCTTGTCCTTTGCCGTTCCGATCGGGCGCAGGCCTTGGATCGCTTCGAGCTTGTCGGCGCCGTAGGCCAGCAATTCGGCTTCGTAGGCGGCGATCTGATCCATGCCGATGCGATTCAAGTAGTCCACCGCCGCGCCCATTCCGATCGCCCCCGCGATCATGGGCGTGCCCGCTTCGAAGCGATAGGGCAGGTCGTTGTACACGGTCTTTTCGAAACTCACCGACGAGATCATGTCCCCGCCGCTCTGGTAAGGCGGCATTTCTTCCAGCAGGGCGCGGCGCGCGTAAAGCGCCCCGATGCCCGTGGGACCGCACATCTTGTGCCCCGACAGTGCAAAGAAGTCGCAACCCAGCGCTTGGACGTCCACCGGCATGTGCGGCGCCGCCTGGGCACCGTCGACGAGACATACGGCCCCCGCGGAGCGCGCCTTGGCAGCGATCTCTCGCACCGGGTTGACGGTCCCGAGCGCGTTCGAGACCTGGGTCACCGCGACGATCTTGGTGCGCGGCGACAGCAGGCTGTCGTATTCGGGCATCAGCAGCTCGCCGGCGACGTTCATCGGGATGACGCGCAGGTTGGCGCCCTTCTCCTGGCACAGGATCTGCCACGGCACGATGTTGGAATGGTGCTCCATGGCCGAGATAATCACGTCATCGCCGGGACCTACGTGCGTCCTGCCCCAGCTCGAGGCGACAAGGTTGATGCTCTCGGTGGCGCCGCGCGTCCAGACGACCTCTTCCGGTTCGGCGGCGTTGAGAAACTGCTGCACGCGCAGGCGCGCAGACTCGTACTTGTCAGTGGCCCGCTGGCTGAGCTCGTGCACCCCGCGATGGACGTTGGACCGATCCTTCTCGTAGTACTCGAGCAGCGCCTCGATCACCGCGCGCGGAGTCTGCGACGAGGCGGCGTTGTCGAGATAGACCAGCGGCCGGCCGTGCACCAGCTGCTGCAGGGCGGGGAATTCCGTCCGCAGCGCCTTGGCGTCAAGGCGCACCGGTGCCGCTGTTGCGGTCGTCACGATCGCGCTCCCATCGGCCGTCCCATCACGACTCCTGCGAGGCAAAGCGGTTCAGCAGCAGGGCTTCGAAGTGCTCCCTGAGCGGGGCGAACTTGATGCGTTCCAACGCGTCGGCGGCGAATGCGTACGTGAGCAAGTTGCGCGCCCGACCCGCGCCGATGCCCCGTGACTGTAGGTAGAAGGCCGCCTCCGAATCCAGCTGGCCGATAGTGGCTCCGTGCGTGCAGCGCACGTCATTGGCATCGATTTCAAGCTGCGGCTTGGTGTTGACCTCGGACTCGTCGGAGAGCAGCAGGTTCTTGTTGCTCTGCACCGCATCCGTCTTCTGCGCGTCGGGCCGCACGAAGATCTTGCCGTTGAACACCCCCTTGGCCCTATCGTCCAGCACGCCCTTGTAGAGCTGGTGCGAGTTGCAGTGCGGCATGGCATGGTCGATGCTTGTGTGGTGGTCGACCGATTGGTCGCCACGCACTGCGTAGAGCCCGTCCAGCGAGCACTCGCACCCCGAGCCGTTCAGCCGCGTGCCGATGTCGTTCCTCGCAACGGCGGCCCCAAAGCTGATGGAAAACGAGCCGACATAGCTGTCGCGCTCTTGAGACGCTTGCAGCCTGCCCGTGTGGTAGGCGTCTAGCGATTCGACCTGGGCTCGGTAGTGGTCGACGCGGGCGTTCTGCCCGGCATAGATCTCTGTGACCGCGTCGCGCCAGTAGGTCCCGGAACCGGCGTATGTTTCCACCACTTGGACCGCGGAGTTTCGCCCGGCCACGATTAGCACGCGCGGCAATCTGCCCGTCGGTCCATCCCCGAACACGAGCTGAATCGGCTCGTCCAGCACCGCGCCGCGTTCGGCCGTGATGACAACCGCATCGGAGAAGAATGCGGTGTTGACGGCGGAGAGCGCGTGATCCTCGCAGTCGGCGATCGTGGCCAGGTGCCGCTGCACCAAGTCGGGCTGGGAGCGCAGCGCTTCTGCCAGCGATTGCACGCGGGCACCCCGCGGGATCCGGCCGAGCACCTGCGGGCCGGCGCCGGTCGCTCGGTCGGAGGAACTGCCCGCCGCGTAGCTGGGGAGAGCGGCTTCGGCGCCGGCGAGCTGCGTCGCGAACAGCAGCTGGCCATCGGCAAGCGCCGATAGATCGGTGTACTTGTACTCCTCGTGCTTGAGAGAGGGGACGCCTAGTTGCAAGAAGCGCTCCATGGCGCGCTTGCGGCGCTCCAGCAACCAAGTCGGCTCGTCCGCAAAGCGGGCGAGCGCGTCGTTGAAGCGCTCCAGGTAGACGTCCGTCCTGTCAGCAATCGCCGGCACGTCAGACTCCCGCTGCCGCCTGCGGAACGACTTCGTCGTTAATCCAGCCGTAGCCGCGCGACTCAAGTTGCAGGGCTAGGTTCTTGTCGCCCGACAGCTCGATCCTGCCGTCCGACAGCACGTGCACGTAGTCCGGGACGATGTAGTTGAGCAGGCGTTGGTAGTGGGTGATGACCACGAACGACCGATCGGCGCCGCGCAAGGAGTTCACGCCGTCGGCGACGATCTTGAGCGCGTCGATGTCCAGGCCCGAATCGGTCTCGTCGAGCACTGCCAGCTTCGGTTCCAGCATCGCCATCTGGAAGATTTCGCTGCGCTTCTTCTCGCCGCCCGAAAAGCCCTCGTTGATGGCGCGCTTGAGCATGTCGGCCTCCATGCCCAGAGGATTGATCTTTTCGCGGGCCAGCTTGAGGAACTCCCCGGCGCTGAGCTCCGCTTGGCCGCGATGCTTGCGCACCGCGTTGATGGCCTCGCGCATGAAGTACATGGTGGTCACGCCGGGCACCTCGACCGGGTACTGGAAGGCTAGGAACACGCCTTCGCGGGCGCGGATCTCGGGGTCCATGTCCAGCAGGTCCTGGCCGTTGAACGTTACCGAGCCCTCTTCGATTTCGTAGCCGTCGCGTCCGGCCAGCACCGACGCCAGCGTGCTCTTGCCCGATCCGTTGGGCCCCATCACGGCGTGAACCGTGCCGGGCTGGACATCGAGGTCGATCCCGCGCAGGATCTTCTGGCCGTCGATGCTGACGTGCAGATTCCTTACTTGCAGCATTTGCTCGCTCGTTCTCCCTTCGGTCGGCCGCCTAGCCGACGCTCCCCTCCAAGCTCACGCCCAGCAGCTTCTGCGCCTCCACTGCGAACTCCATTGGCAGTTCGCGGAAGACCTCCTTGCAGAACCCGTTGACGATCATCGACACCGCGTCCTCTGTCTCGATGCCGCGCTGGTTGAGGTAGAAGATCTGGTCCTCGCCGATCTTGGATGTCGTTGCCTCGTGCTCGACCTGGGCTGTCTTGTTGCGCACTTCCAGGTAGGGGAAGGTGTGCGCGCCGCAGCGGTCACCCATCAGCATCGAGTCGCATTGCGAGAAGTTCCTGGCGCCCTCCGCCTTGGGCATGATCTTGACCAGCCCGCGGTAGGAGTTGTTCGACACGCCGGCGGAGATGCCCTTGGACACGATGGTCGAGGTCGTGTTCTTGCCGATGTGGATCATCTTGGTGCCGGTGTCGGCTTGCTGGTGGTTGTTGGTGACCGCGACCGAGTAGAATTCGCCCACCGAGCCATCGCCGATCAGGATGCAGCTCGGATACTTCCAGGTGATGGCCGAGCCGGTCTCCACCTGGGTCCAAGAGATCTTCGAGCGCTTGCCCCGGCACGCTCCGCGCTTGGTCACGAAGTTGTAGATGCCGCCGTTGCCGTCCTTGTCGCCCGGGTACCAGTTCTGGACCGTCGAATACTTGATGCGCGCGTTCTCCAGCGCGACCAATTCGACTACCGCTGCGTGCAGCTGGTTCTCGTCCCGCATCGGCGCGGTGCAGCCCTCCAGGTAGCTGACGTGGCTGTCGTCCTCGGCCACGATCAGGGTGCGCTCGAACTGGCCCGTGTTCATGGCGTTGATGCGGAAGTAGGTCGACAGTTCCATCGGGCAGGTCACGCCCTTGGGGATGAACACGAACGACCCGTCGGAGAACACCGCCGAATTGAGCGCCGCGAAGAAGTTGTCCGACGGCGGCACGACCGACCCGAGGTACTTGCGCACGAGCTCGGGGTGCTCGCGCACCGCTTCCGAGATCGACATGAAGATGACCCCGGCGTCGGCCAGCTTCTCGCGGAAGGTCGTGGCCACGGACACGCTGTCGAACACCGCGTCCACCGCCACGCCCGCCAAGACCGCGCGCTCCTCGAGCGGAATGCCGAGCTTTTCGTAGGTGGCGAGCAGTTCGGGATCCACCTCGTCCAGGCTCTTGGGCTTGTCATCGGCGCTCTTGGGCGCGGCGTAGTACGAGATGGACTGATAGTCGATCTTGGGATAGCTGACATTGGGCCACGTGGGCTCTGTCATGCCCTGCCAGTGGCGAAACGCCTTCAAGCGCCAGTCAAGAAGCCATTCGGGCTCTTCCTTCTTGGCGGAGATGAAGCGCACGGTGTCCTCGGTCAGGCCCGGCGGCAGGGTCTCTTGATCGATGTCGGTGACAAACCCGTACTTGTACTCTTGGGCGGTCAGCCCCTCAAGCTGTTCGACTGCGCTGCTCATAGGTCGGCTCGTGACTAGCACCACTGATGAGTGGCATCTAATCTATACATATCAGTATACATTGAAATTCGGCGGCGCTGCACCCCGCGCGACCTAGGGGCCGGCGAGCGCTCCGATGTCGGTTGCAGCCAGCGCCTAGGTGCCCGCGGCCACAGAGCTCGCAATCACCAGCCGTAGTACCCGGGTCGCGTGCGGACGTGGGCGGCGTGCCCGTTGACATGGACCCGGATCCGCCGCCATTCTCCGTCGAATTCTTGGTTGGACGGGTAGTAGCCCAGCGTGTAGATGCTGCGCAACTCCTCCGCGACTTCCTCGTAGACCGCGTCAAGGTCGCGGATCGATTTCGCCCGGAAGATCCTCCCCCCCGTTTGCTCGGCCAGTTGCTGCATGCGATTCCGGGCCCGGTCCGTCGACTGGCGCTGGCGCTCGCGCCAGCTTCGCTCCACCCTCACGCCGAACTCTTCGGGCTCGAGGAAGATCGGGTAGATCGCGCTGTTGATCTCGGCCGCCACCCGCAGCAGATCCTCGAAGGCAACCACCGACGGAACGGAGCGGCTGTTCCTCGGCAGCAGCTCATTGTCCATGCCGTCGCTGATGACCACCAGCGCGTTGCGCTCCCACCGTCGTCGCGCAAGCTCCTGCGCGTACGAGAGGGTGATCGCGTCGTAGAGCGGCGTGCCGCCCGACAGCCGCGGGATCTGCTCGATCATGCGCAGCAGCGCGTCTCGGTCCGCCGTGAGGGGGCTGACCACCTGCAAGTATGCGTCCGAAAGCACGTAGATCCCGACTTGGTCGGTCGGCCGGGCGGCCAGCACGAACTGCTTGGCAGACTCGAGCACGGCATTGCGGTCCCCTAAGGTGCTGGTGCTGCAGTCCAGCAGCAGGATCAGGTTGAACTCGGAGTCGACGTCCTGCACGATCCCGATCTCCTGCGCCACGCCGTCCTCGAGCACCTCGAAGTCCTCTCGCCCCAATCCCGGAACCGGCCTGTTCTGTTCATCGACCACGGAGGCCGAAAGCTGCACCAGCCGGACGTCGGAGTTGAATTGAACCGTCTCGTCCAGCGCTTCGGCAGGGGCGTCGCCCGTCAGCGGCTCGTCGCCGTCGCGACGGCTCATGCGCATGCGATACGGTCGCTTCAACATGGTGCCGAGCGTCTCGCTGGCCTGCCAGTGCATCCGGATCGGAGAGTCCTCGGGGATCGCGCTGTCACGCAGGACCAGCGCATCAGGCCGCACCCCTTCGAGACGGATCCTGCCATACAAGCTCTGGCGCTCGTCGCGGAGGTCCTCAATCTGCCAAGCGGTTTCCACGGGAGGCTGCCCGGGCGAGCTCAACGACGAGCGCAGGTGTGGGGGAATGTCTACATGCGCGGGACTGCGGCCCAGGGCCGCGGCAAACCGAACCGACTTCCACGGCACGGCCAGCTCGACCCGTCCGAAGCTGGTCTTGAGGTCCGCTCGCCGGATCAGTCCGGTGACCGAGATCGGGCCGTCCACGGTTTCGACTTCCAGGCGTTGTCCGTAGGGCAGGTCGATCTCCAAGTCGACCTGCGCTCCGTCAGCTGGACTGGCGCTGATCCTCGTCTTGCGTCCCAAACGCGTCGTTGTCGTGTCTCCCGCTTGTATTGGCCGCGAGCGGCTGGTTCTGCGCAGGCGCACGCGCTCGGTGTTGACCACCTTCACGCGAACCGCGCCGGCCGGGTTCTCGACCCGCACGACCGGTTCGTCGATGGATGCGGAATCGCGCCACCATGGATCGTTCTCGAAGTCGATCGGTTGCAGCTCCTCGGTGTCCGTGCCGGTAACGACGATGTTGTTCGTCACCGAGCGCACGCCTAGCACGGCATAGGCCTGCTCTTCCGCCACCCACTTCTCGCGCAGTTGCTCCAACTCGCCCTCAAGCGTCAAGTGGCCGTCTTCGACCACGATGTGGATCGGTTGGAGCAACACTCGTTGGGTGTCTCTGGGCGTCCGTCGGAGGCGCTGCTTGAACTCTGACTGGGGCGACGCTAGTCGCCGGATCTCGGGATGCCCATAAATGCGCCAGTACGCATTGATCCGGATTCCGATGTCGTCGCCAGACGAGGAGACCAGTTCCAGCTCGTCCACCACCGAATCGACCGCTTCAAGCTTGCGTATAGCTCGTGCTATCCCGCGCTTGAGCGCTCGAGTTGTCACCGTCCCGGTCAGGGTGACCTGGCGGTCCTGGATGATGAAATTGACCCAGTCGTAGATTCTGATTCCGCGCTGGGAGGAGATGAGCTGCGTGATCTGGTCGACCAGGCGTGCGGTCTGATCCTGCGCCGGGGTCGCTGACGACCCGGCCAAGAGCAGCAGCGCAAGGCTCGCGGCGACGGCCCGAGCGGACACGGATTGATCTTAGCCCATCGCGAGCGGCTCTGGGTCTCAGCGGAAGCCATCGCGCAGCTTGTCGAAGAAACTCTCTTCGTCTGCGTCCTGGCTGGTTGCGAGTGCCGCTCCGAGCCGCTCGAACAGATCCCGCTGCTCGCCGCTGAGCTTCTTCGGAATCTGGACGTCCACATGCGCGTAGAGGTCCCCGCGCCGACTGCTGCGCACGCGCTGGATGCCCTTGCCGCGCAAGACCAGCCGGGCTCCTGATTGGGTGCCGGGCTTGATGGTGTGGGTCTCTTCGCCCTCAAGCGTCGGTATCGAGACCTTCGCGCCGAGTGCAGCCTGGGAGACGTTGATCTGGACGTCGCAGTGGAGGTCGGCATCTTCGCGCCTGAAGATCTCGTGCTCGCGCACGTGGATCAAGACATAGAGGTCTCCGCGCGGGCCGCCGTGGCTGCCGACCCCGCCCTCGCCCGACAGGCGCAGGCGCATCCCGTCGTCCACCCCGGCGGGAATGTCCACCTTGCGCTTGCGCTGGACCTGCTGCAAGCCTCGGCCCCTGCAGGTCGAGCAGGGATGCTGGATGGCTTGCCCGGTGCCGCGGCAGGTCGAGCAGGTGCGGCTCATCATGAAGAAGCCCTGCTGGGTGTGCACTTGTCCGCGGCCGCCGCAGCGGTTGCAGCGCACCGGACGGGTACCGGGCTCGGCGCCGGATCCGTCGCAGCGCTCGCACGATTCGTTGCGCGGAATCTGAATCTCCTTGGAACAGCCGAAGGCCGCATCCTCGAAATCGATCTCCAGCTCGTACAGCAGGTCGTCGCCGCTCTGGGCGCGCGAGCGGCCCCGGCGCGTGCCGGTGCCGAAGAATTCTCCGAAGAGGTCGCCGAAGATGTCGGGAAAGTCGTTGGCGTTGAAGCCGCCCATGCCGGCACCGGCAAGGCCCTCGTGGCCGTACTGGTCGTACAGCTGGCGTTTCTCCGGGTCGCTCAGGACGCCGTAGGCCTCGGAAGCCTCCTTGAATTTCTCCTCGGCTTCGCTGGAGCCCGGGTTGCGATCCGGGTGGTGCTTCATGGCGAGCTTGCGGTAGGCCCGCTTGCACTGGGCCTCGTCCGCCCCGCGGGGGACGCCGAGCACCTCGTAGTAATCGCGCTTCTGCACCTTGCCGGTCCTCGGCCCCGGACCTTCCGGAGGCTATTCCTTGACCGCGACCTTCACCATCGAGGCTCGCATGAGGCGGTCCTTGAAGCGGTAGCCCTTCTGGTAGACCTCGAGAATCTGCTGGTCCGACTGGTCTTCGCCGGCCGGCGCCCGGTCGACGGCGAAATGCAGGTTGGGGTCGAAGGTCTCGTGCTGGTCCACTTCGGCCAGGCCTGCCCGGGAGAAGACCTCGAAAATGCGCCGGTGAATCAACTCCAAGCCCTTCTTGATCTCGTCCGGGACGCCGTCGGCGTTGATGGCGCGCTCGAAATCATCGATGATCGGCAGCAGCGACTGGATCGTGTCCGAGGCGGCGTAGCGCACCACGCCATCCTTCTCCTTTTGCAGCCGCTTGCGGATATTCTCGAATTCCGCTTGCGAGCGCTGCAGCTTGGCCAGCATCTCGTCGCGCTCCTGAAGCGCTGCTGAGAGTTGCTCCTGCAACTGCTCGGCGTTGGCCTCGGGTTCAGCTTGTTCCGCAGGGGCGCTGCCATCGCCGTTCATGCTCTCGGGCAGGTCCGCCTGGCGGGCCGCCTCGCTGGGAGCGCCCTCAGTCTCTTGGTCGATTCCCTCTTGTTCCGGCATGCTTCGGCAGGCTGCTAGTCGCCAAATTTCATCGTAATACAGGGAGTGGCGTCTCCTTGCGAGAGTGGCAGGAGTGTCGTCGAGCCGGAGCGAGTGCGCTGCATGCTCGGGCTCGGCTGCTTTGCCTCGGAAGGTTTCAACTCCGCGTCGGTTCAATGCTGATCGGACCTGGATTGGCACTGCCCAGAAGCAGGGCCTGATTGCAGGTGCCACGCTTGGCGTGATCGGGGTTATCGGCGATGCCATGCCTATTCCTTGCCAGGCTTGCCCGAGCGACGTTCGCCCGGTTCCTCCCCGTGGTGAAATGCCACCGTGCGCCCACCTCACGAAGGCGGGGTTAAGGCGCACCTCGGTCGCCACTGGGCGGTTCGCCCCCGCTCTGCCCTCGACATCTGCCGCGAAAGTACGCTGTGTATGCAGTCAAATTTGACAATCTCGTCGAGCCTGTTAGCCGAGAACACAGAACTGAAAGCTTCTGACGTATGCGATCTGATAGCATAATCTGATAGCACATTGGCCCGTCCCTGATCTGTCGGCTGACTAGGAGGTGCCCAAATGAGATCCAGCATCACCGTCCGGAACATCGATCCGGCGGACAAGTCTTGGCTTCGGCGCGAAGCCCGACATCTAGGCGTGTCGATGGAAGAGCTCGTACGCCTCTTGATTCGTGAACGGCGCACGAAGACCGAGCGCCGTCTGAAGCCGTCTGAGGCCTTCGCGCGGCATTTCGGAGCGGAGCACGGGGTCGATCTGGCCCTCCCCGTGCGCTGCGGCTATCGGCCACTGGTGCTCTCGGGTAACGACTCAGAATGACCGTCCCGATCTCTTGGCTGATCGATACGAACGTCATCGCCGAGATGATGCGCCCGCGCCCTGCGCCGCGCGTTGCCGCCTTTCTCGATTCAATTGCCATCGAGGGAATCGGCATCGCTTCCATCACCGCTTGGGAAGTCCTTAACGGCATCGGCCGTCTTGCCCCCGGCCGCCGCCGGGACGACCTATCGGAACGGTTCCGGGAACTTCTCGACGAGCAGTTCGAGGACCGGGTCGTTGGCTGGAGTCTGGCCGACGCCCACGCCTGCGCCCGCATTATGGAAGCAAAGCGACGATGTGGCGAGCCGCTCGACGATCATGTTCCTGATGCGTTTCTCGCCGCATGCGCTGCCACTCGCGGACTCGGGATAGTGACGCGAAATGTGGGCGAGTTCCGAAACTCAGGCATCGACGTCGTCGATCCATGGACGGCCGAATCGCGATTGAACCAGTTTCAGAGCATAGGATGAACCGCATGTGCAGTCGCGATTCACTTACATGACCTTGCCATGGGGTGGGTATCAGCCGCGCCGGTACGAAGATTGACTTGGTGGATCAACCGTCCGTTTGGCGCAGCGGTTCTAGAACGCAGACAGACGGTAACGCGCTGGCACCGTAGGGTTGGCGTCAGCGGCGGTACCGAGAATCACGGTGCTGTTGTACGGGCTATGGTTCGTCTTCGTTCTCGTCTTCCATGCCCGTGAACGGTTCTGCCAAGCCCTGCTCGCCGAATCTCCGGATGATGGGCGAGGTGTCGCCTGTATCCAGGGCACTCTGGTAGTGGTTCACAGCGAGGTCGCGATTACCAAAAATGTCGTGGATTCGGCCCATGTAGATGTGGGACATTGCGCGAATGCGTGTATCGCTGTCGCTCACCGCAGCGACCGCGAAGTGTTCTAGAGCCAGATCTGGATCCGCCTCGTCCAAGGCGATGCGACCGAGTCCGTAGTTGGCTTGGCCGCGGCCCTTGCCGTCGCCCTGCAACACCCGTTCATAGAGCTTGCGCGCCTGGTCCAGCTCGTTGAGTTGCAGCAGCCCCTCGGCCTGGGAGAGTAACTGGTCCTCTTCGGAGACCTTCGGGCGGGCCACACGTCGCGGCGCCGGTGCCTTGCGCGCGGGGCGTTCGGCAAACTTCACCTGCTGGATGCGCTCGGCCTCCTGGCGCACCCTGATGTCGTCGATCAAGGTCTCGTAATAGCGGCGAAACGACTGAGGCTGCTTCTCGTACTCCGCCAGTTTCTCGTAGAAGTAGGGCGTCAGTATGAAGCCGTTGCGGGCGTGGTCCATGATGCGAGCCAGCTTCTTCTCTTCCGGCTCGTAGCGCATCCGGGTTTGCACAGCGTGGGCTAGCGACTTGGTCAGCAGCAGCTGGAAGTTGGACTTGTAGGCGTCGTCCAGGGCCGGTGCGTACAGCGCCATCCGCGCGAGCGACTCCTTCTTGGCGACCACTTCCGCGTAGCGAATGGACAGCCGGTCTAGGAGGTGAAGCAGGTAGGCTGCGCGGATTTCCTCGGTGCGCACTTCCGACGAGGAGTGGATGACGATCTTCACGTCGCCGCCGTATGCGCGCATGTTGATGCTGCCCGGCGCGGCTAGCAGGTCGAAGTAGACCTTGAAGCCTCTTGCCTCGCGGCTATTCGACGGCACGCGCAGGTAGCCGTTGATTTCGAAGACCGACTCGATCAGCGGATCTTGGTAGCGCAGCATGGCGTCTTCGTAGGCAGGCTGATAGCGATGCCAGAGCTGTTCAATGTCAGCGATCTCGTAGAACTCGCGCAGCAGGGCGGACAGGCCGCGGATCGGCCGCACGTCAAGCGGCAGATCCGTGGGGACCTCGGCCTTGAGGTCGAAGAACGGCGGCTCGCCGCACATCAGGGCGAACGAAATGTACTGTGACAGGTCGAGTTCGGAGTCGTCCAGCTTGTGCTGTTCGTAGTAGGTGCGCAGCCGGTTGCGCATGCTCGAATCGACGGATTCGAGGTCTTGGCGGAGGGCTTTGCGGGCCGGGTGGTCCGCCTCTGACGAGAGGCCATCGTCATAGCCGGCCGCGTTGATCGCGGCCATGACGGTGAACATGCGAATGTCGTTGACAAGCTGCTCGTCCGCTTGAGCGGGTAGCGGCGCGGTTAGGCTGACCGCGGCAACGACTATGCAAAACGCCCGAAAGACCACGCCTTCAGTGTAGGCAAGGAGACCGAACGAGGCCGCCGCGCAACGGTCACGGCGCCTCCGAAGGATCATTCCGGCCATACAATGGAAGGCGTGCCAGGGGCAGGCCGGCGAATGGCGAAACGCGTCCAAGAACCCAAGGAGAAGCCAGTGTCCGCCGCCGAGGGCGATCCCGCCACGGCTACGGAGCGCTCCGCATGGGAGCACGTGCTGCTGGCCAGACATCCGCAACGGCCACATTCGCTGGACTACATCACGCGCCTGATCGATGGGTTCTCCGAGATTCACGGCGACCGTGCCTTTGGGGACGATCCCGCGATCGTTTGCGGATTCGGATCGCTTCGGGGCAAGCAGGTCATGGCCATCGGCCAGCAGAAGGGGCGCAAGACGGAAGAGCGCGTTCATCGCAACTTCGGCATGCCGCGCCCGGAGGGATACCGCAAGGCATTGCGCGTGATGAAGCTTGCCGAGAAATTCGGCCGGCCCATCGTGACGCTCTTGGACACGCCAGGGGCCTATCCGGGCAAGGATGCCGAGGAACGGGGACAGGCGGAGGCGATCGCTCGAAACCTTTACGAGATGGCCAGCTTGAAAGTGCCGTTGATCACGGCGTGCATTGGCGAAGGCGGAAGTGGCGGCGCCCTCGCGCTGGGCGTGGGGAACCGGGTTCTGATGATGGAGAACGCCGTCTACAGCGTGATTTCGCCCGAGAGTTGCGCGGCTATCGTGTGGCGGGACTCTGGCAAGGCCGAGCTGGCGGCCAGCGCCTTGAAGATGACGGCCTTGGATCTGAAGGACCTGGGCTTGGTGGACGAGATCGTTCCCGAGCCGCAGCATGGCGCGCACGAGGACGTGGACCAAGCTGCGATTCTGCTCGGCGATGCCCTGGAGCGAAACCTCGAAGCGCTGGCAGCCCAATCGGCGGACGAGCTTGTTGAAGGCCGCTACCAGAAATTTCGCAGCATGGGCTCGTTCTTCGAAGATGTCCGGTAGCGGCAGGCCGATTCGGGCTAGCTGACGCAGGCTGAGCGCGAGCGCCTATCGGGAGTGAGATCATTCCAGTCCTAGCAAGGGTGACCGGGCACACGCTGACGCCGGACGCGATCACTTGCCGTAGCGCTATCAGGTAGGGTGGTGCCGCAGATTGAGTCTTCCCGAACTCGAAGTTGACATCTATTCTGATAGGGGGATCGCTCGGACCCTCTGGTTCTTGTTGTGGATCGGCAATGTCCGACTCGAGAAGCCAAGGGACAGCACGGTCGGGTGGCGCGGGATGGCAGCGGATCGCAACGGACTAGCCTTGCCAGAGGGATCGCAACGCATCTTCGATGAAGTCGTTCCGCTGATCCTGGAATTCGTTCCGTCTGAACGTCTGCTGCTCGGCGGTGGGACAGCCCTTGCAGCTCGCTGGCAGCATCGGGACAGCTTCGACATCGACTTGTTTACCTCCCCATCGACTTACACGGAAGCCATTTACGATCAATGCTCTCGGTTCGAGTCGCGCCTCGAAGAACTGCCGCGCAGCCGAATCGTGACTCTTGGCCTTGAGGGCTGCACGGTGTACTGCGAACATGGCAGAGTCGAAATCGTTGCGTCGTCGCCGCAAACTCGGCACAACCGGTCGCAGGATTTTGCACGCGCCCCGATGATCGCACTGGAAACCAACGTGGAAATCCTCGCCAAGAAACTGCACCGCAGGATGCTCAGTCATGGCAGGATTGTTCCCCGCGACTTATACGACATGGCTGTTGCGAGGCGCCTGGAGCCCGAGGCCCTGGAGGAAGCTTGGTCCGCGGGGCCGGTCCGGGACCCCGCCGTTCTCGTTGCCGCGCTGAGCAGCTTCAGCCCAGGCTGGATGGAACGGCACGAAGAGCCCGTGGCCAACCCGCACTATCCTGAGCTGCGGGACAGCGCGGTGCAGGACATGCTCGATGACGTTCGCTCACGGTTTCCCCGAACAAGCATCCCGTGGAGGCAGTAGATCCCGTGCCGATCGATTACAGCGCCGTCCGCAAGGCATTCTACGGTCCGCCGCTGGCGAGTCCGCCCGACCATCTGCCAACAAGAGAAGAAATGCTGGCAGAGCATCAGCGAATCTGCCTGCAGGTCAGTAAGGACCTGGGAGTCGATCCTGCGACCGGTGCGATCGGCGAGCACGGCTCGCTGGTCGGCGGCCCCGGCAAGCCGCTCACGGTCATCGGCCGTCCCGTGGAGCGGTTGCTGCGACTCGAGCCTGTGCCGCTGGAGTGGTTCGACTATCCGCAGGCGCGACGCGCTTGGCATGGCTGCGACGACGCCAAGGCCGCCTTCCGCGAGCGGGTCGAACTTCTAGAGGAAGTGATTCACTGCCATCTGGCGGGTTTCCCGAATCCGCCTACGGCAACCGAGCTCGCTGCTTGGATCGAGTGTCCCGCGCCTGTGCCTCCCGGGACAGGTGCCCTCTACAACATCTTCGAGAACATCCCTCCGGGCCAGTGTGCACAGCTGCTCAGCAGGGGGCATTTCTCCGTCTACGAGGTGGCTCGGATCATCATCCTTTCAGAGGCGCGCTCGCCGGATCTGATTGCTTGGCTGCATCAATTCGCGGTTGATCCCAGACAGAAGCCTGGTCAAGGTCTCGATGATGCAAGGAGACGAGAAACTGAGCTCGACTGACCGGGCCCGGCACCTACTGGGCAGTCTCGTTCGTGAGCGAATCTCGTTCTTCTGATCGCAGCCTCTAAGCGTTCGAGCGGCCCGTCTGGCACTTACGCATCGAAGCCACGGACGGCACGCAGCACACCGCTGCCAGATCATGGGGAATCGAGTCCGGAGATGATTGCTCGAACTCGAAATTGAATTGCCGCAAGCAGGAATCCAGTAGACTGAATTGGCCACTTTGACGGCACAACAGGTCCCGTGGACAGACGGCAGCACGCACACCCTGAGCGCACATCGCTGAGCCAGAAGCACGCTGCCCCGGGGTAGGTTCCTGCCGCCAGTAGCCTTGGAGGATTTATGCCCGCAACAGCCTGCGCGAGGCTCCTATCTGCTTCCGCCTCGATCCTCGCCATGGCTGCCGTCCTGTCGGCTCAAGGCAATACCGAGTCGTTGGCGAATCCCTATCGCATGGTGGAGGGTTGGGGCGAACTGCCCGAAGGCGTGCTGTGGGGCTCGTCCATCGGGATCCTTCCTGACGGCACGGGAGGGCTGTGGCTGCACCATCGATCGGACCCGCCGATCATCAAGTTGGACTCATCCGGCAAGGCGGTCAAGGCATTCGGCGAGGGCATGTTCGTGCAGGCCCATGGCTTCTGCATGGACCAAGATGGCAACCTCTGGGCCGGCGATAGTGGCCCCTTCGGGGACGACCCGTCCAAGGCCGGGCGGGGCTACCAGTTCTTCAAGTTCAGCCAGGACGGCGAGCTGCTCCTGACGCTGGGCAAGGCCGGCGTGTCGAAGGCGGGCAAGGACACGTTTATCGCGCCGACCGCCTGCGCTGTGGCGCCGAACGGCGACATCATCATTGCCGACGGCCATTTCCCGCGCCCATCAACCAGCCAGCAGGATGGCGACCGGCTAGTGCGCTTTACCAGCGATGGCGGGTATGTCGACGAGTGGGGCAAGAAGGGCTCTGGCCCCGGGGAGTTCGATGGCCCGCACGCGCTGGCGTTTGATTCGCGAGGCCGGTTGTTCGTGGCCGACCGCTCCAACGACCGTGTCCAGATCTTCGATCAGGACATGAACTTCGTGGATGATTGGCGACAGTTTGGCCGTCCCAGCGGAATCGCGATCATATCCGGCGACTTTCTGCTCGTTTCCGACTCCGAGTCTGGCAAGACCATTGCCGGCGCTGTGCGCAATCCCGGCGGTGAGAACGGAATCCGGATCGGCAGAGCTGGGGATGGATCGGTGCTGGTCTTCATCGGCGGGACCGATCCAGAGGGATTGGGAGCGGACGATCTCGGAAACGTCTTTGCCGGGCTGACGCGACAGCCCCGCGCGAGCCCGCCCCTGCTGCAGAAATGGGTGAAGCGGTGACCGGTTGCCCAGGCGGGAACGGTTGATGTCGCCGGGGCCGGCACTTGCCCCCGTCGCTTCGGGGCGTCGTCGCGCATGGCAGCGGGCCATGCGGTTGCTGTGCGCCTTGGCCTTGCTGGCCTTGACTCCGCTGTTTGGACAGAGCGCTGTCGAGGGCTTGGACCTGGACCGCGTGTCCCTTGGCCCGCTTCCGTTTGTCTGCCCGATGGACCCTGATATCAGGTCCGAGACTGCAGGAGTCTGTTCCCGTTGCGGGATGCAACTCGTATTCGGCCTGCCTGTGCCAGCCGAGTACCAGGTCCGCTTGACGACGACTCCGGCAGCAGTTCGAGTCGGTAAGCCCGTGGAGTTAGGCTTCGAGGTCTTGCAGCCTGACAGCGGAGAGCGCCAAACCGAATTCGAGACCGTCCACGAGAAGCTCTTCCACCTGTTCTGGGTGAGCCACGACCTTGAGGCGTTTCGACACGAGCATCCCACGCTCGGCGATGACGGCATCTTTCGGATCGAAGCAGTGTTCGACAAGCCGGGCGTGTATCGGCTGATGGGCGACTTCTACCCGGCCGGTGGGACTCCGCAGATGATACCGATGACGTTGACCACCGCTGGATTCGAGGAGCCGTTGGAGACGCTCGCTCCTAGCCTGACCCCTGACAGAGAGCCCAAGCGGGGCCGCAACGTCAAGGTCTCGTTGCGGACCGACCCGCCCGATCCGGTGGCAGGTCTGCTGACACTGTTGTTTTTCGAGCTCAACACGGCCCGGGGACTGCAGAAGTTCCTCGGCGCATGGGCACACATGCTCGCGGTCAAGGACGATCTGATCACGATGATGCACGGACACCCCAGCATTGCGGACGGCGGGAAGCTCATCCAGATGAACGTGATCTTCCCGGAACCGGGCATGTACCGAGTGTGGGTGCAGGTGCGGCGCAGGGGGAAGGTCAGCACTCTCCCGTTCACGGTTGAGGTGAGCGGGCTGCCATCGCTGTGATCTGGAGCGCCACTCCGCACGATCGGCCCAAGCGAACCTTGGCTGTACGCCTGACACCTGATAAATGACCCGTAAGGGGAGGGTGGAACCATCGTCGGGCGGTCTTGACAGATCCTGATAAGTCGGAGTATATTCCGAATTAGTTGACCTAATTCGGAGTAGACTCCTGCTTGTGAGCTACGAGAGAATCCTCAGACTAGAACTTCCCACGGGGCAGTCGGCCTTTCTCTGGGGGCCGCGCAAGACAGGAAAGTCGACGCTGCTTCGCGAACGATTCCCAGATGCAGTGCGCTTTGACCTGCTGGACACCAGGCTGCTGCTGGAGTTCACCCGAAGTCCCTGGACACTTGCCGAGCGATTGGATGCGCTGGACGGCCCCACCCTCACCAGCCCCGTCATCATCGACGAGGTGCAAAAGGTCCCGGCCGTCTTGGACGAAGTCCACCGACTGATGGAGGACAAAGGTCTCGGCTTCGCACTCTGCGGGTCCAGTGCGCGCAAGCTCAAGCGGGGGCACGGCAACCTGCTCGGGGGGCGGGCTTGGCGCTTCGGCCTGCATCCACTGACTTATGCGGAGATTCCCGATTTCGATCTGCTGCGGGCGCTGAACCGCGGGTTGATTCCCCAGCACTACGACACGAAGCAGTACCGACGCGCACTCGCCGGTTATGTCGACGACTACCTGAAGGAAGAGGTATTCGACGAGGGATTGGTCAGGAATACTCCCGCGTTCTCGCGGTTCTTCGACGCTCTATCGTTCAGCCACGGCGAGCTCGTCAATTCCAGCAACGTCGCCAGGGATTGCGGGGTGGACTCCAAGACGGTTCGCGAGTACTTCCAGATTCTCGTGGACACGCTCGTCGGCTCTCTGCTCGAGCCATTTAGTCGGAGACGCTCGCGAGAGGTCATCACGCGTGCGCCCAAGTTCTACCTGTTCGATGTCGGCGTTGCGGGCCACTTGATGGGCCGCCGGGTCGAACGGCCTGCAGGGCCGGAGTTCGGGCGGGCACTTGAGCACTTAGTGCTCATGGAACTGCTCGCCTACCGGAGCTATCGAGAAGTCGAACTGCCGCTGCGATTCTGGCGCACCAAATCCGGCCTGGAATGTGATTTCGTTCTTGGGCGCGAAGGCAACATTGCGATCGAGGTCAAAGGGAGCACACGCCTGCGTCCGTCTGACTTGAGGGGCATCCGCGCATATGTCGACGAGCACAGCCCGCGGCAGGCGATTGTAGTTTGCAACGAGCGCGACGCTCGGCGGACGAGCGACGGGATTTGGATTCTGCCGTGGGAGCGTTTCCTTGAACAGCTTTGGTCGGACACGGTCGTCGAATAGTGTCGGTCTATGCCGCCCGCCTGCGAGACAGCGCGGCGTGAGGGAAGGAGTCGACCACACCAAGGCACCTCTCGCCCAGGAATGAGCCCAATGGGGAGTCACGCAGGAGTGGACCGGAAGCCAGAGCTTCTCATCATGGGGCCTAGGATAGATAACATGATCCGGACGCAGATCTCCATAGATCAAGAGCTTTACAGCCGGGCCAAGTTGATGGCGAGACGACAGGGGATTTCGCTTGCAGAGCTGTGTCGCAGGAGCTTGCGGGAAAGGGTTTCCCGGGAACTGGCAGACAGGCCGTGGATGGCATATGCGGGAGTCGTTGACGGAGAGCCGGACGACAGCGAAACCGTCGATGATGTCGTTTACGGTCGCGATATGCCATGCAGCCCAGAAAAGAGTTCCTCGACACGGGGATCCATATCGCGCCACTGAACAAGCGAGATCGGTGCCACCCCTAGGCTGTGGCTCTCTTTGGGGGTGCTAAGCCGGATTGGCACACCTCAATCCTTGTTTGGCCCGAGGCACACTCTTGGTTTCTTCACCGGCAGGGAGAGAACACGGCTCGGATGTTCAGGACGTTGGCATCGAGTCTTGAAGGCCTCGAGATCTTGAGCGCTGACCTTTCGCTTCACGACGAGACGCTGCAGATGCTGGATCGGATGCGAGGTGCTCGGCCTACGTGTGTCGATGCGTCCAGCCTAGACTCCTTGTCTCGGCGCGAGGTTGACAATTGAGCCATGTTTGATCGTGGGGGGCGGTTTCACGCTCGGCCTCTGCCGCCTGCGCGGAGCAAACGGGACCTGACCATCAGGCCCGCGCCGACCGCTCCCAGGGCACAATTCCGCCTGCTATCATGCAGCCATGGCCGCTCCCGGCGCACTCTTGGATGCCCTCACCGACCGGGCTACGGGACAACCGGTGGAATACCCCTACTCCGACGGCAAGGTCCTGATGGAGACCGACCCGCATGCGCGGTCCATCATCGATATGCGCGACCAGCTGGACACGCATTTCAAGGCCCGGCAAGACGCCTATGTGGCCGGCAGCATGGCGCTGTACTACCGCCAAGGCGATCCCGCGGCCGTGGTGGTGCCGGACGTGTTCGTGGTGCTGGGCGCTTTGCACAAGCAGGCGCGCAAGTCGTATCTGCTCTGGGAGGAGGGCGGCGTGGTGCCGAGCTTCGTGGTGGAGGTGGCGTCGCCGTCCACGAGCCGTCGCGACGCGACGAGCAAGCGCGCGACGTACGAGCGGATGGGAGTGCACGAATACTGGCGCTTCGACCCGCTGGGCGAGCTGATCGCGGGGCGGCTAGAGGGCTGGCGGCTGGCGGGTGGCCGCTACGAGCGGGTGCG
>JAJEHF010000079.1 GCA_022823865.1 Bryobacterales bacterium
CTCACCATCGCAAATTGGGGCCGGGATGTCAAGGGGATTTGCGAAAAATCTTCGAATTTCTTGTAAGTGCCATGGAATCAAAGCATTAGAGCATGCTCAAGAAACGCCGGATTGGCCCAGCCTAACTCAGTGCCATTGCCCCGCAACTACCGCCAGCGTGGTCGCCAGTGCCAGACAGATCAAGAACGCGTATCCCTTGGACAACGTGAACAGCGACGCACTCGCCACTTGCGCAGCGGAGATATCGGGGTGGCGCGTCAGCATGAGGACGATCTGGACGTTCTCGCCCAGATCGATCACTCCCGCCGCAAGGGGCAGGTATGCCAGTCCCCACAACCGTTCCGTTGGTCGGAGCCGATAGACGAGTCCGCCCAGAAAGCTGGCGTAGACGATCGGAAGCAATCTGTCCAAGGTTAGACTGGCCCATACATAGGCCCGCCGCCCCGCTTCGCCGTAGCCCTCGAACGCGGCGAGAGCCTCTGCGTACGTGTAGCCAGCCTTGACATCGATCAGTTCGCCACCGATCGGCAGGGATGGAAACACCGCCACGACGAGAATAAGGGTGGATAGCAAGGTGGCGCACAGCACCGGCACTCTGCTGGACGCCTCGAAATACTCCCTCATTCGTTCTCCCCCAGCCGAGCCTTCGGACATAACCGTTCGGCCAAGCTGTGGGCTCAGTCTCGCACGGCATTGCCCTCGATGGTGACCGAGCAACCGACGAAGTGCCTCCTTTCCACCATCCCGCCTTCACCCCACAAGACGAAGCTCAGCGTCGTCGACGATGCCCAGAATGCGGAAACCTGCACCGGGCCCTACAATGTGCGTATAGGGGTCGTGTCTCATGCGGCGGCACTCGCGCGATACTCTGGCAGCATGGACGCTGGCAATCATCCTTGCCGGACCGGCAACGGCCCAACGACTTGATCCAATCAACGGGGAAGCGTCGGTTCCAGACCATGCCGGCTGTACTTTCTTCAGTCCGGGGCAGGCGGGCCGTTTCGATTGGAGCCACTCCCAAGACCTGCGGGCCATGACCTCGCGCGCCAAGGCCACGCGCGACGCAATGGCAATGATCCCGGAGCGCCGCTCGGCAGCCGCGCCGTTCCGGCTCCAGCGTTACGCAACGCCTGTCCAAGCCGGTCCGATGGCGTGCGAGGGAATCGATGACTGCGTACAGCAGACCGCCAAGGCGGCCGGTATTCCCTTGGCAGACCTGACCAGCGACGCCGAATTCCTCCGGCGTGTGCGCTTGGACCTGACAGGACGCATACCGACCCGGCATGAGGTGGTCCGATTCCTGACCGACTCGTCCGAGAACAAGCGGCACAGCCTTGTCGACTCGCTGCTCGAGATGCCGGAATGGGCGGACCGCTGGGCGCTGTTCTTTGGCGACCTGTTCCGGAACACGAACCGTACCGAGGGTGTGAACCGGCGCGTGCACGGGCGCGACTCGCTGCACCTATACCTGCTCGAGTCGCTACGGGCGAACAAGCCGTACGACCGGATGGCGCGGGAAATGCTGGCTGCCGAAGGCACGAGTGACGGCCGGGACTATCCGGAGAGCTTTGCCAGCTTCGAGAAGTACGAACGAGTGTACTCGGATCTCGAGTCCAACCCCGTGCGGGCCTCGCCCGTCGGGTACGTGCTCGGCGCTCGGACGCCCGGTGGTCCGCCTCAGGACACTTACGACGCTCTGGCTTACCGGGCGGCGCGAGACTTCCTCGGGATGTCAACGATGGATTGCGTGCTTTGCCACGACGGGGAAGGACGGCTCGAAGGCGTCAGCGCCTGGGGGGCGCGGGCGACCCGCCTGGAGGCATGGGGCTTGGCCGCGTTCTTCTCGGACCTGCCGGCCATACGGAAATGGACGCCGCGTGTAGAGCGGGACGGCCGCCGAGTGCCTGTCAGGTACTTCCTAATACAGGATCGGCCGTCCGCGTCGGGGGACTTCGACGCCGAAGGTGGCGAACCGGGCCGCTATCTGGCTTGGACGCAGGGTGGCAACCGGCCAGACAGGTTCCACGAAGAGCGCCGCGTGGCACCCGCATACCCCTTCGCGGAGTCACCGGTCGATCCTCAATTGCGGCTCAGGGAGCAAGTCGGGTTCTACTTGACCAGCGACCCCCAGTTCGCCCGCGCGGCTGTCAATTACATCTGGCGGGAATTCTTTGCCAGGGGACTGGTCGAGCCCGCCGACCAGTTCGACCCGGACCGACTCGACCCCGCTGACCCGCCGACCGGAGAGTGGGATGTTCAGCCTTCGCATCCCGGGCTCCTCGAATGGCTGGCGAACGGGTTTCGCACGAGTGGATTCGACCTCAAGTGGCTCATGCGGGAGATCGTGACGTCTCGGACGTACCAACTGTCCTCGCGGTACGACGGCGTCTTCAATCCGCAATACGAGCGATTCTTTGTCCGGCACAACGCACGGCGCCTCGGCGCCGAGCAGATGCACGATGCGATCCTGATCGCAAGCGGCAAGCGGGCGAGTTACGACGTTTCGCCGACCCTTCAGGACGTGCCGCTCGCGATGCAGTTTCCCGACGTGAATGACGTGATTCCCGGCAGGGGCAGGAATGCGGTCGGGGCTCGACGTTTCCTGCGGGCCTTCCTTCCCGGAGACCGCCGGCAAACCCCAAGGAGTGACGCGGCAAGCCCGCTGCAAGCGCTCAACCTGATGAACAACATATTCGTGTTCCGCCGCGCTGCCTACGACGCCCGTGGGGGAACGCTTGCCGAACTGATTTCCGAGCCGGATGATGGCTTGGTGACAGGGATGTATCTGAGCGCTCTGGGCCGTCCTCCCAGTGCAGACGAGCTGGCGATGGCGGTTGCGTATCTGGGCGAGGGGCGGATCAGGGAGCGCCGTGACCGGGCCGAAGACTTGATGTGGGCGCTGTTCAATCGAACAGAGTTCTACACGAACTACTGAGCGGGATGCGATCCGGTGCACGGAGGAAGGCATGACGGAGAGGGAACGGTTCGAGCGAGTTGTCCACAGGCAGCAGCGATCGCATCCGACATTCTTCGAACGTCCCCACCTCACGAGGCGGTGCTTCTTCCGGGACTCGCTGACGGGGCTGGCGGGCAGCTTCCTCCTAGGCGTCCCGGCTGTCGGGGAGACGGTGTCAGCCGGATCGGTTCTGACCCAGAACACGGCGCGGAACGTCATCTTCGTGTTTCTGCGAGGCGCACCCAGCCACGTCGACACCTTTGACTTCAAGTACCTCCAAGGCGTGACGCCCCCCGAGTTTGAGCCGGAGACTTTCGGCGGCGTGACAGTCCCGATGGCGTTGCTGGGCAACACTTCGAGGGTGCTCGACAAGATCGCCATCATCCGCTCGGGGCTGGCCTGGGCCCGCGCGCATCCGCTGGCACAGTCATGGGTGCAGGCCGGCCGCGATCCGGCGTCGGTGACGGGGCAAATCGCCCCTCACATCGGCAGCGTCGTGGCCTTGGAGAAAGAGCGCGAGCGGACACAGTACCAGACGCTTCCGGGCTTCATTGCGCTGCGGGCGGGAAACATCGTGGGGTCCGGGTACTTCCCGCCGCGGTTCGGGCCGTTGCGGGTCGAGCCGTCCACCGAGGGACTGCAGATCTTGGACCACCCCCGGGGGCAGGAGGTTTTTCGGCGTCGATGGGCAATTCTCGACGAGATGGAAGCGGGCTTCCGATCGGGGAACGCCCCGTTCGGCGAGCGGGCGGCCGGCCTCTCGGGCATGTACGCCGACGCCCGCCGGATGATGTTCAACCCGGCGGTCAGCGCGGCCTTCAGCTACACGGACGAGGAACATGCGCGCTACGGTGCGACGAGCTTCGGAGATGCCATGCTCACGGCCAGGAAGATCATCGAGCAGGACCAAGGCACCCGCTTTATCCAGGTGGAGTTGAACGGCTGGGACCACCACACCGACATATACGGGACACAGGACGACGATACGGAGGGCACGATCTATTCGAGGACGGCAGTCTTCGATCCCGCCTTTGCGGCGCTCATCGAGGACTTGGACGCATCGGGGCGCCTCGACGAAACACTCGTGCTGGCCTGCGGAGAGTTCGGGCGCACGCCCGGGCCTCTTTCGTCCACGCGGCACGGGCGCGATCATTACTTGCAGATGTTCTTCGTGCTTGCCGGCGGAGGCATCAAAGGCGGAACCGTGGTCGGGTCTACCAATGACCTCGGCGGGAGGGGGCCCGGATCATTCACGACCGAGTTTGGCTGGTCGAGGCAGCGCGAGATCCGACCGGAAGACATCGAGGCAACGGTCTACTCGGCGCTGGGAATCGACTGGACGACGGTCCGCCTCGACGACCCGCTCGGACGGGGCTTCCGATACGTGCCGCTATCGGATGAAGACGCCTACGGGCCAGTCGACGAGTTATGGGCCTGAGGGGCCGTTAATCCTCGAACTTCCCAGCTTCACTGGCTGGTGGTGAAGCTCATCGGCTCGCGCGCTCGATTCTTCATTGGGGATACGAAAGGAGTAGCCAGAAGCTGGCGCGCGAACCAGACTTGCTGGAACGGTCAACCGATTGGGCCTGCTGCAAATCGCAGTCCAGTTTACGCCTTGGATGTGGCCCCAGGACAAGGAAGACGCCGCGTCCGTTAGGTATGCGCCTGCCGCTGGCGGCGCGGTCGCTCTCAGGCGGGTCGAGATACGCTGCCCGTTAGCGGAGCGCACGCCCCCAGCGCTTGGCTCAACGGCCCGCGCCGACACGGGAACAGGCCTCGGACCGGCTATCGACGCCGGGCCTCGCGGGTCCCGGCGCAAGCCTCTCTCGCTGCGTTACAATCCCGCCTGCTGCGACCGTTTCCGGCCCAACTCCCACAACCCGCCATGACTCCCATCGATCAGGGCCTGCGGCGCGATTCCGCTTTCAAGCTCTTCGTGCACCACCAGACCTTTATCCGCCATCTGCTGCGGGCCTATCCACTGCTCGGCATCGACGAACGCGAGGTCGTGGCGATTGACGCCGGTAACGCGAACCTCGTCGCTCCGGACGGCCAAGGGCAGCGCTTGGCCGACGCTGTCTGGCGCTTTACGCTAGCCGATGGCGAGATCGTCTACCTGCTGGTGGAATGCCAAGCCGAGATCGACCCGTCCATGCCATTCAGAATGCTGCACGCGGCGGCGCGCATGTATCTGATCCTGAGCCAGAACCCGCCGCGGGAGTCCGGCTATGCGGCCTCGACCGTGCCGCGCGTGAAGCATCTGATCATCTACAGCGGCAAGCGGCCCTGGACGGCGGTCGGCGAGGTGGGGCAGGCTATCAGGGCGCGCAGCTTGAAGGATGAGCGGGACATCCCGAGGATGGAGTGCCCGCTGCTCGAGTTGTGGCGCTGCCCGGATCCGGGCGGGGAGGAGAACCTAGCGGTCCTGCTGGGGCGGCTGCAGCGCTGTGAAAGTCCCGAGGCATTGCGGGCGGCTGCAGCGCCGCTGAGGAAGTGGCCACAGCGCGAGAGCCAAGGTGCGCTGGGCAGGGCCTTCGCAGCTTGGATCTCGGAAGTACTAATCCCGGATCTGGGCGTGCCCGACGCAGCCAAGAGCTATGATCTTATGGAGGTGCTTGACATGCTGGAAACCGAGAGCATGACATGGGCGGACCGTATGCGGGCCGAGGGCCGCGACGAAGGCCGACGCGAGGGCGAGCGGAAGCTGCTCCTGCGACAAGCACGGCTCCGTTTCGGCGAGGGGCTGGCGCGCAGCCTTGCGGCAAGGCTGGAAGGGATTGCTGACGCGGACCGCTTGGAGGAGATCGGCGAATGGCTGCTGGTTTGCGACAGCGGAGACGCGCTGCTCAGCCGATTCGAACAGCACTGATCGCGAGCCGGAGATTGCCGGGACCAGTGCGGATTGCACATACGAAGGCCAGCAGGTCAGTGGGTTCAGGCACCGCAGCAGGGCTTGGTGGCGGTCGGCAAGATCGATTTGCTGCACGGCCACAAGGGCGAAACCGGAAAATCGGCTACCATCGGGAGACCGCCAATAGCCGCTCCCTGCCTTTTGATGGGGTTTCGCGGTGTCGCGACGAAGCATCTGGACAGCCTCTTGCAGTGCTTCGAGCGGGTCGAATCCTCCTGCCCGACGTCTCCGCGGACCAGCCTGGCACCTACCTCAATTCACCCCTGCATGCAGTTCGCGAACTGAGTCCAAGAATTTATCGCTCATGGGGTCATGCCCGCTCCACCTCGAATGCGGCGATGTTCTTCTCTTCGCGGCTAAACTCGATGGCGATCAAGAAGGTTCTTGAGTGGCTCGCTAACGAGCGTGCAGGCCGAATCGCTGCCGCGGGAACGGGCGGTCGCACACCTGATCGTGGCCTGGCTGGGCGGATGACAGTAGCCGAAGGGCGCGCTGCTGCAAGCAGGTTGGCCAGCCCAAGAAGCGTGCTGCGTCGCAACCACAGCCTCCAATTCCTGCTCGACTTGTGCCTGCCGGTTACGTGCGGACCGTTGTCGCGCGATTAATCGACTCGCCAAGGGCACTGCGCTGCCACGGACGCATTCGGCAGCAGGCTGCCCGAAGCCGAGGCGACCGGCCCGCCCGCGGGTCCGACCACGCCGCCACCTGCCTACGGTTCCGGCGGGGTCCCGCATCGCCTACAACTTCCCCTCTTCCGCCGCTTGAAAGTAGCCAACCTCGACTGGCAAATACCATGGCTTGAGATAGCAATACGTAGGCGGCAGGGGGTTGCGCCCGTCATAGGCCGCCACGATCGCCTGCGCGTTGCGCAATTCCGCGAATGCCGCTGGCTGGAACACGGGCTCGCGTCGCAACGAATACGACTTGGTCACCCCAAACGTGCCCTTGCCTCCACCGGCACGGCCGCTGAGCAAGCCGACGCCGGACTGCGAAGACTCCGAGATCGAGTACTGCTCCTTGAGCCGCTCGACTTGCCCGCAGGCCTCGGAGGCAAGCTTGCACGAGGACTCGTCGGACAAGGTAAGGAAGATGCGCGTCCGAAATGTTTGCAGCAGTGTCCGCCACGACTCTCCCGGCAACGCAGAACGCAGCGAGCTGATCGACTGCGTGGCCACCAGCGCCACCAGCCGCGCCTGACGCGACAGGCTGAAGAACTTCTCGTCCCCGCCTGGATCGCTCTCGCCGACCGTGGCGAAATGCTGATACTCGTCGCAAATGAAGGCAACGTCGCGCCAGGGCCGCTGCGGTTCGCTCGCCATGCGCGGTATGCGGCCCAGCACCGATCGCTGGAAATCCTGCTTGAGCATCACGCCAATGGCCCGTCCCAGCGCCGGATTGGCACCGACCGGGAGATTCAGTGCCAACACCTTGCCCTCCTCCAGCGCTTCAGCCACCGGCGGAAGCGCCCAGCGCCCGCGGTGCGGGCCGGGCTCGCTGTAGACAGACTGCGGCGGGCAGAAGACGTCGGCCACGTCCGGCTGGTCGAACAGCGACAGAAACACGCTCACTCCCTCGGTGATCGAGCTGCGCAAACGCGCGTCGAGCTGGCTCCAGTCATGCTGGTACCACGTGACCACGGTTTGCAGCTGCCTCTGGGCGGAGCCGGCCGGTTCCGGCTCTTTTTGCTCGAACTCGATCTTGCGCTCCTGCAAGACTTCCACCAGTTCCGGATCGCCTCGCACGAACCATTCGCCGCTGTTCTCGTCGTATTCCCAGCTACGGTCGGGCAGCGTTGGCTCGTGCAGCTTGTACGGCTCGAGGCCAAGCCGTACTTCCGAGAAGAAGTCGAGCCGCTCGCGCGCAGCATCGATCTTGCGCCGCAGCGATTCGTCGTCCAGAGTGGTTCGATACACGTCCTGCAGCGTGACGTACCCATCGCAGACGCGAAAGAGCAAGATCACGAACTTGACCAGGTTGGTATACGCCTGCTGCCAGAACGGCTCCTTGCCCTTGCCGAAGAGCTGATTCAGCAGGGACGCGATCTGGTAGGCCAACGAGTAAGGGTCCAGATCGCATTCCAGCGGGTTGTAGCACCAGTCTCCGTCCAAGCTCAGCTCGAGATAGTCGTCGGCCCGACCGTGCTCGCGCAACATCTGCCGCACCTGATGGCAAAAGTCGCCCTTGACCTCCAGCACCAGCCCGCCCGGCCGCAGTTCGGGATCGTCCGAGTGCCAGCCCAGCACTTGCCGCGCAAACGGGTACATGCAACACGACGTCTTGCCAGAACCCACCGCCCCGAAAACGGCCGTCCCGGCGTAGAGCCCTCGCCGCTGCACGGCCAGCCAGCCCGGCTGCTGGCTGGGTCCCGGCTGCGTGCGGCGATGCGTTTCCCCGACCACGATCTGTGGCTCCTCGGTCTGAGGCCACGGCGGAAGCGACGCCGCCGAGGCCTTGTGCCCGCGCTTCTCTACCAGCAGTCCTCCGACTGTCGCGCTCAGCAGCGCGAGAAAATATGGCGTCAAGATCCAACTGGCCGCATATCCCCAGCGCAGCAACTCGGAGGCAACGGGCGATTGGACCGTGATCAGCGCCAGCACGGGATCGCGTGCCGGCCACGGCCAGAACCGCGCCCATGCCAGTGCGCCGAGCACCGCGCCCGCTATGGCCAACAGCAGAGTCACAGCCATCGTTACGAATCACTCCAGCGGACCGCTCCGAGCAATCTTCAGGGCGAACGCCATCGCCTAGCGACAGGCGGCATCAGCCGCCGAGTAGTCGAATTCCATCAGCGCTTCGCAGTACCGGCAGGATTCCGGAAAGTCACCACCCGGCTTGCGCCCGGACGCACCGCTGCAGGCCCAGTCCCGATAGCGCCTATCTGCGGCGGCACCGCCGTGCTGCGTGCTCAGGAACGCATAGCGCTCGACAGACTCCCGCGAGAGGTCCTTCCAGCGCCGCTTGTCAACCAGCCGCCGCAGTTCGAAGTACTCTCCCTCGGACCAATCCCTCTCCGCGCGGGACAGCCAGCTCCCCCAAGCGTGACGGAGGCGCGCGAACTGCGACTGGCCGTCCGCCAGTACCATCCACTCGCACGCAATGCCGCGCTCTGCCAGTGCCATCGCCAAGCGCTCGTGGCTTTCCAAGTGGCGATTGATGCCACGCTCGCTCGAACCCGCGTGTGCGTAAGTGAATCGGACCCAAGCATGGCGCTGGTCCGCCACGCGAATCGGAAAACTCTCCGGGAAGAACCTTCGGACGTTCCGGCGTGTCCGGACTGCCGCTGGAAAGCAGTCCTCGCCAATTCCTAGCGATGCGAAATAGGCCGCCTTGTCGGCAGCGGAGAGCAGCAGCTGCCCCTCGCCCATACAGGCGATCCAATAGTCCAGCACCAACAGCCTCTGTTTCACCGCGCGCCGTGCCCGTCCGGTCCCAGATCCAGGATCCTCGCACCCTACCGCTTGGAAGAGGGACGCCCCGCACAGGCGGTACAACAGCGGCTTGGCACCGTTGGCCTTGACATGCCCGTTGGCAGCGGCCCGGCGCACCAGCCGGATTTCGGCCCCGCCTTTGCCCTTGCCGGAGAAGGTCTGGAACTGCCTCCGCACAAAGAAGCCGCCCAGCAGCGCAACAGCGGTCAGGAACTCCGCCTCGACCGAGCCGTAGCCAAGCGCCTCCACCCGCTCGGCCCGCTCGAAGAAATCGGCAGCAATCTCCGCACCCGGCCCTGCGGATCCAGCAGCCTTGACTGACACTTCCGCCGCCCCGGACATCGCCACTACTGCTGCCCTTTGCGGCTAACGCGGCCGTCAGCCGCCATTTCGTAGATCTGGTAGCCCGCCGCCGACTTCGCGGACAGGCTCCTCTCTCGGTAGTCGGCGGTGGTCACCTCGATGTCCACAAAGTCTGATTCGCTCCCGCGGGCAGCTGGACGCTCCCATTCGATGCGCACATCGGGAAACGACAGCTTCCCGCCAGTGACTGTGAGTCGGAGTTCGGCGGCGGCCGCGGCGCGGGCTTTGCAGCACTCTTCGCCCTTGCGCTTGGCCGCGTCGACGCGACACAAGGCGATACGACGCAGCTGGCGCTCAGTGCGAATGCGCCGTATCACACCACCCTCCGCAGAAATGCGCCGCATTTCGCAGCGCGCCGCCCGATAGACCGCGGTGTCGTGCAAGACCTGCGCCGAGCGCGCACAGCCGGAAAGGTACGCTTGGGCCTCTTCGTTGCCCTTCTCGCGAGGATCGATACAGCGCTCGAGCAGGCGTCGCCCGGGGCTGGTCAGCGTCACGGCCTCAATCCTGCGGCGCCCACGCTGGAAGCGCTCCACGCGCAGCAGATTGTCTCGCTCGAGTTCCTGCACCGACCGCTTGGCGCGCCCTGCCGATTCGAATAGGTCGGTCATGTCGGAAAGTTCGACAGTGCCGAATATCCCGGTCGTGCGCAACGCCTCCACGCTATCGGCAGCCAGCCGAAATCGGCCCCACTGCGCCATCGCCCGCCCGCGCCTTCTGAAACCGTTGCCGACTGTGCCGCGCAAGACCTCCCTGCGGATTTCTCTCGGCACGGGATCCCTCGGCGTTCGGTTGGGTGTGACTGGCTGGCGCTCGGTCCGCTCGCGATGGATGTCCACGGCTGGGCCCTCGCGTCCTTGTTCGCGCGCATCGAATCGCATTCTCATACTCGTCCCTCCTCCTGCTTCCGAAGCCGCCGAGCTAGCTCGACGTCAAATGTCTTGCCCTGCCGCACTTCCCCGTCCAAGCGGCGCAGCTTGCGGCCCGCATCGCCCAAGCCGAGCCGGCGGCAGGCCAGATACAGCACGGCGAAAAGGTCGAACGCCAGCGCCAGAACGTAGGCCGCGATGACCCCTCCGTAGCTGCGCAGCATCTCATCCCGATAAGGAGCCAAGTAGCGAAACTCGTCCAGCGCCAGCCAAGCTGCCGCCCCGCCGATCGCCAGCGTCAGCCCGAAGGCGATCCGCGCCACGGCTCAGTCCTCGATCCGGTCGCTGCGGAAGTACGTGATCGACAGCCCCAGCGGATTGACCGCCAGCAGCTCGTGTGGCGGCTTCTCCAGAAACCGGAATTCGAACTCGGACGTCCAGCGCCGCTCGCCACTCGCTCGACCGCTCAGGTCGCGCAGCGTCTCGCTAAAGTCGACCCGCGCTTGGTAAGGCTCTTCCCGTGCTGGCTGCACTTGCACCGCGTCGATCGCGATCTCGATCTCCGGCCCCTCGCCGCCGAGAAACCGCACGAGCTCGCCACTGTCCTCCTGCTCCTGCATCAGCCGCCTGCCGAGCGGCCCGTCCAAGAACAGCAGCGAGCGCTGCCACGAGTCGAGCACTGCATCCCGCCGGCGCTCGCGATGCAGCACGACGAAACGCCTCAGGAAGTACTTCACCTCCGGCTTGGCGACATCGGGCACGTAGGCCGCGGCCTCGTAACGGACCGCTTCGGCACGCCCAACCTCGTCGATGCGCACCACCAGCGGGGATAGGTTCTCGAAGCGATCAAAGGTGCGCCAGCACAGCAGCAGCAGGCCAACGCACAGCAGCGCCAGCGCCCCCAGCGCGATCTTGAGATAGCGGTTCGTGGACAGCACCTCCGCCCAGATTTCTGCATAAGCTTCATGTGTCTTCACGGTATTCCCCCCTACAGTCCTACTCGGCGCGCGGCCGAAGAAACCACAGAGCCGGCACCGCTGGTGAAGCTACCGCCGCCATGGAAGATGGCATTGGTCAGGGCATGCACCTTGAACATCGACAGCACGGCCACCAGCAGCACCGCCGCCGAATAGAAGAACCAGGTGACCTTGGCGCTGAGGCCGGGCGGCACGGCCTGCCACATGCCATCGAGCATGAAGGTGCTCAGCGCCAAGAACGTCCAGCCCACTGCCGTGTAGAACGAGAACTGCAGGTACGAGCGCAACCAGCCCCAGAAGAGGAAGTCCATCCTCGGCACGAACAGCCAAGGTATGAACAGCGGCCCCAGCACCACGCACGCGCCGGCTGCGACCCGGCCGGCGGCAATCGAGGCGATCAGCAGGGCCGTGCAGGCCGTGTTGAAGAGCAGGACCACGAAGGTCCAGATCAGCGACCCGGCCCCCATGAAGAAGTCGAAGAAGCTCCACGAGGTCAGCTCCGTCCAGCCCTCGTGAAACGACCGGGCGAAGTTCCAGCTGATGAAGCCATCGATGCGCTGCGAGTAGAAGTCCGCCGCCCGGATCGGCAGCGTTGAGATTGGCATCCCGAGGCCGGGGGCGTCGACGATGTAGAAGCGCAGCATCGTCAGGCTGAACGCCATCGCCAGAATCAGCGGCAGCAGACGGTTCCACTGCACGCCCTGGCCGGAAAGAGCTGTCTGAATGCCGAACCACGCGATGGACAACGCGGCCAGAGCGCGGAACAGCAGCAGTCCCTCGCCGACAAACAGCGGAGCAAGGTCCGCGATCGCTGCGTCGATCGAGGCAAACGCCCACAGCAAAGGGAATTCGCTCGGGTCAGTCGGCGGGACGGGCGGCGGCGTGGGCAGCAGTTGCACGATCAGGCTCCTCTACGGCGAGAGATCAGGGCATGCGCCACTGCGGGGCGGGCTGGGCCGCGGCCAATTCGCTGTATTCGGCGGCGGCCCGCATCGAACGGGCCAACTGGTCGCGCTGGCGTTTCGAAGTCGCGAGTTCGGCTTCCAGCATCGCGTCGAGGAGTTGGTTGGTCTGCTCCCCACTGCGGAGTTGCCGCACCTGCCCGACCGTCAGCTTGCCGAGCAATGCTGGCATGGATTGGGAGCCATGGCTGGGGTCGAGCGCGGCGCGTTCAAGGTTGGCATGGGCAGCTCGTCGCTCGCCAGCCAAGCGGCGCGCTTCGCCCAAGACCGCCAGCGAGCGGACGCTGGCCGCGTCAGAGATTTCCAATGACGCATGGTCGCGTCGTATCGCGGCCTGCAACTCAGGGGCGAGCGCGGGCATCGCAGCGCTCCAGTCCGGCACCGGCACGGAAGCGCGGCCGTAGGCGTCGACCACGCTGCCGGACGGGCTGTCGCCGTTGATGGTGTCAACCCACCCGCCGGAGGTGCCGAAGCGATTCGCCGTGGAGCTGCGCAGCCAGCGCGTGGCGGTCGCTTGGAAGGCGCGCAGGTCGCCCAGGTCGCGCAGTGTCCCGACCACGCCCGAGAAGTGCTCGAGCGTGCCGCTCGCCATGCTGCGAATGTTCTGCAGCTCGCCCAGACGCTGGTTGGCAGCATCGACCACCGGTTTGGCGGCCTTGACGGTCACCGGCATCAGGCCGGACAAGCCGCCGCCAAGCTGGGGGATGCCGATCGCCTTGCCGACAGCCTTGCCGATGCCAGCGAAGAACGAGCCCCAAAACGGCGTGGCCGGTGCGGCCAGCACTACCAGCAGGACAGAAAGGATAGCGAGTTTGCGAGTCATTGTGATTCTCCTTGCAATGCAGGCCCGACCCCGGGGACGGGCGGGTCGTGATACGGGCGCAGGGCCAGATCCGCCGTGAGGTAGATGCGAACGCGGTGGCCTTCGCGGATGGTAAGCTTCGGCAGGCGGTTGAGATATCGTTCGAGCATCCGCTCCGCCGACTGCGACAGGCCCGCTCCTGCCGATTGCCGCGTCGCGCCGAGCCGAGACGCCAGAGCCTGCTCGGGGCTGACCGCACTCGTGAGGCCTGCCAGCGCGCCGATCGCGCCGGCCGCCAGAAATGCGGACGGGTAGTGCCGCTCGACCAAGTCCAGCAGGCCGGTCTCTCCAATCTGGTTGAGCGCGGCGCTATGGTCCAGACGGACCGCCCGCCCGTCCGGCAGGACCAAGCGGTGAAAGGTCACGGCCAAACGCGACTGGCCCCAAGCCTCGACTTGGAGGGCCTCGCCAAGCGCTCGCGTGCCGCGGGGTATCAACAGCCGCTGGCCAGAACGGTTGTAGAGGTCGGCCGACACCATGGCGTTCACCGGGCCGGAGAAATCGCCACTGAGCCGGTTGGTCAGGACTGCTTCGAGGAACTCGCCTTCGCGCAGGATCTCGGTGCGATCCGCTTCCGCCGAAACCGGGGCTTCCAGTTCCGGCGCGGCTTGGAAGCTTTCGTGGGCCGCTTCCGTCGCAGGTTCACTTGCCGGACTTGCCCCAGCGGCGGCCGTGGTCGCGGCTTTTTCGCGATGGCTCAGGACCAGCGGCGCGGCGCTCAGCGAGCGGTATCGTCGCAACTGCTCCTCGCGCTTGATCTGTTCTTCCGCCGTAGGGCCTTGCGCATTGCCATAGCCGTCAGAGTAGATCGGGCCGGACTGCACCAACGGGGTCGGAGGATGCGGCAGTCCGTCGGCTCGCTCGGCAGGCATGCCCAGTTCGCTGCGCATCCGCTTCTCCGCCTCGCGAGCGGCCTCTTCGCGCATGCGGCGGGCCGCACTCTCAGTCGATCGGACGCCGACGGGAGTACCGGCTCGCGCGGAATCGGGCACGCCTCCCTCGGCAACCAGCTGAGACTCGCGGCCATCGGGCTCATCCGGAAACAGCAGCAGCGCCAACACCAGCACCCCGGTCAGCGCCAGTAGCACCCAAGCCTGCGCGCGGGCGGGCAAAGCGCCCGGCGGGCGCGGGATCTTATCCAGAATTCGCTTCATCCCATGCTCCGTTTCAGCGCTTGACCCGACGGAAGCGCACCTTGCGCTTGCCGATTTGCAGCCAGCCGTCGGCTAGCGGCCGACGCGTGACATACAGGCCGTCCGAAAAGTGGTAGGGCACCATCGACGGCTTCCCGTCACGCGATTCGTACAGAGCCGGAGCCTCCTCGGGATCCGCCCGGATATACGTGAAGCGGTCGTCGAGCCACATCGCAGCCACCCGGAAGGGCGCATCGCGCGCGTCCCGGTCCAACTCGTAGTCGAAGCGCAGGCTGCGCGGGTATGCCGCGCGGTACGCCTCCACCCGCTCCTCCGCATCGCGCCAAGCCTGTTCTCGCGCCTGTTGCGACTCCTCGCGAGCCTGTCGGGCTTGGCGCTCGAACTCAGCCGCGGCTCCCCGCGGCTCGAAACGTAACGGCTCCAATGCCGCCGCGCCCTCCGCGGGAGACTCCGTCGGCCGCACGAACAGCTTCAGGTCCGGCTCTCCTTCGGAGTCGCCGAGTTCGCGGAAGCGCAGCGTGTAGACGTTGCCCTTGTCGGTCACCAGCGTGACGTTGGTCTGGATGCCTTCGGCGCTGGGCTTGACGAAGGCAAGGTTGGCCGCGCCCTGCACGCTCCAGTACTCGGCATCGCCGCAGACCCAGTCGAGGATGCGCTCGGCGGGGTCTAGCACGATGACTGTCGCGAAGCGGACCCGCGCCCGGGCCTCGATCACCTCGTCCGGTCCGGCCGTGACCTCGCGCGCGAGGCCTCGGTCCGGGGCGACTGCGGTGGCCGCAAGCGCCGCGCAGAGCAGGAATTGGATCAGTCGGTATTGCATTGTTGTGTGTCCTCCGTGAGAGAGTCGAGGCCGCGCTCGAACCCAAGAGCGCGAATGGCCTCCCGGCGGCGGGCGGCCTCGACCGGGTTGGTCGTATACAACCAGTAGCTGTGACGGTCGACGCTGAGCTCGAGCACTTGCGCGAAGCCGGGCCGGTGCAGCAGCAACTGGCGCTTGGGTACCAGCTCCCGGATGGCTTCCGCCTCGGCGGGCCGCAGTCCGAACGCTTCGGCGTAGCCGTTGGGATCGAGTTCCGGATTCGCCAGAAAGATCTTGGTCAGGCAGCTCTCGGCCACCGTGCGGCAAAGGTCGGCATTGCCAGTTGCGTCACCGGGCGACTGGGTGGCCAATACCACCCCGGCGTTGGACTTGCGCCATGTCTTGAGTCCCTCGCCTAGGTAGGCGCCGATCTGCGGGTCGGCGAGGAACCGCCAAGCCTCGTCCACCACCAGAAGCTTCCAGCGGCCGAGTTCCTCAGGCGCGGTGATCACTGTTCCCAAGCGGTGCAGCAGGTAGTACAGCAGGGCCCGGGCCAGCTCAGGCTTGCCTGCCGCTCCCGCCATGTCGATGGCCTGCCAGTCCGCCAGTGTGAGAGAGTCCTCGGGGTTGTCGAAGACCGAGCCCCAAGCGCCGCCGCGGACCCACGCGCCCAGTGGCCCGCGCAGCTTGGCGGGCAGCAGCCCGTGCAAGGACGACAGGGTGCGCACCTCGGGTTCAAGCTCGTACAGCGCTTCGATTTGCGCGCGCAACTCGGCGCGCTCGGCGGCGTCGCACTGCGCACCCTCGATATCCAGTAGCATGCGCACGAACGAGACAAGGAACTGCAGGTTCTCGGCAGTCGGCTCGAGAGCGCGGAAGGGGTTGAGCTTGCAGGGCATCCCTTCGGAGTCAAGCTGCAGGTGCAGGTAGGCGCCGCCCACCAACTCGGTCAGTTGGCGGTAGGATCCGCCGAGGTCCAAGATGCACACTCGGGGGTCGTACTTGCGCCCCTGGGCCAGCAGGAAGTTGAGCAGGAAGCTCTTGCCCGAGCCGGTGGCTCCGACGACGAGCGTGTGGGCAATGTCGCCGGCGTGAGCCGCGTAGTAGAACGGCGTGCGGCGGCTTGTCTCAAAGATCGCCAGATGCTCGTCGCCAAGGTGCTGGTCGCGAGGCTCGCCTTCCGACACCGCCCACAGCGGTGCCAGGTCGGCCGCGACAGCGGCGCTGAGGTAGTTGTGGCGAAACTGCCGACCGTGGTTGCCGGGAGCCATTGCGAACCACGCGTTGAGGCCGTTGTAGGTCTCGCGGTGGAACCGGGCGTCGGCAGCCGACGCGATGCGCAGCAGTTCTGGACGCACCGCTTCGATCTGAGCTTGCTCGCGGCTCCGCAGGGCGATGCTGAGGCTGTGCTCGCCGAACGGCATGCCCTCGACCTCGAGCTCGCGCAACGCCTCGCCGAGTTGGGTGGCCTCGGCTTCGGCGGCCCGGTCCTCCAAGGCTCCCTGCGCCTGGGGAGGCGCGTCTCCCGCCGAGGCGTGCGCCAGCATGCTGTAACGCTTCTGGTGGTAGTGCCTGCGGGCGGAGCGTATGCGGCGGCGGGACCTCGCCGTGTCTTCCCGGTGCCATTCGCAGGCTAGGTCGAGTTCGGCATCCAACTCGAGGATCTCGCCGAAGAGATGGGCTCCCGATGCGGCAGGAGGGTCTAGCAGTGCGTAGGTTTCGACGCGCTCTGCGTCCAGCCGAAGATGATCGCGGTAGCTCTCGATGTCACTGAGCGCAAGTTGCCGGTCAAGGCCGTGCGGCGAGTGGGACCGCGCGGTCGAGGCGGCAGAACGGGAGTTGGCTGACAGCGCCAAGGCGCGAAACAGGTCCTCGCCCTGCAGCGGTTCCAAGCGGGTCACGTCGTTCACCAAGCCGCGAAACGACGCTACTGCGCTCTCGAAGCGAACGCTGGCGGCCTCCACGTGCGAGGCCAGCACCTGCTTCGTGCGCTCCGGCGACAGCCACAGCGCCGCCCGCGAAAGCAGCGTGACAGCAGGGCGGCCGGCGGTGCCCGACGAAGGGGCCGGCGCCAGCTTGGGATCCCACGTCCAGAACACATAGGCCTCGATCGAATACAGCCCCTTGTTCAGAAGGTGGGACCGCCGCACGCGTCGCGCCCGTTCTGCCAGCGGGTCAGAGGGGATCCTCTGTGGCAGGGAGTCGAGCCGCCGCTTGCAGGCTTGCCAGCGAATGCGCCAACCCGGCGCCAAGCTCTTCAGAGCCCGCGTCCAGCGCAGGCTCGCATATTCGAGATCGACAGCCGCGCGGCACTCGAAGGGCGCTCCGTTGAGACGCGCTCCGGAGAGCAACTCGCCTCGTTTGGTCATCACGACGCTGTCGTCTGCAAAGCCCATCCACGGGAGCTGGCTGTGCAGCGGGGCTGCGGCGCGCTTGGTCATACGTCCTCTCTCGCAACGATCTGGAGCGGTTCCGGGCCGCGGGACCGCAGCGCCGGATCATAGCGCTGGCTACAATTCGCCGACCGCAACAGCACCGTCGGCAAGCACGGATCGAGCTTGGTGACAGCCAGCCCGGCCCCGTAGCCGGCGCTGAATAGCAACAAGCCGGCGATGGGGGCGTTGAACGAGCTGAAGGCCGCCGCGCCCACGCAGACGACGCCCATGAACAGGCGCCGCTCGCAGCCGAGCACCGTCAGCGGGCGGCTGAGAGCAAGGTAGGTCCCGTGCACGGCGGGCATCTCCGCCGATTGGCTCACGGGAACAGCCATTGCATGAAGTTGACAGCGCCGATCGCCATGCCGACGCCGAAGATGAGCCCTGCCAGGGCGCGCTTGCTGCCGCCCTCGCCAAATGCGAACATCAGCCCGCCGATGACGATCGCGACCAAGCTCAGACCGCGGGCGATAGGGCCGGTGAACGCCGCCTGCAGCACGGTGACGGCCTGCAGCCACGGGCTGACGCCCTGCGCTAGCACGACCTGCGGCAGCGCCAGGGTCAACAGCAACAGCGAACCGAGCCGGTGCCCGGCATGGGAGTGAAAACGTTGGAGCATAGGGATGCCTCCTTGGGGTCAAGTGGAAGGGAGAGCTCCGCAGCGTCAGCGCCTGGGGTCTGTCAGGCCCGGTCTCACTGTGTTTGATGCCTCGCACCCGCGGCTGCGCCCACTGCGGAACTCATCTGATGCGAGAATACTCTATATATAGATAGTTTGTCAAGTGGTCTGAAAAATTTTTGTGATTGCCGTGAATGCGTTTCCATCATCGCTCTAAATCGTTGGTCAACAATGAGATATGTGCGTCGTCCTAGGACTTGGAGCTAGCCGAGACCGCTCTTGGGGATTCTTTGACGAGAACATATATTCTCTATATAGAGATACTAAGAGGTGCCCCGTGTGCGTTGAGCCTCGTGCCAGTGTCCAACTTCAACCCGCAATCGTTGTGGGTTGGCATTGAGCGCGCTGCTATCTTCGGCGCCCGCTACGCTCCCAACGGGGTCAGCAAGCCAACGGCCGTGCTCAGATCCCGCAGGTCCGTCTGACCGTATTCCCGAGGGTAGTCCCGGAGAGGTGCCAGATCCCCGTCGGTGAACATCAACGTCGCCTCACAGATTGGCTCGTTCGCAGTCCGTTGCGCTGGGCTAGCGACTGCTCGCAGTTGATTCCAGCTTCCTTGCAAGGGTGGTCGTCGTGGAGAATCGCGTAGATTGTCCGCACGAGCTTGTGGGCGGTTGCCGGGATAGTGCGCTTGTGACGGATAGGGGTCGTCGTGGCACCTTGGAGTCCGTGGAGCTAGCTGTCCTATTGGCGCTGTGCGGACAGGCGGGCGGGCGGCCGTTCCCAGTGGATCAGATCCTTCACCCCCCCGGACGCGAGTGAGGCCCACGACCACTGCCTGCCGACTGCCGCATCCGGGGATTAGGGTAAGCCGGATAGCCGTGAATCCCCCATGTAAAATGTTGCCCGTGGGCTCGCGTCAACATCGAACAGAAGGATCCGAATCCGCCTGTGTGAGTCTGGCGTCGGACGTACTCGCTCACGAAGCCCTCTACAGTCTGGTGCTTAAACGGCAGGAAATCTTGGGCCGGGGCACGGTCTGTGCACATAGTCGCACCGCCGTCGGTGTGATCCTTCACGAAGACTTGTAGCGTCTCGCTGTGGTCGGAGGTGCGCGGTATGTCCCTTCCCGGCAGGAGCGTCTCGACTGCTGATCTGGCGGCGGCATTCCGCGCGGTCCATACGAGCGCGGAGAAACCGGTCTTCGTCGATCCGTTCGCGCGCGTACTCTGCGGGTGGCCCTTTCGGCTGGCACTGGCGTGCCCTCCCTTGGAGCACGCACTGAACAGGCTCGCCCATGAAGCGCTGGCCCCGATCACGATGTCGATTGTTCTGCGAGCCCGTTATGCAGAAGCAGCTCTTGAAAGGGCTTTGGCATCAGGTATCGGCCAGTACGTCATCATCGGCGCTGGAATGGATTCGTTCGCGTTTCGGCGTCCGGCGATGCTGGAACGCATTGAGGCCTTTGAGATCGATCATCCCGTAACGCAGCGCAAGAAGCTGCTCCGCTCCCGCAAGGCCCGGCTCACGATCCCCCGGCAACACCATCTCATCCCGGCGGACCTGACCCGCACGCCGGTCGCCGAGGCACTCGCCGGGGCGCCGTTTGCCATGTCCCGGCGCGCGTTCCTGTCCCTCCTGGGCGTGGCGCACTACCTGCCCCGAGAGGCATTGGTTGCGACCGTTCGGTCGATCGCGCGGGATCTGGCACCCGGAACACGTCTCGTCGTCGAGTACCTCTTGGACGAGGCTTCCTGCGGCCAAGGGGGCATCGCGTTGCGCGCTAGGATGCTGGAGTTCGTGCAGAGCCGCGGCGAACCCATGCGCGCGTCATATGCGATCGACGAGATGAACGCATTGATGGTCGCGGCAGGGTTTGAGGTGATGGAGAACCTGAGGACCGGGCAACTCGAGGGCGCTTGGCGAGTGCCGTTCAGCTCTACTCCGCTCGAGACACTCAGTATCTTTGCCGTTGGCCAGTTTCGAGTCGGTGGGCCGAGCGCCTGACCTCTCGGCCGCCCCGCCGTCAATCTGGTCGCCGCCCACTACGGGCCGTCGGTCGGCGCGAGAACGATATTCGCCGTCCAAGGTGGTTCATTGCAACGACCAAGCATCCGCCGACATAACGGACGTTCCAGCGGGATGCCGGAGCGCGGATTCTCAAGTCTTCCTCTATCCCACCTAGATTGCAGTTCTCTGATTCATCGGCACTCACCGTCGCATATGCAGCAACGTCAAACTAGCAAAGTCACGCCGACGACACTGAGGCTGTCCGCTAGAATTGGTTTGTGGCCAAGTCGAAGGTCAGCAGACGGCGGGCCCTGCAGGTTGGCAGCGCGCTCGTCGCCATGCCAGCCGCCAGCCAGCATAAGGACAGTGCCGACGTCCTTGCCGGGGATGACATCACTGGCCTGCGTCGAGTCCGGCAGGAACTCGTCGACCCGCCCGCCGTTCCCCGGCACGACCAGGTCGCCCAGGGTGCGCCGGTCATCGTCGAAGTCGAGCTGGTGGCCCGCGAAGTGACGAAGGTGATCGACGGAATCGGCACCGAAGTCCAGGCCCTTACGTTCAACGGTTCGATCCCGGGGCCCCTGATCATCTGCCACGAAGGCGACTTCGTCGAACTCACGCTGAAGAATCCCGCCGGCAACGCCTTCATGCACAACATCGACTTCCATGCGTCGACAGGCGGGCTCGGCGGCGGCGCCCTAACCCAGGTAAATCCAGGCGAGCAGGTCGTGCTGCGCTGGCGTGCCATCAAGCCGGGCACGTTCATCTACCATTGCGCTCCGGGCGGTTCGATGACTCCCTACCATGTGGTTTCCGGCATGAACGGAGCTGTCATGGTCTTGCCAAGGGGCGGCCTCAGCGACCGTGACGGGAGCCCGATACGGTACGACCGGGCCTACTACATCGGCGAGCAGGATTTCTACATCCCCCGCGACTCCAGCGGGAACTTCCGGCAATACAAGGCTCCTGGGGAGGGAATCGCCGACATGCTCGGAGTGATGCGCAAGCTGACTCCGTCCCACGTGGTCTTCAATGGCCGGGCTGGCGCCCTCACGGGCGACCAAGCCCTGAAGGCGAGCGTCGGGGAGACAGTACTGTTCATCCACTCCCAAGCCAACCGCGACTCGAGGCCACACTTGATCGGCGGGCATGGAGACTACGTCTGGGAGCAGGGCTCGTTCGCGGACCCGCCCGCCCACGGGCTCGAGACGTGGTTCATCCGCGGCGGCTCGGCTGGCGCGGCCGTCTACACGTTTCGGCAGCCGGGGGTCTACAACTACCTCACGCATAATCTGATCGAGGCGGTCGAGCTCGGTGCACTGGCCCAGGTCGCTGTCGAAGGTGAGTGGGACGACTCCTTGATGACGCAGGTCCGGCCTCCGGGACCGATTCCCGGCTGACGCTGGCGGGCATCCGCAGGCATTTGCGGGCCTCCGCGTTGCGGTCAAGCGCACCCTGCGGGATCGAGAGGTTTCGCCGGGCACCAGCATCCGCAATGCGCTTCTGTTCAGCGCATCGTCGCAGGATGTGGTCACCGCGAGCTGTTTCCACTAGTGTCGCGTTAGAAGTTATTGAAAACAAAGGGCTTACGAATGAGACCATAGATGATTCTGTAGCGTCGTTCTATAAGTGCTTTGTTTTCAATGATTTGGATTTCCCGCCAGAGGCCAGTTGCAGCGAAAAAAGTGT
>JAJEHF010000045.1 GCA_022823865.1 Bryobacterales bacterium
CTTCCCACATGCGCATACGCACGCTCCCCGGTGCCAATCCACCCGAGCCAGAGCCCCCATCCTGAGAATTGCTGGGCGTATGGTGGCGTGATTGACCAGGCCTCGGCGGACTTGCTAGCCTAGGATTTCTGTCCCCACCAATATTGAGGAACCATCCATGAGCAGACAATGCACCTTGCAGGGCAATCCACTCGATTTGCAGGGGGAGGCGCTGAATCCCGGCGACCCGGCCCCTGCCTTCACACTGGCGGGCAATGACTTGTCCGCGGTGACGCTCGGTGACACGAGCGGTGTGCGGGTGATCAACGTCGTGCCCTCTCTCGACACACCGGTCTGCGACCTCCAGATCAAGCGCTTCAACGAGGAAGCCGCTGGCTTGGGGGACGTCTCGGTCTACTGTGTGAGCTGCGACCTTCCGTTCGCGCAGAAGCGCTGGTGCGGCGCGGCCGAGGTCGACAAGGTGACCACCCTGTCGGACTACAAGGACGGCAACTTCGGGCTTGCTTGGGGAACTATGATCGATGCCCTCAAGATCCAGTCTCGGGCGGTGTTCGTGGTGAGCGAGCACAACACCATCGTCCACGCCGAGTATGTACCGGAAGTCACAGACCATCCGGACTACGATGCTGCCCTCGCGGCAGCCCGCGGCGCGGTCTAGACGGCCCTCCCCAAGGCTTCGCCCCCGGTGCACGGGTATTGTGTTCCGGCCATAGTCGCTGTCCCGGCACGGGCGAGGGTGGCCGGCCCGGCTTCGCAGCCGTCCTGAACCGGCGCAAGAGTCAGCAGCTAGAGCCGCGGATTCCGCCAGGCAGGGACTCGCGGAAGAACCGCAGCCAGTTTCCACTAAAGACTTGGTTCACTTGCGAATCGCTATAACCTTGTTGAATCAGAACTTCTGCGATCTGGTGGAGGTCGGCGATAGTCTCGAGGCCGAGCGGGGTCTGCTCGGTTCCGAATCCTCCGTCAAGGTCGCTGCCTATTGCGACGTGGTCGGTATCACCGGCGATCGAGCAAATGTGGTCGATGTGCGCGACCACTGATTCGAAAGACGCCCGCCGGCGCTGGCTGTCTTCCCTGACATAGCCGGGCACGAGCATCCACTCGTCCATCACCACGCCGATCACTCCACCGCGATCCACGACAGCGGCTATCTGCTGGTCGCTGATCTGGCGATCGTGCTCCACCAGCGCGCGGCAGTTGCCGTGGCTGATGAAGACGGCCCCTTCGAAGAGATCGAGCGCCTCCGCAAACGCGAGGTCGGCAGTGTGCACCAGATCCAAGATGAGGCCAAGCCCGTCAAACGCACGTAGCAGTTCCCTGCCCTTGGCCGTCAACGGGCCGTCCCCGCCCGTGCCCATCGCATACGCGCTTGGCCCGTAGTGGGCCAGGCAAGCCGTGCGGAGCCCCTGCTGAAACCACCAGCGAGCTTGCGACGGCTCGACGATCGGGTCACATCCCTCCATGCTCAGAATCAGTCCCAGCGGAGCATCGTTCTCGGCCCAGAGTCGCTCTAGCTCGTCAGCGGAGCCGATCAGCCGAACGTGCCCTTGCTGCTCCAAGAGGCGGTAGTAAGCCAATTGCCCTTGCGCAGCCGCACAGGCGATAGTCTGGTTGGCGAAGTCGAGGTTCTCGCGCAGGATGACCTGTCCGTGGCTGCGGTCGCCGATTTCTCCTAGGTTCGCATCGAGTTCGGGCAGATCCTCCGGGAACGAGCGGCACAGCAAAGTCCCGAGACACACGCGCACGTTCGCGCGGCGCATCTCCGGAAGGCTCACGGTGCAGTTTCCACGGGAGCTCCCGGTCATTCCGGACTCCGCTTCGCGCATCCGGTCCAACTCCAAGAGCTGGTCGCGGTCGTATGAGAGGGCGTTCCAGGCTATGTCCAAGTGGGCATCGATGATCGGTCGCATGGTCGCGGTCACATCACCTTGGGAATCGAGTTCCACCAAGAAGTCAGAGCTCCTTTGAGTCTTGCCGCCACCTCTGCATGGCTGGCGGCCACGTTCGCTGTTTCGTCGAACCCTTCACGGAAGTCGTACAGCTCCAGATTCCCTCCGTCGAGATTCATCAGCAGCTTCCAGTTCCCGTCCCTCACCGCCAGGGCGGGGCTGCGGTCCGACTCCAAGCCCGGGCGCAAATAGCTCGGCTCCCTGCCGTACTCCCAGAAGATCGCCCGCTCTCGCAAGGGCTCTTCTCCCTGAAACGCGCGGCTCATGTCAAGCCCGTCAAACTCAGCATCCGGCAGCGGGATTCCGGCCAGCTGGCAGAATGTCGGGAACAGGTCAACGGCGGTGACGACGGTCTTGGAGTTCGTCACGCCAGCGGGGGCCTTGCCCGACCAACGGACGATCAGAGGCTCGCGGATGCCTCCCTCGTAGAGGCTCCACTTGCGCCCGCGCAGGCCGTTCGTCTTGCCCGGGGGATCGTAACCCTCGTCGTAGTACCTCTTCCATGCGGTAGGGCCATTGTCGCTGGCCAGCACTAGGATCGTGTCTTTCTCCAGCCCAAGACCGTCGACCTCGCGGAAGAGCCGCCCTAATTGGCGATCCATCTCGTCGATCACCGCAAAGTATTGCTGCCTGTACGGATTCGCGGCAAACTTCGCAAACTTGGCGAGCAGTTCCTGCTTCGGAAAGAAGCGGTCATGGACATCGTTGAGCCAGACATGGAGATAGAACGAACGGTCCTTGTTCCTGCGGATGAAGTCAATTGCACGATCGACGTAAATCTCGGTCATCTCGTGCTTGGGCACATCGCGGATCTGGCCTTGGCCAAGCTGCTTGCTCTGCTCCGACAAGCCGCCGGGGGGCAGGATGCGATCCCCGAGTCCCTCGAACGACACAAGGGATTCCTCGAAGCCGTAGGCCTTTGGCAGCGGTGCATCGTCGACGTCGCGCCCCCCGCCCATGTGCCACTTCCCGAAATGCGCGGTGGCGTAGCCCGCATCCTGGAAAGTCCGGGCAAGCGCGGGAACTGTCGGATCCAGAAAGTCTCGCATGCCGCGCTCCCGGTTGCGCTTGCGGGAGTTGAGATACGAATGAATCAGGTGCCGCGCCGGGTACTGGCCCGTCGTGATTCCGACCCTCGATGGCGAGCAGATCGGCGAGGCGACGTAGAATTGCTCGAATCTGATGCCCTCCGCGGCCAAGCGATCGATGTTGGGGGTGGAGACGTCGGTATTGCCGTAGCAACTCAAGTCACCGTATCCCATGTCGTCAATGAAGACGAAGACAAAATTAGGCCGGTCCGCAGCGAGAGCCACGAGCCCAGTGCCGAGCAGGGCGAGCAGAATCCGATAGAGCATGGAAGTCGACCCGGCCGCTCGTCAGGGCGGCCCGATGGTCTCCGCATGATACCCCGCCCTACACCTCCCGGCGCGCGGCTCGGCACGCGGTCGCCGACACATGGCGCTTGGCGTCGCCAGTGGCGCACACCGCCTCCGCCACCCAGAAGCGCGTCCCGCAGACGCCTTACTTCCGAGACTCCTGCTGGCGAATCGCGCCTAAATGCCAAAGACCATACGCTGGTGTCGGCGAATAGGCTCACTCGCGGCTCCGTTCACTCTTGTAGTCGTACTCACCGTCCGAACCGAGCGTTCCCGACAGGTCGAGCACCCGCGCCTAGCTCCGTCGAGCGATGAACAGAACGCGTGCGCGACTGACTCTACCGAACGGTGCGTCATACAGCCGTGGTAGCCTCCTAGAGCAGATGCAACGACGCGCACTTTTCCTTGGAGTTGTTGGTGCCGCCACGACAGCCGCAGCCCCGGCCGAGCGTTGGAAGAATCACTTCGCCCAACAACTCCGCGACGACTTTCTGGCGCACTGGAAGGTCGAGAAGCAATACTCGCTCGATGTGTTGGACGCCATGCCGCTGGAGCATTTCGACCTCAAGCCGACCCCAGGCCAGCGAAGTTTCCTTGACCAGATCGGGCACTACGCACACGCAAACATCAACTATTTCAAGACTTTCGGGCTGCCGATCAGTCCACCCTCCGTGCCGGACGAAGAATCCCCACAGACCCTGCGCAACTATCTCGTTGCGTCATATGACTATGTGGCCGAGGTACTTGCGGCGATCTCTGAGAAGGATTTCAGCCGGCGTGATCTCGATTTCGGCCCAGTCGGACCGAAGACACTGCACACAGCCCAAGATGTGTTCATGAGGGCCTATATGCACTCCGCTCACCATCGGGGCTCGGTGGTTGTGTATCTCAGGCTTGCCGGGGTAGAGCCGCCGCGATGGAGATTCTCGGCACAGGGGGCTAAGTAGCCGCAGCACGATCGCGGACACCGTCACACCCTCTCGAGCACTCATCCAGAGAACGGAGCGGCGAATGGGCCGCTAGGACGGCATCCAATGGCGGGCCATCCGGAGGAAGGCGATTCGCTATTGGCTCGTCTACACTAGAGTCCCGACGCGCGGCACCGCGCCACAGCTCCGCGCGCGCCATCCCAGGACCCCATGAACCGCAGAAATTTGCTGACCGCTGCGGCTGCCACAGCCGCTTCCTACAGGAAGATCCTTGGTGCCAATGATCGCATCCAGCTCGGGATTATCGGCACTGGCAACCGGGGCGGCCAAGTCTGGAAGGAAGCTCTCGAACAGCCTGATGCGGATCCGGTTGCCGCGTGCGACGTCTACGAACCCCATCTGGAGAGTGCGCTGAGTGCCTCCAAGGGCCGGGCCAAGGCGTACAGGGACTTCCGCTCGCTCTTGGAGCACCGTCCGATGGACGCCGTGTTGATCGCCACGCCGGATCACTGGCATGCGATCCAGACGATCATGGCGTGCCGGGCCGGGCTAGACGTGTACGTGGAGAAGCCCCTCTCCTTGATGGTTGAGGAGGGCCGCAAGATGGTCGATGCTGCCCGCCAGCACGACCGAGTCGTGCAGACCGGCAGCCAGCAGCGCTCGGGCCCACACTACATCGAGGCGATCGAGATCGTTCGCTCCGGCGAGATCGGCGACGTTCACCACGTGGAAGCCGGAATGGAGCGAAATTCGATGCCGGGCTTCGGAACGCCGCAAGACGCCGAGCCGCCGGCCGACTTCAACTACGACATGTGGTTGGGACCGGCGCCAACTCGACGCTACAACCCTCTGCGCGGCCACTACCACTTCCGCTGGTTCTGGGACCAATCTGGCGGCCAGATGACTAACTGGGGAGCCCACAACATCGATATCGCTCGCTGGGGCATGGGAGTCGAGTCCCCGACGTCCGTGATGGGCTGCGGCGGGCGATTCGCCATCAGGGACAACGGCGAGACGCCCGACATCCAAGAAGTGCTCTACGAGGTCGATCAGGGGATTCTGACCTGGTCTGTCCGCGAACTGAACGGCACCCGCGGTTCATACCTCGTTTTCCACGGCACGAAGGCTGACCTAGACGTCGACCGTAGCGGTTACTCCTTGCGCGGCCAGAAGTGGCAGCGAAAGGACCCGGTAATGGCCGAAGACCGCGAGTCAAGGCCGGAAAACGCCTCTCGCAAACTCACGGCTCAGCATATCCGCAACTTCCTCGACTGCGTCAAGAGTCGCGAGCGCCCCAATGCCGACGTGGAGATCGGCCATCGCACGGCGGTGTTCTGCCACTTGGGCAATATCGCTACCCGCCTCGGCCGGTCCTTGCAATGGGACGGGGTCAAGGAGCGGTTCGAAGCGGACGAGGAAGCGAATCGCTCCCTGTCCAAGCCCTACCGTAGTCCTTGGACGCTGGACATCTAGCTGCACCCCAACAGGAAGCCAGCGCCGCTGCGGCCGATGGCCGCGTCTCTGTGCCGACTCAGCCCGGCCGCAGTCAGGGCGATTCGCTGCGTGCCCTTTCTTCCAACCGGCCGATCACGTCTCGAACGGCCTCCACCACAACGCCGGGCCGGTCGTGCTGGATGAAGTGTCCGGCACCTTCCACGACCCGCCACTCGCTGTCGGTTGACAGTCGGCCCAGGTCCTCCTGCATGCGATGCCAGAAGTCGGCTCGCTGCCTTCCTTCGGTCAAGACCACGAGTGGCTTGTCGCCGAAGCGGACAGAACTGTCGGCAACCTGCCGCATGCTCTGGCGCAGGCCGTACATTTCCGTTGAGGCCGCGCGGAGCGTTCGATTGCTCATCAGCAGATCCTTCTCTAGCTGTCGCACCGAACTGTCTCGCGAATCCGGATCACCCGCCGGCACGGGCAGCAGCAGCCGCGCAAATCCCAGCGGCCCCAGGACCCTTAGCACCCGCGCGATGCCCTCGATCTCCTCCAGATCCAACGTGCGATGAGCCTGATCCGGGTGCGAGGAGTCCACCAAGACCACGCCTTCGAAGTCATCTGGAAAGCGAGTGGCGTACAACTGCATCAACAAGCCCCCGAACGAATGGCCGACGAGAACATAAGGCGGTTTTATATCAGCGGCTTGCAAGAGCACTCTCAACTCTTGCACGATTGTGTTGGCAGTCCGCGGCGAACTGGCCGGCTCACTCCAACCGTAGCCCGGTCGGTCGTAGCTGCAAACACGCGTGAGCGCGGCGATCTCAGAGAATACCGACATCCACGCCAGTGAGTTACCAGGCAGGCCCGCCTCGAGGATCACAGTGGGGGAGCCCTCCCCGGCGCAGTGCACGTGAACCTGCCGGTCGTCCAACTCGACCAGCCTGCCGGGCGGAGGGTTGTCGCGAAGGCTGAGATGGGATAGCAGGGCTTGCATTCCCGCTGTCGCGGCGACGGTGACGACGACCGTCGCGCCTGTCCAGAGGACGATGCGCTTTAACCACTTCTTCACTAGATCAGTTAGACGGCGACTGAGCCGAGCGAGTTTTGCTGTCAAGCTCGGCGATCGCTAACGAAGCGGCGACGCAATCGCATTCGGGCGACACTCGGCCAGACGGCCCCCGGCCAAAGCCGGATTTCGGGACGAGATGGCGCTCGGAATCGGGCACCGGAACTATTCGAGGCTGACGAGGAGTCGAATCGCACTCTTGCAAAACCGAATCACAGTCCTTGGACACTGGGGACCTAGTCGTACGCGAGGCGGCGCACGAGACCCCTGTGGGATATCGCATGCTGTCGGATGGCGCCCTAACAAGTCAAGCGCCAATTAAGGCGATGCCCCGGAAGGATTCGCTTCAATTTGCCCGAGCACCTTCCGAATGGCGTCTACCACCACGTCTGGCCGGTCATGGTGAATGAAGTGACCGGCGTCATCTATCACCTGCCAATCGCTACTTCTCGAGAGTTGGGACAAGTCTTCTTGCATCTGGTACCAGAACTCCGCTCGCCGCCGCCCCTGCGTCAAGACCACGAGCGGCTTGTCTCCGAGGTCTACGGAACTGTCAGCGACTTGCAGCAGGCTCTGACGCATTGCAGAACTCTCCGCGGCTATTACACGGAGGGTTCGATTGGTCATCAGCAATTCCCTCTCAAGATCTATCACCGCGCTGTCTCGGGAGGTCGGGTCCCCGGCGGGTGCTACGGGAAGCACCATCCTCGCCAATCCGAGGGGACCAAGGATCCTCAGTGCCTTCGCAATAGTATCCAGCCCTTGCAAGTCCGAGGTGCGATGCACTTGATCAGGATGGGACGAATCCACCAACACGACGCCTTCGAAGTCATCTGGAAAGCGAGTGGCGTACAACTGCATCAACAGGCCTCCGAATGAATGGCCGACGAGAACATAAGGTGGTTTTATATCAGCTGCTTGCAAGAGCATTCTCAACTCTTGCACCATCGTCTCGGCAGTCCGCGGCGAGCTCGCGGGCTCACTCCAGCCATAGCCTGGCCTATCGTAGGTGCATACCCGCGTGAGTTCGGAAATCTTGGAGAACACCGACATCCAGGTCAGTGAGATATGGCCCGCCTGGAGTATCACGGTTGGGGAGCCCTCTCCCGCGCAACGCACGTAAACTTGCCGGCCATTCACCGCAATCATCCTGCCCGGCGGGGGGTTGTCACGAAGGCTGAGATGCGACAACAATGCCTGAAATCCCAATGCGGCGGAAACGGCAACCACGACCGCAGTGCCTATCCACAGAAGGATGCGCCTATACCGTATCCTCACTAGGTCAGTCGGACACCGACCGAGAGGAGAATGTTCCCCTCCCAAGATCGGCGATCGCTAGCAAGCCGGCAAGGCAATCGCATCCCGACAACACTCGGCCAGACCACCCCCGGCCAAGGCCGGAACTCGACTCGGGATGACGATCAGGACCGGCCCAGCGGCGATTCCTACGATGCGATCTTGTACAACGTGGAGTACGTTCTAATGAGCAGCCCGGAGTCAACGATCGCCGGTGTGGCCATGCACATCTCCCCTAGCTCGTTGGCTCCCAACAGTTTGAATTCGGGTCCAGCTTCGACGACGAATGTGGTGCCAGCCTCGTCGAGACAGAACAGCTTGCCGTTGTAAGCCCATGGCGACGCCGTGAAGTTCATGGAATCACGCGATACACGCTGCTTGCCATACATCTCTTCGCCGGTCTTCGCATCGTGGCAAGTCAGGAAACCCCGGTCGAAGAGCGTGTAGTAGTACCCCTTGTAGACCAAACCGGACGGGTGATACGGCCCGCCCTGCGGAATGCTCCAAGCGATGTACTCGTTCGACGTCACACCTTCCGGCAAAGTAATATCGCCAGACGCTCCGGGGCGGATCGCGTAGATCGGGCGCTCTGGGCTGCTCATATAGCCAGAGGTCACGTACAGCAGTCCACCGGTAGAGAACGGCGTGGGGATGGCAAGTGTCGACAGACGGCTCAATTCCCACAGCACCTTCCCGTCAAGATCGTACGAGCGCAGCTTCTCGCGGCTCATTGAAATGATCTCGGTGCGCTCTGCGTGCTCCCAGATGTATGGAGTCGACCACCCGGTGCCCTCATCGCGCTCTACGCGCCAGATTTCCTGACCTGTCATCTTGTCCAAGGCAATCAAGTAAGACTGGTCCTCACTGTCGTTCGCAATGTACAGCCTTCCGTCGTGCAGCGCGGGCGACGACGCTGTACCGTAGCCCCAGCGAGTGCGCACCGGCGCCCACTCCTTCGACCAGAGCACCTTGCCGTTGTAGTCGAGACACCATGTCCCGAGATCGCCGACGTGCGCGTAGAGGCGTTCACCATCCGTAACGCAGGTCTCGGAAGCATACGAGTTCTTGCGGTGACGGCCAACTCTTGGCACACCTCGGTGCAGTTCGGTCTGCCACAGTTCCTTGCCGCTGCCAAGCTCTAGGCAGCGGGCCAGCCAGCGGTGCTCGTCGTCCGGCCTGGGGCTCTCAACAGCACCCTGATAGAAGCCGGCCTCTGGTGTAGCGGTCATGCTCGTCGCATGCGCGGAAGTCAGAAAGATCCGTTCTCCCCAAGTGATTGGTGACGACCAGCCGCTGCCGCCGATGGCGGCTTTCCACGCGACGTTCTCGTTCGCGCTCCAAGTTTCCGGTAATCCCGCCTCGTTCGCTGGCACGCCGGTCGAATCCGGTCCGCGGAATTTCGACCAGTTGGCCGCCATTCCCGGCACCGCCAGCGGCGCTGACGCAACGGAAAGAAAGCTCCTTCGGCTCAGCATTGATTCATCCTCCTCACATCAGCAGGGCAGTCATCCGGCCGCACCGCTCACGAGCGACGCTATCTACTGTAGCGTGTAGGACTCGGCCTGCACCGACCCCCTGCCGGCGAGCAACCCGCCTGCCCTGATCCGAGATGTTTCGGCGCAGGGCGCTCCGAAGGATCGATACCATGATGCATGCATCGCGGAATGCGAGAGGGGGAGCTGCCATGTGCTTTCGGATAGTTGTCGCCGTTCTGTTTCTGTCGTTGGCTATCGGCCCGTCCCAAGCCGCCGAACCGACGGTCTGGGATCTGTGGCCCGGAACTCCGCCTGGCGATGTTGGCGAGATCGGCCCGGAACACGACACCACTACGGCTAAAGGGCGCATGGTGGCTGGACACCGCGTCATCCGCTTGACCAATGTGTCCAAGCCGCTGCTCTCGATCTATCGGCCAGCACGCGAGCTCGACACCGGAACAGCCGTCATCATCGCTCCTGGCGGAGGTCACAGAATCCTTGCCTACGACCTCGAGGGAACTGAGGTTGCCGCCTGGCTGAATTCGATCGGTGTGACGGGAATACTGCTCAAGTATCGCGTGCCCGGCCGCGACCCGAACAAGCGCTGGCTCGCGGCCGCACAGGATGGACAGCGAGCCGTCAGCCTAGTCCGCGGCAGGGCTGAGGAAATCGGAATTGACCCCGGCAAGATTGGGATCATCGGATTTTCTGCCGGCGGCACGCCCGTGCGCTACTCGGCGCTGCTTCGCGAACGGTTATACGAGCCGGTGGACGAGTACGACAGCGTGCCCTTCCGACCGGACTTCGCAGCTCCGATTTACTCCGGCGGCGTGCCCGAAGGGGCGACTGTCGAAGAAGATTGCCCGCCGTTCTTCATGGTGATCGCAAACGACGACCAAGACCGATCAATCGCTGTCGCCGAGCTGTATGTTGCCCTCAAGAAGGCAGGAGTCTCGGCAGAGTTGCACATCTACGAGAGCGGTGGCCATGGATACGGCTTGCGCCCCACCGAACTGCCAGTGACGCTCTGGCCGGAGCGCATGGAAGAGTGGATGCGCAGACTCCACTTCCTGACGCCGCGGGCTCCTGCTCGGTAGCAGCCGCTCGGTGACGCAAGCCCCCAACCAGCAGCCCTTTCGCCATCTCGGCATTTAGATCGTCATTCCTGCGGAAATCGCCTGGCACGTCGACCAAAGCAGTTGTCGCCGGGCAGTCCGGGCTTGGCGGAATCGGCGTTGATGGCAGCAACCACGCACCGCTCCGCTAGGACAAATTGTGGATCGCAGCAGTGTAATTTCTTGCTAGACCGATCACCGTCAAGAATCGGCGAGCTGAGCCGCAACAGCTATCGAGCTGGCATGTTCGCTCCAACCGACTTCAGATACTCGAGCAACAACCGCTCCAGCTCGGCCGTCTTCTCGGGCATCTCAGCACTAAGATCGTTCCGCTCGCCCAGATCGCTGGACAGATCGAACAACTGCTTCCCCGCCGGCTGCCGAGGGCTCGCGTACTTGAGCAGGAGCTTGAAGTCGCCGAGTCGAATCGCGGACGCCGGAAAGGCGCGGTGTAGCGGGCGGTGGAAAACAAGGCCGCCGAAGCCCCGCTCGACTCGACCCTTTCCCTCGTTCTCAAGCACGTTTCGGAAACTACCGCCGTCGACCTCAGCAGGCAACGGCTCTAGTCCTCCTGCCAGGTCATACAGCGTGGGCAAGAGGTCGTACCCCGTGACGGGCACGTGTGACACGGAGTTTGGCTCGACACCCGGACCGGCCACTAGGAACGGCACCCGGACGCCGCCCTCGTAGAGCGTGTGCTTCGCGCCGTTCAACGGTCGGTTCGGCGCAGACAACGAGTCGGTCGCGCCGGGAATCGTACCCCGCCCACCGTTGTCGGCCATGAAGATCACATACGTGCTGTCGTCAATGCCGAGCCGCTCCAAAGCATCGAGCAGCCGTCCAATCGATTCATCCAGGTCAAAGAGCATGCCTGCAAAGGCATGCGTAACAGCTCGGTCCGGAGTGCCCTTGGCTTCAAACATCTCGAGTGACTCTTGGCGACTCTGCACTTGCAGGTGGGTGGCATAGTGGCTGATCTGGACGTAGAACGGATGCCTGCCCCTATGGCTTTCGATGAAACTGACCGCCCGGTCCGTGATAGCGAAAGCAAGCTTGGGGTCATCCTTCACCACGCTGCGCCCGCGCTCTTCGAAGGGAGTCGGCATGCCGCCGGTTCGGTTGGTCGTCCAGCCGTCGCTCTGGTCAAAGCCGACCTCCTCAGGGCTGGCACCCATTTCAGAGCCGAACTTGCCAAAGTGGGCGGTGCGGTAACTCGGATCGGCCCGTCTGAGCGCCTCTGGGAGAGTCAGGCGCCCACTCCAGTCGAACTCTGACTTGAATTCCGTGCCGCGCTGACGCGCCGGCGTCATCCCGCAAAAGATGCTGCGCCGCGTAGGAGTGCACAACGGTGCCGGCGAGTAGCCGCTTGTGAACCGCATTCCACGTTGGGCCAGACGCGCCATGTTGGGCGTGACGAGATACGACGAAGCAGCGTCGCGAACCTCTGGGTCCATAGCGAACGAGAGCTGGCTCCAGCCTTGGTCGTCGCTCAATATGAAGACGAAATTCGGCTTGTCCTGTCCCGGCGCCAACGCCACCGTCATGCTGGCGAACAGTGCGAATCGGGTGAGTTTCTTTGCGAATTGCTTGGTAGACATCGTGCTCGCGCCATCGTACCAACTGGCCCGTGGCTGGTTGGCCCCCTCAATGCCGGGCGACGGCTACGTCATCCGCCGAACGCGGTGGAAAGCTGCTGATAGAAGGCGATTCCAGAAATACCCAAGAAGAAGATGAAGCAAGCAACTTGGCTCACTTGCATGATCATCGGCGGGCGGAGCGGCTCGGGCAACAACTTGCGATTGACGTAGAGTGCGTGCAGCGCGGTCGCGCTCAATCCGAGGTTGCGCAACCCGCCGGTGACGATCGCGAGGAACAGCGGGTCTGGCGTGAGCCGCAAGGCGATCAAGCCCCACAAGAAGTACAGCCCCATGATCGTGTAGTAGATCAACTTCACTTGGTTGCCGCGCAAGTGGCGCACGTGCCTGCTGCCCGTCCAGATCACTTCCGTCCAGCGCCGCACGATGTTGTCAATGTCGGAGAGCTGGCCGGGCGATAGGACGATGAACCCGCACAGCAGTGTCAGAAACCAGAACACCTCGCCAGAGCTGTCAGCAATACCGCGAGCGGTCATCGCTGCCGCCGCGTGCCCTTCGACCTCGGTGCCGGCGATGTACTCGAGGGAGAGCATCGAAGGCAGCGCCATTCCGATCAGGCAGGCCCCAAACCATATGCCCAACTGGTCCCTGAGCAGGTGGCGCATCCATCCCTTCCAGCGCTTGAGTGACTCTTCGCTGATGGGGAAGACCTTGCCCACGTGGGCGAGTTCTACCTTCTTGCCGCCGATCATGCTGGGAATCGCGCCGACCAGCGGCCCCATGCCCCAGCCCTTGTCCCTGGCGTAGTTCGAGAAGCTCGTGTTCGTGATTCCGCCCATGCCGGCAATTGCCGCGAACGCGGCCAGGGTCGGCCAGTCAATCTCTTGGTCCGGCATCGAGCCGACCCTGAGAAATCCGGTGAACACAGCCACCCACGTATCCCAGCTCACCAAGAACAGGCACACGAAGCCCAGGTAGCCGAGAACGAGGAAGATCTTGGTCACCATGACCTTCTCGACAGTGTTGTAGACCTTGCCGCCGAAGATCAGGGGCAAGAACGCAGCCGAGAATACGCCGTAAGACACCCAGCGCAAGATGTCGGCATGCTCTTCGCCCGGCAGGTCGCCTAGAAAGGCCGCCACCAGCGGCACCGCCGCGTTGGAGGCCAAGTAGGGCCAAATCCCTCCCAAGTCCAGCATCAGGTAGAAGAACACCCAGAACTTCGGGCCGGGGTTGGAACGGAAGAATCCGACCAAGATCGGCTCGCCGGTGTACAGCGTGTAGCGCATCATGCACAGGTTGTGGCTGACCTGCAGCAAGATGCTAATCGCGGCGATCCACATCAGCTGGCCGCCGTAGCGGGCCGTGACAATCGGGCCGAAGAGCCACTCGCCGCCGCCGATGGCGCTGCCAGCCAGCAAGAGGCCCGGGCCGATCAAGAGCCTCCACTGTCTCCACGTGAACTCGGGCGCCTTCGGAAGATCAGCGCTTTCCCAGAGCGGGAAGTGCTGCCCTGCCCTTGCGCGAACTTCCGCCGAGTCATCAACGGGCATGGCGTGAATCATAACCCAACGCCGGGCGTTGACCTGATCAGCACACAGGCATCGAAGCGAGTCCGACGTTCGAGCCGACCGTGCGTCCGGCCTCGACGCTCTCGATGCGGACTCGGGTTAGCGCGCTAGGCTCAGCGTCTCCCGAGTTGAGGTGGATTTCGACGAAGTTCTCGCTCAGTGCCCGCGGAACGCCATCACCCGCTGCCAGTGTCACGGTCGACACCGTGCTGCCCAATAGGTTCCGCCGGAACTCGAGGTTCTTGCGGTCGATCAGTTCCCGCAGAACGCGGCTGCGCGCTCGCTTGACCGACTTTGGGACTTGCGCGCTCATCGCCGCGGCCTCGGTGCCGTCGCGCGAGGAGTAGGAGAAGACATGAAGATACGTGAAAGGCATGCGGTCGATGAATTCCCGCGTATGCTCGAACTCCTCGTCGGTCTCGCCGGGAAATCCCACCATCACATCCGCGCCGATGGCTGCGAGCGGCATCCGGCGCCGGACCAAGGCGAGACGGCTCTCGTAGTGACGGACCCGGTATCTCCTCCGCATGCGGCGCAGCACGGCGTCCGACCCGGACTGCAGCGGGATATGGACATGCTGCGCAATCCTTTCGGAGGTAGCCATCAACTCGATCAAGTCCTCGCTCCAGTCCATCGGCTCGACCGAGCTGAGGCGAATGCGGCGGACAGAGGTCTCGGCGAGAATCTCTCGCAACAGCTTGACAAGCCTTGGCCGGCCGTCGAGGTCGCGGCCCCAGCGGCCTAGGTTGATGCCTGTCAACACGATTTCGGGGAATCGATCCTCAAGTGCTCGAATCTCACGAATCACGGCCTCGGCTGTGGCGCTGCGACTCCGGCCCCGCACCGAGGGGATCACGCAGAAGGCGCAACGGTTGCTGCAGCCGTCCTGAACCTTGACGTTGGGCCTGCTCCTGCCCAGCGGATCGCCGACCGGCATGCTGGGCACGGTGCGCAGATCGGCAACGTCACCCACCAATGTCGCTCCCGCGACGATCTCGCCGTGATACGCATGCTTCTGCGGTAGCGCGCCATCAATCTGCACAAGCCGCGGCGCGATCAACTCGCCGATCTCGTGCTTGTGGGAATTGCCGACCACCCACTTCACGCCCTGGAGGGCCGACACTTCCTGCGGCGAGCGCTGCGCGTAGCAGCCTGTCACCAAGACCTCCGCGCCCGGGTTCTCGCGGTGAATGCGGCGGATTGTCTGGCGCGCGTCGCGATCAGCTTCCGCGGTCACCGTGCAGGTGTTGAGCACCACCACGTCCGCCGCGGCGGGATCCTCGGTCCTGTGCAGTCCGCGGGCCGCTAGGTCAGCCGCAATCCCAGCTCCGTCGGCCTGTGTCGCCCGGCATCCGAAGTTCTTGATGTTGAACAGCCTAGACACGCTAACTCCATTTAAGCACCGCTCGGATTCGCCCGCGCCAGCCCGTGCTGCTCGATCGTATAGGTGTAGATGTTGTCGAGATCGTCCGCCCCTTTCTGAGACAGCCAACAGCTAGCCATCTCGTCGCAGACGGGCCTCGACCTCTCGCATGATCGAAGCAACCGTCTTGTCGCTCGGGCCGCTCTCGAGACCCTCCTGAATTGGCACCCTGAGCGTCTCGGCCTCGGCATGCCTCTGCCGGTCGCGGCGAATCAAGTCCTGGATGTACTCGCTCTCGCTCGTGTAGTGGCCAGCGGAGATCTGCGCCTTGATCCACCGGTCCTGCAGAGCTGTCAGAGTGATAGTCCTACGAATCGCTCCCATATCGGATCTACCGCGCTAAATCGCACCGTGCAACATACTATAGGTGCACTTCAGCACGTGTCGGAATGGCGTCTCTGACACGAAGCGAGCAGGCTGCCTCCACGAGGCCTTCGGCATGGCACAGCAATCTCGGCACTGGTGGCTTCAGGCGCAGCGCGACTTGGAGACCGCTGCCGAGAACCAAGCTAACAGCCGTCACGAGTGGGCTTGCTTCATCTCCCACCAAGCCGCCGAGAGAGCCGTCAAGGTCCTCCACCTGGCGTACGGACAGGAGGCTTGGGGGCATGTTGTGGCCCGCCTCCTGTGCGACCTGCCAACGCCCGCACCGGCAGAACTCGTCGCCCGTGGTCGGGTCCTTGACAACTTCTACGTGCCGACCCGGTATCCGAATGGGCACCCTGAGGGCGCTCCTTTCGAGCACTATGGCTCAGTCCAGAGCGAACTAGCCCTGCGCCATGCCCGTGACATCCTCAACTTCGTCGATCAAGCGCTGGCCCAGCGCTGAAGCCGTTCTCAGCGCCGCGAATGCATGGGCCAGAGAGGCAGCCGACCAACGTCAGGACCTGATTGCGCTTGGCTACTTCGGATCTTACGCCCGAGGCGAAGCAGGCTTCGGGAGCGACCTAGACCTGGTCGCGGTCGTCGCGACCGACGATCGACCGGCCATGGAACGGAGCCGTGACTGGCACACAGAGGCGCTGCCAGTTCCTGCGGACCTGCTCGTCTTTACCGTGAGGGAGTGGCAGCAGCTTGAGGCGGAAGGCGGCCGTTTTGCGCGAACGCTCCGGACCGAGGCCCAGTGGCTGGTTAAGCGTGAGACGTCGCAGGTGCGCTAGCTCGGCAGCCGGACGCGAGCCCACTTCTTTCCAAGCTTCAGCACCAACTCCGACGCCCCTTCCGGCACCTCGTAGCTCATATCGCGGTGTTTGGTGCCATTCACGCTAACGGCATCCTCCCTGAGCTTCCGGTTCGCTTCCGCACCAGAGCTGGCTAGGCCTGTCGCTCGCAAGAGCTTGTCGAGGCGGATCACGCTGGCGCCGTGCATCTCCTCGGGAAGGTTTAACTCCGGCATGCTGTCCGGAACCTGCTTGTTCTGCACAACCCGGCGGAAGGCATCGCCGCCTTTGGCGGCTCCTTCCGTGCCATGGAAGTCAGTCACGATGCGTGCAGCTAGGTCGTGCTTAAGATCCATTGGGTGCAGCGAGCCATCGGAGGCGCCCTGCTTGAGCTTCTCGATCTCTGCCAACGACAGGTCGGTCAGCAATTCGTAGTAACGGAACATCAGCTCGTCCGAAGCCTGCATGACCTTGCGGTACATGACCTCGGGCGGCTCGTTGACGCCGATGTAGTTGCCCAGAGACTTCGACATCTTCTGCGTCCCGTCCAGCCCTTCGAGGATCGGCACGGTGGCCACGATCTGGCGGGGCTGGCCGTGGCTGGCCTGGAATTCCCGCCCCAACAGAAGGTTGAATTTCTGGTCCGTTCCGCCGAGTTCCACATCGGCCTTGAGCGCAACCGAGTCCTGAGCCTGCGTCAGCGGGTAGAGGAATTCGTGCAGGCTGATCGGCTTGCCTTGCCTGTAGCGTTGCGTGAAGTCCTCGCGCTCAAGCAATTGAGCAATGGTTGCTTGGGAACATAGCTCGATCATGCCTAGCGTTCCCAGTTCGAGCAACCATTCGCTGTTAAAGCGGATCTCGGTTCTATCCGGGTCCAAGATCTTGAACACCTGTTTCTTGTAGGTCTCGGCGTTTTCGAGGATCTGCTCGCGGGTCATCGGCGGGCGCGTTGTGTTCCGCCCGCTGGGATCGCCGATGAGCCCTGTCACATCGCCGATCAGGAACACCGCGGTGTGCCCTAGGTCCTGGAAGTGCTTCATCTTCCGCAACAGCACCGTGTGACCCAGATGAAGGTCCGGAGCCGTGGGGTCGAATCCGGCCTTGACGCGCAGCGGACGTCCCCGCCGAGCGCACTCGTCCAGGCGGGAACGCAGCTCGTTTTCGGAGATGATCTCGGCGCAACCCTTGCGCAAGTATTCGAGCTGCTCGTCGATCGTCATCTCGTGCGCACAACCCGCCGGCCGTCGATCCGGTAGTTTCCGCTCAGCACCAAGCGAATCGCTTCCGTGTAGGCCACGTGCTCCTGCTCTAAGATCCGGGCCGCGAGCGACTCCTCGGTGTCGGAGTCCAAGACGGACACGGCCTTTTGGATCAGGATCGGCCCCGCATCGAGGCGCTCGTCCACGAAATGCACCGTACAGCCGGTGTGCTTCACGCCGTGTTCGAGTGCCTGCGCTTGGGCCTCCAAGCCGGGGAACGAGGGCAACAGGGATGGGTGGATGTTCAGGATGCGCTGGGGAAACTCCTCGACGAAGTAGGCGCTCAGTAGCCGCATGAAGCCGGCCAGGCACACCAACTCGACCTCCGCCTTGCGCAATTCCGCCACCACCAGACGGTCGTAGGCTTCCCGCTCCATCGCCTTGGACGGAATACAGACAGCCTGCAGTCCGCGCTGCCGGGCGCGTTCCAGGCCCTTGGCCCGGGGACTGTTGCTGATGACGATCGCGATCTCGGCCTCCAGCCTGCCGACCTCGATGCTGTCGGCGATGGCCTCGAAGTTCGAGCCCCGACCGGAAAGGAGAATGCCTAGCCGACTCATGATTCGTACACGACTCCGCCCGTGCCGGGCTCCACTGCGCCGATGTGGAAGGCCGCTTCCCCGCTCCGCTCCAACAGCTCAACCGCCACCGCTGCCTGTCCCTGCGGGACACTGGCGATCAAGCCCACGCCCATGTTGAAGACACGCAGCATCTCATCGGCTGGGATGCCGCCCAAGCGCTGCAGCGTCTCGAACACCGCCAGAACAGGCCAGCTGCCTAGCCGGATTCGCGCCTGCAGACCCGCTGGAAGCATCCGAGGCGTGTTTTCCGTGATGCCTCCTCCGGTGATGTGGGCCGCTGCTTCGAGCAGGCCTGCATCGGCCAAGCTGCGCAGCGGCTTGAGATAGCTGCGGTGCACCTTGAGCAGTTCGTCGCCGACTGCCGCACCCAGGCCCTCCACGTCTTGATCCGCCGTATAGCCGGCGCGCTCGAAGAACACCTTGCGGGCCAGCGAGTAGCCGTTGGTATGCAGTCCCGTTGACGGCAGGCCGACGAGTTCGCTGCCCGCCGCAACTCGCGAACCGAGCAGCAGGTCCTCGCGCTCGGCCGCACCCACTATAAATCCGGCTAGGTCGTATTCTCCGGCGTTGTACAGCCCCGGCATTTCGGCGGTCTCGCCGCCAATCAGAGCTACCCCGTTCTGTTGGCAGGCGAGGCTGATGCCGCCGACGACTTGCTCGGCAACCTCCGGGTCAAGCCGGCCAACCGAAAAGTAATCAAGGAAGAACAATGGCGTCGCGCCCTGAACCGCGATGTCGTTCACGCAGTGATTAACGAGGCACTGGCCGACGGTATCGTGGCGGCCTGTCGCGAAGGCGACCTTGAGCTTCGTGCCGACGCCATCCGCCGAGCTGATCAGCACCGGATCGCGCAGTTGCCGGCCCCGCAACGAGTAGGCCGCGCCGAACGCCCCGACTCCGGCCAAGACGTTCTGGTCGAAGGTCCGCTGGGCCAACCGGCGAATCCGATCAGTGGCACTGTCCGCTGCGTCGATGTCCACGCCAGCATCGACGTAGGTCAGGGACTGGTCCAGCATCGCTTCACGCTCATTATCGCAAGTGGCCGATACCGCCTGGAATCGGGCCTCTTGCATTCGTACCTCTGGGCCCGGAACCGATTCTGCGCGGGCAATTTACGCCGCCAACGCCCAGCCCTCGCCACGATGTTGGGGTGATGGACTAATCTAAGCAGAGGAGTGACCGGGTCGCGCTACCAGATCAGTCTGGCCAAGGCCGCCGCCTCGGCGTTGGCCTGCCTTGCGCTGGCCGCATTGCCAGCCCAGGCTCACCAAGGCGACATCACGGTCGTCTCGGCTGCAAGCCTGGACGCCTCGGCTCCGGTGGCGCCGCTCTCCATCGCCTACCTGCGCGGGGAGTTTGCCGAGCGCACGACCAAGGCCCCGGATGGCGTTCCCCAGCCCGAACTGGCTTCGTACACGGCAGTGATCGAGGACCCGGACGGCGTGGAACACGCCGCGGGCATTATTGCCGTGGAGCCGCAGCGTCTGGTGATCTTGGTCCCGGATCTCCCCGGCGGCACGGCCCACCTGTCCGTCAAACGCCACGGCTTGGAGGTCTCGGACGGCGAGTTCACCGTGCGCTCGGTCAGCCCCGGACTGTTCTCGGCGGCTGGCAGCGGCGGTGGGCTGGCGGACGCCCGCGCGATGCGCGTGAGCACGCTCGACGGCGCGGTGACGACCGAAGAGGTCGTTTTCTTCAATCCGAATCGCGGCGCCTACGAACCAATCCCGCTCAATCCCGCAGCCGAGGGTAGCCAACTGTACTTGATCCTCCGCGGCACCGGCATCCGCAACGCCGCGGCGCTGGCCGCTTCGGTCGGCGGTATCAGCGTGCCCGCGAGCTTTCGCACCGTCGAGCAGCCGTCCCAAGGGGTGGACGAAGTCGTGCTCGGGCCCCTGCCCCTCGGCCTGGCCCAGCGACAGGTAGTCGATATCAACCTATCCGCGGACGGGATCGGAGCCAACATCGTTCAGGTCGCGTTCTCTCCGTCCAGCGGCGAATCTGTCACGTTCAGCAACCAGATCGTGCGACTGTTCCAAGGCGAGTGCCAGACCTGCCACCGTCCCGGCCAGGTCGCGCCGTTTTCCCTGCTCGACTACGAGTCAGCGCACCTGTGGGCGAACTCGATCAAGGGCGCCGTGGAATCCGGCTACATGCCGCCCTGGAAGCCGGTCGCCGGCCACGGCGAGTTTATGGGCGAACGCCGCCTGACTGAAGCCGAGGTCAACCTGATAGCCCGCTGGGTCGACGCGGGCGCCCCCGAAGGCGATCCGGAGGACCTGCCCGAGCCTCTGGTATTCAATCCCGACTGGACTCTGGGCGAGCCCGATTTCGTGATCGAGACCCCGGCTTTCGCCCCGGACCCGAGCGGCGACGACGAGTACCGCTGCTTCAGCGTCCCGATCCCGCCCGAGATCACGGAGTTGCGCAACATCACCGGCATCGAGATCCAGCCGGGAAATCCGAAGATCGTGCATCACCTGATCCTCTACGGCGACCCCCAAGGCGAATCCGTGCGACTAGAGGCGGCTTCTGCCGATGGAAGGCCGGGCTACGAGTGCTTCGGCAGCGCCGGAATCCCGACCAGCGGCTTCAACTTCGCTGCAGACTCCTATCTAGTGGGCGGCTGGGCACCCGGCGCGAGCCCTGTGGTGACGCCCCAGGGCTCAGGCTTCCTAGTTCGGCCGCAGTCGTACCTCGCAGTGCAACTGCACTACCACCCTGACGGGACCGAGCAATCTGACAGCACTCGCATAGGCCTGCACTTCTCCGAAGGTCCGACCGAGGACAATCTGCTGGTCCTAGCGGCGATCAACACGCGCTTCCTCATTCCGGCGGGAGCGGACCGCCACGAAGTCACGGCCAGCTTCAGCCTGGAGAGCGTGCTTGGAAACATCGACAACCCTATCCTGCGAGCATTCCTCAATTCCAGCGGCATCTTCCCGGCAGACATCATTTCCGTGGTCCCTCACATGCACCTGCTCGGCAAGGAGATCCGCATGGAAAAGGTCTCCCCGTCGGGCGAGCGCACCCCGATGGTTTACATCGATGACTGGGACTTCGATTGGCAAGACTTCTATCACTACGTCGAGCCCGTTCAGTTCTATGCCGAAGACCGCTTGGAAGTCGTCGCCATTTACGACAATTCGGAAGCCAACCCTTGGAATCCAAACAGCCCGCCAGTTCCGGTGGGCTGGGGAGAGCGGACCACCGACGAGATGTGTCTAGTGTTCGCCGTCTTCAGGGTTCAGAGCCTGTGCAGTCTCGGCCTCTGCGGGCAGTGACCGGCCCGCCAGCCCGGACCGCCCCACGCGCTAGGTGTCCCGGTGACTGCCGGCGGCCTGTCTCAGATAGCGATAAGATGGGGAATTATGTACGAAAATGGCGCTAGGGATGTTATCCTGTAGTCATGAAGCCAAACGGTGAATGTCGGGCGGGAAATGCGGTGAAGATCGTTCCCGGCGGCACGCTAACGTGGGCGGTTGCGCCGTGCGTTGTGCCAGAACCGTGTGCGATGGTGTTTCGCCACTTTCGTACATAATTCCCATAAGATGGGCGCTTAGCGATGCCAGAAACCCTGCAATTCGAAATGCGCGGGCGCGTTGCCCTGCTCACGTTCGACCGTCCCGAGCGAAACAACGCGCTCACTCCCGCGATGCGCGACCACTACTTCGATCTCCTGGACCGGTGCCGTGACGACCCCGAGGTCCGAGCGGTTGTGCTCACCGGTTCCGGCAAGTCCTTCAGCGTCGGCGCAGATGTCCAGTCACTGAAGTCGTCAGGTCAGCACACCATCGACCGCATCCGGCAGCCCGGGCGGCCCGTGCACTACTCCCTCTCGTTTCCCAAGCCCCTCATTGCTGCCATCAACGGCGCCTGCGCGGGCGTGTCGCTGGTGCATGCCCTATGCTGCGACATCCGGTTCGCCGCCGCCGGCGCGAAGCTCACGACCGCCTTCGCGCGCCGCGGCCTGATTGCCGAGTACGGCATCTCTTGGCTGCTGCCGCGCTTGGTCGGCCAATCGAAGGCCTTAGACCTGTTGCTCTCGGCGCGGGTGGTCCTGGCCGAAGAGGCCGAGCGCATCGGCCTGGTGAACGCCACGTTCCCGCGGGAGGAGCTCTTGGATGCAGCTCTGGCATACGCCGGCGATCTGGCTGAGAACTGCTCCCCGGCATCCTTGGCAGCGATCAAGCGCCAAGTCTACGGTGACTACACGAGAAGCTTGGATGAGGCAAGCGCGCTTGCCTTGGAAGAAATGGTCGGTTCCTTTCGGAGACCGGACGTGAAGGAGGGCGCCGCAAGCTTCATCGAGCGGCGTAAGCCGGAGTTTCCACCCTATCCTCCCCCGTCATCCGAGGATGCCTGAGGGCATGCGCTTGCGCTAGGCCTCGACCCCTGCGCGGACAGCCAAGACCTGTCCGGCTGGACCCGCCATGAGCAGCTCATCAGAACACATGCGCCGCGAGCGCGAAGAGGCCGTAGCGAGGACCTTCGACGCGTGGGTGCGCGATGGCACGGCGACGGGAATGGAGCGGCGGCACAAGAGGCTTGCCCAGCGCATGCTGGAGCGGTTCGAGTTGCAGCCGAACTCCCGCGTGGTCGATCTCGGTTGCGGTGACGGGTGGACCGTTCGGCTGGTCGCCGGGAATCTGACGGCGGGCGCTGTCTTCGGCCTGGACGTCTCGAGAGAGATGGTCTTGTTGGCCAGGCAACTCAGCGCGGACTTGGACAATGTCCTCTTCGCGCCGGGAGCGGCCGAGGAAATCCCATGGGCCGAGGACTACTTCACTCATGTTCTGAGTATTGAGTCGGCATATTACTGGACTGAGCTGACTTTGGCCGCCAAGGAGATCTTTCGGGTGACAGCCTACGGGGGCTCTTTCCACATCCTGATCAACTACTACGAAGAAAATCCGCATTCGGCGGGCTGGGATCGCGAGACCGGGCTTCCGCTGCACAGGCTCAGCGCCGAGCAGTGGGTTCGGCTGTTCCGGGACGCGGGATTCGAAGAGGTCGCCACGGATCAGATTCCGGACGACTCCCCGATCTCGCCGGGCAAGTCTCCGGACGAACTGGCGCGGCGCCAAGGCCTGCAAGCCGTCGGAGCGCTGTATGTGACAGGTCGCAAGCCCGCTCTGCCCGAATCAGCGAGAGCGCACCCGTCCAGGACCGCAAACCCGTTTCAGATCCTGCGCTAGGCCCAGCGAGGCCTTGCAGGGCGGCTGAATCGCTACGTTAAAGTAAAGCTGTGCTCAGGTGGGCGACCGTTCTAGCCACTGCCTGCCTCGCGGGCTGCGGCGGGCCCGACTCCGGCTTGGAATTTGCTGAAGTGGACTACCGCGCAAAGTTGGAAGACTACGTCACGGTCAAGTTGACGGCGGATCTGAGCGGCCTGTCGGATTCCCAGCGCGAAATGCTGCCTCTGCTCGTTCAAGCCGCTCAGGTGATGGACGGCCTTTTCTGGCAACAGGCATACGGCGACCGCGAGACGCTGCTCGGGGGCATTGAAGATCCCGACGCCCGCAGGTTCGCAGAGATCAACTACGGCCCCTGGGACCGCCTCGACAACAACCGCCCCTTCTTGCCGGGCGTGGGGCCGAAGCCCCCCGGGGCGAACTACTATCCATCCGACATGACCGCCGAGGAACTCGACGCGGCGGCAACGGACGATCCGCGCCTGCGAAGCCAGTACACGCTGGTGCGGCGCAATGCCGCCGGCGAACTCTCGGCGATCCCGTACAACGTGGCGTTCCGCGAGGAGTTGGCCAGCGTCGCGAAACTGCTGCGGCAAGCAGCGAATCTGGCTGAAGATGGCGGATTCCGGCGCTACCTCCAGATCCGCGCGGACGCTCTCGAATCCAACGACTACCAGCCCAGCGACTTCGCGTGGATGGAGATGCGCGACAACGCCATCGACCTGGTCATCGGACCGATCGAGTCCTACGAAGACGGCCTCATCGGGACCAAGACCGCCTTCGAGGCCTACGTGCTCATCAAGGACAAGCAATGGAGCGACCGGCTGGTGAAGTATTCCACGATGCTCCCCGCGCTGCAGGATGGCTTGCCGGTCCCGCCGGAATACAAGGCCGAAGAGCCCGGCGGAGACTCCCAACTCAACGCCTACGACGTCCTCTACTATGCAGGGGACTGCAATGCGGGGGCGAAGACCATCGCCATCAACCTGCCCAACGACGAACAGGTCCAGCTGGAAAAGGGCTCGCGCAGGCTGCAGCTCAAGAATGCGATGCGGGCGAAGTTCGACAACATCTTGCTCCCCATCGCGGACATACTGATTCACGAGCGGCAGCGTGGCGACATCGACTTCGATGCGTTCTTCTCGAACACGATGTTTCACGAAGTTGCCCACGGCCTCGGGATCAAGAACACCTTGGACGGTCGCGGAACGGTTCGCGAAGCTCTCAAGGACGCCTCCTCTGCGCTGGAGGAAGCCAAGGCCGACATCCTCGGCCTGCACCTGATCGGCAAGCTCACCGATGCCGGGGAATTCCCGAAAGAGGAGCTGGCCGGCAACTACACGACCTTCCTCGCTGGCATATTCCGCTCTGTCCGCTTCGGCGCCTCGAGTGCTCACGGCCGCGCGAACTCGATCGCCTTCAACTACTTCCAGCGTTCGCAAGCGTTCTCTCGCGACAGTGCCAGCGGAACCTACCGCATCGACGCGGAAAAGATGCGGGCGGCGGTGGACTCTCTTTCTGGCAAGATCCTCCGGCTGCAGGGCGATGGCGACTACGATGGCGCGAAGGCGCTGCTAGCGAACATCGGTGTCCTCGGCGAGGAGGTCAATTCGGATCTCGCCCGACTCGAAGAGGCGGGCATCCCGGTCGACATCGTGTTCGAGCAAGGCCTGGAGCGAGACTGACGGTCCGCGAGTCGCCCCGGCGACGCGCTCATCGCATCGGCAGATCCCCCGGTTGAATCCTCTGAATGCCCGCTGATCGCCCCACCCCGCGCCACTGGACCCTGGGCAACAGCTACGTAGCCGCCGCAGCGTACCTTTGCACGACGCTGCTGATGACATTTCCCCTGGCCCTGTCATGGCGCACTGCCCTGCCCGCGGGAGACGGCGACATCTGGCAGAACTACTGGAATCTCTGGTGGTGGAAGCAATGCCTGTTGGAAGGCATGAACCCGTTTCACACGTCATACCTGTTCTTCCCCAACGGGACAGACTTGGTCTTCCACACGCACTCTCCGTTCAACCAAGTCTTGTCGATGCCGGTCAACCTGCTGTTCGGGGAGGCCGCGGCCTACAACTTCTGTGTCGTGTTCAGCCTCACCGTTGCCGGGTTCGCAACCTACCTGCTGGTCCGGGAAATCACCTCCGACGCAAGCGCCGCTTTCTTGGCCGGGCTGGTCTTCGCCTACTTTCCGAACCTCGTGGAGCAGACCCAGGAGCACCTCAATCTGTTCACGATCCAGTTCATTCCCTTGGCGTTGTTCTACCTGCTGCGCTGGGGCCGCTCGCTGCGCACCATCGACGCGCTGGCGTTCGGAGCGTGCTTCGCTCTGAACGCGCTTTGCGGCTGGCACCTCGGACTGAAACTGGCCATGATCGTGACACCGGCCGTCGTTTGGATCGGCTGGCGGAGTCGCCAGAGATGGGGAGAGTACTTGTTCGGACTTGCCGCGGCCGCAGCCTTGGCGATCTTTATCGTGCTGCCTGCCCTGACGCCCGTAGTCGCATCCATGGCAGCGGGGGCCGACTATTTCACGAAGCCCCCTGTTCCGCGCGGGATCGACGCAAGCTACCTGTTCAGACCCTCCTACGCCAATCCTCTGTTCGGCCCGTTGGTCGAAGACAGCTACGTTACCAGGGGTTATCAGGCGGCGGGGTTTGTGTGCTACCTGGGGCTCGTGCCCATGGTCTTGGCAGCCATCGGAGTCTGGCGAGCGCCACGCCTCGCGCTGGGTTGGCTGACGCTATTCGCGTTCGGGGTGATTCTCGCCGTCGGGGTCGACCCGCTCTGGAACGGCGCTCGTCTCGAAGCAGACTATCTGCCGTTAGCCTGGCTTCGTGGGATTCCGCTGCTGGAGAACCTCCGCGTAGCCAACCGCTTCATGCTGGTAGCGGGCCTTGGCTTGGCGGTGTTGGTCGGCATTGGCTGGCAACAACTCGGCCAGAAGCGGCGCTGGGCTCTGCCATTGGCGGCGGTCCTAGTCCTAGCCGAGTACAGCTGGTTGCCCTACCCCACCCGTCAGGTCGACCGCTCACCGCTGTTGCAGCAGGTGGCCGCTCGGCCGGGCGCGGTGCTGGACATCCCGTTTCATCAGAGAAGCCGCACTGTTCACAACATGGTGGCGCAGACGATTCACGAAAGGCCCATCTCGGGCGGCTACCTTTCGACCTATCCGCCCGCCACGTTGGACGGTATCGCCACCGAGCCAGCCCTGAGCGCCTTGGCAGGGGACCCCAGCGCGGAGACTCCGGTTGACGTTGAGCGACTTCGGGAACTCGGTTTCCGCACTCTCATCATCCACAAGTACCGCCTGCAGAGTCTCCGCGAGCGACTCCGCGAGACATCCGACCCCACCGACACCCTCGAGTGGAAGCGAATCCTGCGCCTTGGAGGAGTCCCCGACGCGACCGTGGAAGCGCTCAGGCAGCAACTCGACAGCGCGCTGGGCGGCGCGGCGCTCGAGGACGAAGACTTAGCCATCTACTTCCTATGAGCGAGAGGAGTCCGTCCCGGGCCCGTTTGCTCCGGCCGCTGCCGCACCGCAGCTGACGAGTCCGCGACTTGGACCGAATCCCCCTGGAAAGCAGTAGCTTTCGTGATATCTCTGTTGATCACCGATTTTCATTATCGATATAGGCACCTAGTTTGGGGGCACTGTGCATGGCGGGCCAGCGGAATTAGGAGCGCGAAGCGCCTTGGAAGACGATCTCGCGGTTGCCGAGCCAAGGGATGGCCGGGGTGCCGACGGC
>JAJEHF010000055.1 GCA_022823865.1 Bryobacterales bacterium
ACCCTTGCCCGACCTCCCACGCCACCTGCCAAACCCCGGACGGGGCCGGTCCGGCTGCTCGCAGCCTCCCTGCCCATCGCCCGGCCGTGCCACCTCTAACTCTTACGCTTCGTCCCCTTCTCGGCCCCTTGCTGACCGGCCAGAATTTCCGGAAATCAGAGGCCAGAATTTCCGGAACCCACACGTTGGTCAAACGAAGACTGTGCCATCGGTAGCCCGAACACCGTCCGTAACGGTACCCCCTCGGCGGGTCAGGCGGAGCCGTTCTCAATGGACTGGCTTAACCGGATACTCTGCCGCTCTTTGGAAACCTTCCTGCCGTGCCACCAAGCCTTGGCTGTTCTCCATCAATGTAGGGGTGAGAAACCGAGGCCCATCGAGTGGGGGTAACTGCAAGGGGCTACGACCGTTGCGCATCCCGGCTCTTGTGGTACTCGACGCATGCGTATAGGACTCGGTACAAATCCATTATCCCTTCGTCGATTCTCAGGCGTGCTTTCTCCTCTGATAGCTTCTTTTCTCCTTCGACCGGATATCGCCAGTCCTCAAAATCGTTCTGATGAGCTTCCATGATTTGATCGACTGTCCTCAGCGCAGCCGTGATGCCAAGTGCCTCTCGCCTCATCCTCTCGTCACTGCTCCGGACGGGGTCTTCCGCTCGTTTTCGAATGGCTTCCTGCTCGTCCTCGGCTAGGTCCGTCCATAGAGACTTGAGGTTGTGCGTCCTGAGAAACTCACTTCCACCTTGAGACCGTATGCCCTTCAGGCACAACTCAAGGGCAAACGGCAACATGGGGATCAATATAAAGTTGGTTCCTGCTTCGCACAGTTCCCTGTCCATTCCTCCCTGTGTCACCATCGCGTCTGCGTATTGCCTCCCCGCCTCGGTCGACCGTAGTCCCAACAGCAGGTTTGCCGTCGTCGCAATGAGCATCGCCGACCCGAGTTGTCTTCTCTGTTCTTTTGGTGTCCAGCAATTTCTCTTCATTGATTTCATCTCCGATCCGCAGTTTGGCTTTGCCGCGGGTTTGAGTTGCACGGAAGTGACAGACTGGTTCGCATCTGGAAGTCCGTGATCCCCGAGCAGACGGGCCATGAGGGACTGAGACAGATCGAGAGATGTCTGGATGCTGGTCTCCGTCTTGTCGAGCGTTTCCCGAGTTCGGGCAATGATTGCCGAAAACTCCTGCTGGAGCCTCGGTGTGGGAACTGGAATCCTGATATGTCCAAGGAGGTCGATGCTGATGTTGTAGTTGCCAGCGGTGGTTCGTGCCATCCGCAGAAGAGTTTGCCGCATCGTTGGCAGTGCGAGGGCAGCGGAAACATATTCTGGATCAACCGCCCTCTCGCTATTCAGCCGGGCTCGAATCAAGTACGAGGCGTACGCTGCCTGCCGACGCTCGCGGAAAACAGCGCACCGACCGATGTACGCCGGGTTTCCGTTTGTCCGCACAAACAGGAGGTCGCCACGCTCCAAGCTCAGGTTCGTTCGCTCACGGCCCCTGAGCGAAGTGAATTTGAGGTTGGTCCAATCCACGCAGCCGGGAAGGATGTTGGGAACACGCAGGATCGGAAGATCATCCTCGCCGTCATCTACGTCGTAGCATTTTCGGGAAGTTCCGTAGCGAAATTCGTTCACGAGATCGGCCAAGGGTCGGACTGCCCACCCCATCCGGTTCTCGACCGGGTCCCCGAACATCCTAACGAACAGCGCTGAAACGAACTCCCGAAGGCGTACGGCAGCTCTTCTCTGTAGCGTCTCGACCTTAGTCGCGCAGTTCAGGATGTCCACGATCCGCCGCTGCTCGTGCAGCGGTGGGAGGGGCACTTCCGCCTCCTTCAGAGTCGCGAGCTTGAGGGACGGTAGGCTAGTCACCTGTGCTTGAGCGCGAGGATCGAAGCGAACAGACCACCAATACAGATAGTCCGGTTCGATCACGGCCGTGTCCGGTGTTAGGACGGCAAGATGGCTGACGACGTGCGCGTCGGTGCCTAGTTTCGCGCGGTGATTCAGGTTGACTGACGCGCCGCTCTTGGGGATGAGAACGCTGCCTTTGGGGAATAGCCGAAGGCGGTTGTTCCTCAACCAATTGGGGTTGATTCGATCCGCTGAGTCTGAGAGTTCCGGATGGAGATGGTGCCGACCAACGTCCTGCATGCGGATGAATAATGGGCCGTCTGGCCCGAACGCTCGCGGATCCTGCGGCGCCGGATCGCCTGCCACGACTCGGGCAACGTCACGCAATCTCAACAGAGGATACCGGCTCATTCCGGGACCACCTCCTGCACCGCTGCAGTTAGATCGTCGATCTGGCCCAGGATCTCATGCTCGATGGCCTTGAGTTCGTCGAGGATCTCCAGCGGATCACGGTGGTCCACCGTCGTCCGACTTTGAGGCCGGTACCGCCCGGCACTGAGGTTAAAGTCGGCTTCCCGGACTGTGTCCGCCTCGGCGAACCACCAGCTTTCGGTCCAGTCAGTCTCCCCGTCTCGGCTGCTCCAGGCCGTCCACCGCGCCTCGCGGTCGCGGTACGCGGAGACTAGGCCGGGCAGGTCGTCGTCGTCGATGGGCGTGTCGTGGTTGGCGTCGAGTTTGAAGCCATCGTTGTCGGCGTGGAGGAACATCACGCGGTCGGTCACCCCACCCTTGTGGAAGACAAGCACCGATGTCTTGACACCGGAATAAGGATTGAACACGCCACCCGGGAGCGACAGTACCGCCTCGACACGATTTTTCTCGATGAGCTTGCGGCGCAGCTCGCGATGTGCGCCGGTTGAGCCGAACAGGACACCCTCGGGCACGACCACGCCGCACCGGCCGCCTTCCTTAAGGTGGTTGAGCATGTATTGGAGGAACAGCAGTTCCGTCTGACGCGTCCTGCCGATCTTCACCTCCTCGACGATTCGATCCCGGTCCAACCTCCCGGAGAACGGTGGATTGGCAAGGATGACGTCGAACCCCTGATCCGGTAGGCCAAGTTCAGCCTTTGTCGCACGATCCAAAGAGCGCGTCAAGGCGTCCCGTCGAAGGATCCGTACCTTATCTAAGCCGCGTAACGACAGGTTCATCGTGGCGAGCCGGACCATCCGAGGATCCACGTCGTTGCCGAAAAACGTCTCCTCCTGCAGCTGGCGGACCTCCGTGCGGCTCAACGCGTCGCCGAGGCCCCGCCGGACAGTCTTGCTGTCCACCTCGATCTCCTCAATGCCGATATCTGAGGAGTTTGCGAGCCGGATGTGGTCATAGGCACCGACGAGGAAGCCTGCCGTGCCGGCTGCCGGATCGTGGACCACTTCACCAAACCGGGGATCGACAAGCTGGACCATGGCGCGGATGACATGGCGCGGTGTGCGGAACTGACCCAGTTCGCCAGCCTGCCGGATCTGGCGCAGCACATGCTCGAACAGGTCGCCTTTGGTGTCGGCATCGACCTGTTCAAGATGCAGATCGTTCACGTGGCTGACTACCTGCGAGAGCACTGTAGGTTCGTCGATCACCAACCGCGCATCCGCCATGAAGTCGGTGACGCCCTCGGTCGAGATGTCGCGGTGAAATGGGAAGACTTCCTCCCGCACCCATGACACGAGCCGCTGGCCGTTCAGTGCGTTCGCCCAGTTGGACCAGCGAAGGAGTTCACGCGGAACGGTCGTGGCACCCGATTTGGGAGCATTGCGCGGGTTACGCAGCGACCATTCGCCGACGAAAGCACCGGCGTAAGGTTCGGCGCCAGGACGCCGTGCAGCGCGGATACGCGCCGCATCCGCCGCCTCGAACATGTAGAAGTAGATCAGGAAGCTGAGCTGCTCGGCGTTCTGGGCCGGATCGGGATAGCCCCCGGCGAAGAGATAGTCGCGAATGCGGTCGATGGCTTGGCGGAGTTTCGGCGTCATCGGCATGGTGCGGACCTTACGGTGTAGCAGGGTCGTTGTCAGGTGAAGGGTTCCCAGCCACGGACTGCCCGAACACCGCTGCGTTAAACCCGACGATCAAGTGTTTGAGAGCAGATTCCCCGCCGAACACACGCCGTGCCCGGTCGTAGCCGCCAAGCCCCTTGAAGGGATGCTCGTCGAAGTCGTAGTCGCCGAGAGCATCCATGTTCAGGGCGTTGGCTCGGATCTGGCTTCTGATCAACCCCGCCCAACGCGACTGCTCCGCATCGAATTGCTGTCCGCCTCGCCATGACTCAAAACGCAGGCCGACCTCGGCCGCGCGGGACTCATGCTCCGTGGTTCGTACGATCCGGCCATTTTTGTCCAAGGTCAGCCAGTCGCGGCTCTCGGGGTCGATATGGTCGTCCACATCGAGTGTCAGCAACACACCCGGCTCGTTGGGTCCTGGTGGCTTCGGTCCCGGCAGTCCACCACCGCCGACATCGTCGTCGTCGTCCCCATGGAAATCCGTTACGCCCACGAAGTCGAAGATCGTGAAGTGGGTCTTGTCGATGTGCGGGGCCTTACGCGTGCCGCGTCCGCGCATCTGCCGGTAGAGGATGGCGCTCCTTGTGAATCGCGCCATGACCAGACTGACTACTTCTGGGCAGTCGAATCCGGTGTCGAGCATATTCACGCTGACCAAGATCTTCGGGAACTCCTCCTCCTTGAAGCGCTTGATGATTGCACTCGCATCTGGGGCCGGGCCGCCGCCAACATCACTGACCACGAAATCCGCATAGCGCGTTGTGGGGTGCGGTTTCAGGTCGTGAAACTGCTTGTCGAGCATCAACGCCAGTGTCTCGGCGTGCCGCTTCGTCACAGCGAATACGATGGTCTTGCCCCAAGTCGGCCAGCGCCGGACGCCGTCCTTCCCCATAAAGCCCTTCTCGTGGGCGTCGCGGAACTCCCGCACGATGGCGCGGTTGCGTTCCGGGATCGTGAATTTCCGCTCCAGCGACTGCGGGTCCACAGTGATACTGTCCGACGACGCGAACAACTCCTTGAATTCGATCCGTGTCGCCGGGTCCATCGCTGACCAGTCGAGTTCATCACGAGAAACCTCGAACCCATCTGCCGCGGCCGTCTTAACCGTCATCGCCTTGTAGATGCGGTATGGGACAAGATGACCATCATTGATGGCCTTGCGGAGCCCGTAGCAGAACGTCGGCTCCGTGAGTTCGAAGAACTTCAGCGTGTCACGCACGAACCGCCCATCCTCTGGGTCGGGCAGAGAATCGACCTTGGTCGTACAGGGCGTTGCAGTTAGGCCGAGCTGTATGCCGTCGAAGTGCCGGAGCACGCCGCTCCATTTCCCATAGATCGAGCGGTGGCATTCGTCAGTGATCACCAGATCGAAGTATCCCGAGGATAGGCTGCGGTATTCCGTGATCATCGTCTGCAGTGTTACGATTGTGATTCGTTTTGAGCGTTCGAATCCCCGGCCCGGGCGGAGTACGTGGCAAGGATAGTCGCTCAGATAGTCGGTGAAGGTGTCCTCAGCCTGACCGGCAAGGGCAATGCGATCTACTAGGAATAGGACACGGGTCACGAGGCCCGCCTCGAATAGGCGCTTCACGAATGCTGCCGCCGTGCGGGTTTTACCGGTCCCTGTCGCCATCTCCACGAGCAGCTTCCTCTGTCCCTGTGACACTTTGGCGGACAGGGTCTCGATGCATGCGGTCTGGTACTCGCGATCAACGATTTGCCGGTCGATCTCGACGCTGGCCAGTTCAAGCTGGGTCCGGCGGGCAGCGATCCGCCGTTCTAGATCGTGTGGCGAATAGAACGTGGCAATTTGCCGGGCGTGGGCGTCCGTCTCACGGTCGAGAAACCAGACTTCCTCCCCGTTCGACAGAAACACGAAGGGTACATCCAGTTGCGCGGCGTAATGGCGTCCTTGGTCCTGCGCTGTTATCGGGTTGACGCTGGCGCGTTTGGCCTCGACCGCTGCCATTGGGTGCCCGGACCGGTCACACAATGCGTAGTCAGCCCGCGAGCCGTCCGGCAGCGAATGCTCGAACAGAACGCTCACGCCGTCGGTGAGGTTCCAGCCAGCGTCCTTGAGAAGAGCGTCGATCTTGACGCGGGAAAAGGCTTCTGTCGTTTGACTCACAAGGACAACCATGAATCAAGACAGATGACTGGCAGCACGTTGCGGGAGAAGGGCGTCCCGTGTCAGCCCATCAATACAGGAGGGTCAGTCAAGCAATCGGAGGATGGCGACGACAGCCCCCACGATCGCACCTGCCTGCAGAAGCATCGCACGGAACACATCCGCACGGAGTGAACTGATCGCACCGTAAAGCTTGGCGATTTCGGCGCGCAGCGATTCTGGAGTCACGTGCTCACCATGCTCGGCGGCTTGTCGAATGGCGTTCGCTAGCACATCCGCCTGGGAGCGTTCAATGCCAGCCTCAGTCAACTGACGGGAGATGGTGAGTGAATCGAACATCAAATCTACCTTGCCACCATCCGATCGCCTCGAGTCCTCATAGCTTCGACAGTGGTTGGCTACCAACAACAGTATACTGTGTGGCGGCCCAGACCGTAGGCTGTGAGTCTCGTGAGAGACCCGGCTAGCCATCGATGGTCAAAGTGTTTCCGATTCCAGATCGGACGGCACCATCAGCCATGACAACTTTTCGGACGGCGACTGACGCGATGCTGACTGAGCAGATTCGCACTGCGAAAGACAGAGTCATTTTCGTGGCGCCGGGGCTATCGCAAGCCGTTGCGTCGGAACTCGTCAATGCCCACCAGCACTGCCGATCCACTACTGTCATTCTCGATCCTGACGAGGAAGTATGTCGCATTGGCTACGGTGACGCAACCGGATTTGAGCATCTAACCAAGTGCGGTGGGAACATCACCTTGCGCAAGCACTCGGGCGTGCGATTGGGTCTGCTTATGGCCGATAGGGTCGTTACGATATGGTCGCCGACCCCTAGGTCTGTCGATGGCGAAAGAAGACCGGATCAGCCGAACGCCATTGTCATCGAAGGCGGGATAGCTGAAGATGGCACTACAGGCGACCTAGTCCGGACCGAGCCTTCTGCGTCAGAATCGGCCCAAGGCTTGAAATCTGGTGGCGGCACGATTGCACCGAGTGTCTACAGTCTCGCGGAGCAACTTGCCAAGCGCTTGGATGACGAGCATGTTGGGGAACAACCAATCGAGCGAGCCGACTTGGAAAACGTGGTCAAGGAGCTCAGGGAGAATCCTCCCGCTCCGTTCGACCTAGCCCGAAAGGTGCGGGTGTTCTCGACCAAGTTCCAGTACGTAGAGGTGGAGTTGCAGGGGGTGGAGTGGACAGAGAGGAGAATCAAGCTTTCCGGCTCCTTGCTGAACTCTGACCTTCCTGACGGCTTGCGGGACATTCTTGAGACACAAATCCGTCCGTACAGGGCAATGGGCGACGTTCCTATCAACGTTCCGTGTATCGTCAGGGGCCAAATCGCCTACAACCAATACGGCGACGAAATTCGCATCCCAACAACTCAATATGAGATGGAACGTATATGGAAGGACATCCGGGAGCGTTACATGTTCAGGGTCCCGGGCTTCGGAACTCTTGTGCGAAAGCGTGAACTTGCGTCCTTTCGTGCGGAAGTCGAAGCCTATGAGTGCGTGCTAGTAGACTGGGCGACTCAATTTCGCCAAAAGGCGAAACGAGACGAAAATGGTCTGGTCTCCGACATGGTGAAGTCAATCAAGGGACGCATCGAACAATCGGGACGCCAAGGGGAGTTCCTCGGTATCGACTTGGACACGGAGGTACGAAGCGGGCTCGAAGGGATGCGGGTTATTGAGCCCCGCGTGCGGATAGTCATCAAGGACGTTTCTTGGGAATCCAGTCGCGACCAAGAGTTCACAACCGCGCTTCGAGGCGCGCTGCCACCCGAGGACTTGCAAGGCTGGTTCGACGAGTTTGTTGCCGTACAGGAGAGGCGTTGAAAGAGCAGAAAGTTGCTGATTGTCTGAACAGCCGCCACTGCGTCCACCTGAGAGGTGCGAACCGTTTCGGCTTGGTATTGTCAGCGCCCTAATCGGGACGCGCCTCAGCGCGACACCGCGTTGATCCCGGAACCGATGATCAGGGGCACCCCCTGTGCCATAACTAGCCTGGTAAATCCGAGTTTCGGCTCGACCGTCCCAGAAGCGGGGTTATTGAAGTTGTAATACCAGGTGGTAGAGCCAAACTTGGCCGTGGCCGCGAGCATGTCCCGACCTCCGAACAGCAGTTCTGGAATGCGCCGGGACACCGCAGAGCTCGCTGGGTTGCCACTGAAGACGATCTCACCAGTATTCGCGTCGAAGGCGAACACATAGATCGAACCGTGCTTCCAGCGAGGATCGGTAGTCAGCACGGGGCCTGCGAAGTAGCCGGATGACTGGATCTGATAGGCCGCGCAGTTGACGAACTCGCGGAGTCTGGCTTCGGTCTGATCCGACTCAAGCAGGGCCGCGCTGACCTCGGTCGGATCGCAGGTGCCGGGAAGACTGCGCTCGTAGACGCCCGCTCCGATAAAGGCCGGGGTGCCATTCCAATTGATATTGACCATGTAGGAAGCCTTCGGCTCATGTAGCCCAGTCGCCGGGTTGGTGAAGGCGTAGTGGATCCATCCGGAATCCACAAGAGACAATACTCGGTCAATTTCAAAAAAGAAGTCGTTCCCGAACCCATCAATGATCGCTCCAAAGGTCGAGCCCTCCCGCGTAGTATCCGGCGGGAACACGAAGGGGGTCGAGTCAAAGCCTGAGTCTGCCTTGTCAAACGCGAACAGATACGTCGGACCGTGCCTCCAGCGCTCGTCTTGGGTGAATGCCCTGTGCGCTTCCTCCTCTCCATGCTGGGCCACGTACTCCACTGCGCAGCGCACGAACGCTTCAATGTCGTCCCGGCTGCGCACCGCCGGGGCAGTCGCGTAGTCGTCCGAACAAGTTGCGCCCTGTTCAGCCTGTTGGGTGTCGGGAAAATAGCCCGCGCCGACGAGCAGGGACACTCCCTGCGCTACCACACGCTTCATGAAGCCGACTTTCGGCTGATAGGCCCATGTCTCGGGGTGGTACGACCGGTAGTAGACAAACGCTTCTCCGAACACCTCCCCGACGCCAGTCAAGTCGCGCTCGCCAAACTGGACCGCCCCGGACTCCAGCCCCCATTCGTGGGGGGCAATGCCGTTGATCCTCAGGCGGTTGCTGGACATGACTTGGTTGCCCATCATGTCGAGCACGAAGACGTTAGTTCCCCCGCTGGACCACCTCGGGTTGGTTTCCAGCTCCTGTTTCGCAAAATAGCCTCGGCTCTCCACCATCATCGCGGCGCAGCGCACGAACTCCTGCAGGCGCAGGTCATTCATGCTGGCGCTGACGATCGAGGCGCTGACGTCCGAGGCATGGCAGGTGCCGGGCAAGTCGCGGGCGTAGAGACCGGCCCCTATGACGGCACGCGTTCCGTTCCAGTCGATTTCAATCACGTACGACAGCTTGAACTCCTTGTTTCCGGTCTGGGGATTAGGGGTCGAGTAGTAGAACCACCCTTCGTCGACCACGTCCATCGCGCGATAGATTTCGGCGTACAGGTCCGTTCCGAAATCAACCAGAGGCGCCCCTCGCGGCTTGCCTTCCGCGGAAGGGATCGGCGGGAAGACAAACCGCCTAGACGTTACACCAGACGTGCCGACCTCGACAACGAACACGTAGGTCGCGCCGTGCTTCCAGCGGACATCCTCGTTGAACGCGCGGCGTGCCTCGGCCGGGCCGACTTCAGCGAGAAACTCTGCCGCGCACTCCACGAAAAGCTTGACGTCACGCTCTGTGGTGACCTCACTGGCGCTGATCCTCGCGTCGTGACACCGTGGCGTAAAGTGAGCGGTAGCAGACGATATCGCTAGCGACGACAGAACGATCAGATACTGAGCTAAGCGACGCATAGTAACGACAGTCTAGTCAATCCTCCCGCGAACTGTCAATAATCGTAAAGCGAGCGCGCTGTGGACGGCGCACGCTGTTGGCGGAAACTCGCGGGAGCGAGACGGCGCGAGGCCGGGCCGCGTTAGGATTGCGGCACGAGCGCAGCGATCCGGCACGGTGCGCCGGATCCGCGCCCGATCTTCATGGGGAACGCCAGCAGGAACGCTCCGGTTTCCGGCAGTTCTTCAAGCCGGGCGATATTCTCGAGAATCGACACAGAGTGAGCGGCCAGGACCTGGTGGGCGGGAAAGGTTCTTGACGAGCCGGGATCGATGCTTGCAGTGTCGATACCAACGGCGGAAACTCCCCTGTCTGCCAGCCACTGCGCGGCATCGGTTGCGATCCCGGGGAATCGCAGGGCGTCCGCTTTGCCCGGCGTGTCGTCGCCGAGGTAGCCCAGGGTGTCGGGCCAGCGCTTGCTCCATCCGGTCCGGAAGAGCACGATCGAGCCTTCCTTTACCGAGCCGTGCTCGACTTCAAAGGCTACCAAGTCAGCAGCTGATGCGGCGTAGTCTCGATCGGCAAGGCATTGTTGCTCGATATCGACGACCGCGACTGGCCCGGCGAGCTCGTCGAGGGAAATGTCGCCGACTGGCTTGCCCCCTTCGGCAAAGTGAATCGGGGCGTCCAGATGCGTGCCGCAGTGCTCGCTCATGGCGATGTCGTAGGCACTGTAGAAATAGCCGTCCGGCTGCTGCCCCCCGGCGGTCTGGCTGTGACGAAACGGCTGGCCGGTGGGCCAGAACACGGTGTCTTGGTCAAACGCATGAGTCAGGTCGACGAGCCTGTAGCCCGCGAACGGACTGGCGGGCCGGGAGGATTCGCTGCCGCAGGCGGATAGAGCGACCGCCACGGCTGCCAAGAGACACGGCGCCCAATGCTTCACAGGTCGAGTGTACAGCCTGGCGCGGGCCGGCGGGCGGCTCGCTCGGCGCTCGGTCTAGCGGCGCGTGATCCACATCGGGCTTACCCAGACGATCTCCCCATCGACCTGCTCGCCGCGCACGTAGTAGTACGAGGTCTCGTCGCTGCGCGCGGTGGTGTCGGTCCAGGCCAGCTTGACCTCCCGCGACCCCGGATTCGCCGAATGGACATACCGGCCGTCCTTGATGATCGCGACCCGCTCGAAGTCGGCAGTGCCGTGGAGGGAGATTTCGATTCTCGGCGCCTCGCTGGTCTCGAACTCCTCGCCCATGAAATGCCCGCGGCTGCGCACGTCCGCGAGGATGTTGTCCGTTGCCCCGTAGACCCTGCGCTTCCGAATTCCTTCGAGCATCGCTTCGCGGGTCGCTTCTGTCACCCAGACGTTTGCGTATGACATATGCGTGGAGAGGTGGTCGCTGGAGGCCTGGAAGCCCAGCCGATAGCCCTTCGCCAGCGCGTGGGAGACGAATCCGAGCGCGCGCCAGCCGCCGATGGAGTCGTCAGCGGTGTTCGTGCGCGGCCCGTCCGGGATCTCGTAGTTCTGCCGATCGCCCTGATAGATCTCGACCCACGGCTCGAGCTCCGGATCGTTGTCCCGCCAGTCCGTGCCCATGCCCGTGCCGGACGTGTGAACCGCGGCGAGTCCCTTATAGCGTCGCAGGTACCGGTACAGCATCTGGGTGTCGGGCGCAGGTTCGGCGGGCGAGTCTTCCGCCATCTTGGGCAGCCTCGGCAAGGGACGCACGCCCCGCTGCGCGAACAGGAGGTTGCGGTGCCCCTCGGGGTATCGCACGCTGCGCTCGTAGCTGAACAGCGTGACGAACTTGTCGGCTAGGTGGAAGGCGTCGGAGAGCTTCTGAGTGCGCCACCACGGGTATTCGCGATAGCCGTTGTCGTGGTCGCAGCAGCCCGCCCAGTCCATGTAGGACGCGTCGATGAAGTAGCGCCAGGCGTCGATCATGCCGCCGTCGCGAGCTCCGTCGCCGCTGATCTCGGTGTGGCGATGGAACTCGCCCCGCATCAGGCGGAGCGACTCTCCCCCGATCCGCGCCCGGTAGTCGCGCATCCGGGCGACTTGCACCAGTTCGGCTTCGATCTCGCCGGTTCGAGCTTGCGGACTTTGCTCTTCCGCGGCCTCCAGCGCGTGCTCTTCGCTTCCGGGCTCGCTCTCGTACGTATGAGCGATCAAGTCATAGTCGAAGTCATTGCGGTTCGCGTTCCGCAGGTCGGCCTCGCTGAAGCGATGGTCCGAGGTGCCGACAACCAGCAATTTTCCCGGACCGATCGCCGCCAAGGCCGGCCGCTGGTCGAGCAGCCCGTCCGAGCGTCCGAGATACGTCGGACCCACCCAGGCCCTGCCGTCGAATCGCGCCATGTGCCCGAACCAGGTCGTCCCTAGCGGGCCCCAGATATCGCCGCCAGAGGTCCGAAATGCCAAGAAGACATTCCCGGAGTCGTCGGCCGCCAGTCGCGGATACCCTTCGCGAGCGATCTTGCTCCGCGGGTACGGCGTAGCGTGCGCTGGCCGGGTTGCCGCCAGGCTGGGGTCCGGTTGCGGGCGGTGCAGTATCTCTCGACCGCGGCGCCTGCGGTTGTTCGGGCTGGACGGGGGCAGAGCGTCGAACACCGCCGCTCCCGGTGCGGCCGGCCGGTACAGGCGCTTGCCCTGCACCACCCTTACCTGCACTTTCGTGTCCTGGTAGAGTCCCGCGCCGGTGGTCTCGTACGCTCCAAAGTCCTTGCCCCAGCCCGGGAACGAGTCCTCGTAGGCGACCCAGAGCCTGTCTTGGCTGTCGAACGCGACGCTAGAGCGAGCCTCGAAACGCGGGCTGGCGGCAACAGCTAACGGGGCTTCCATCTCGATTCCTTGCCCGTACGACAGCCGCCGCACGTAGACGTCGTAGTTGCCGCTGTCGTAGGTGTCCCAAGAGATAGCCACGCCCTTGCTCCGCGCCGCCGCGATCTGCGGGGCCCAATCGCTCTCCGCGGAACTCGAAACCGCTTGTTCGGCGGAGAATCCGTCCCCGTCTTGGCGCGCGACGAGCACGTCAAGGCTGTCTCGGTACCCCTGCCAGGTGATCCACACGGCGCCGTCCGCGTCTGTCGCGGCGGCCGGACTGATGTCCGGGCCTGGATGGCTAGTGACCCGCAGCTCGTCCGACCAGCGGCCCTCGTGACGATAGCTGGCATAGATGTCGAAGTTTCCGTCCACCTGCTTGGAGCGTATGACCCACACGCGCCCCTGGCCGTCCGCGGCAACCGCCGCGGAGTAGATATCCTGGCCGCCGGCTCCGACCGCTTGAGGCTCTCCCCATTGCCCGCTGGGCACCGAGTGTTCGCGCAGCCAGATGCGGTCGCCTCCCGCCGGTCTCGACAAGGGGTCGAAGGAATCGGGCTCGGACCGCAGTTGACGGCGCCACCTCAGTTCGCGAGCGCCGTGCGTGAACTCGACATATGCCATGTACACGGTGTCGCCGAACCTTGCGATGGCGGGCAGGTCCTGCTCTTCGACCGATTCGGTAAGGACCGTCGTGACCGGTATCCGCTCGACAGATACGCGGCCGTCCAGCAGAAGCGCGGGATTTCCGAACCCGACCTCCGAAGCATGGAAGGTCGCGGTGCCCTGCGAGGTGCGAATTCGGAACACCGGGTCAGCTCCGATCGTCTCTGCCAGCGCGTAGATGCCTGTTTCCAGTGCGGGATAGAGGTCGAGATTGTTCATTGAGCGTGTCAGGGCAATGCGGCGAGTCGCGAGTCGCCAGCTGGATCCGGACACCGAGTCCTCGCGGCCAAGCCGCCAGCCGGACAGGTCCAGAATCCGAGCGCCCGAGGCTTCTAGCGAACCGTCCCAGCGTGTCGGCTCTTCGTCGCCGACTCCGAACAAGATGCAGTACTGCACCCGTTCCGCCTGTAGTGCGGTAGCGAGCAGCAGGGTCAGCGGCACCAGCCTGAGGAATGTCATAACTTGCGATTCTCCGGCAGACACATTCTAAGCCCGGCACTCAACCTGTATAATTTGCGTAGGGCGTCGGGGCGCTCTACTCGCAATGCAACGAACCGCGCTGCTTCTGGCCATCGTCGCGACGGCCTTCGCCCTTGCGTGCGGCATCGGCCCCATGCCAGACGAGGGCGGCGATCCCGCCGCGGCCGCCCAAGACTCGGCTAACCCATCAATCCCGGAGTTCAGCCTGCGGGACTTGGACGGCAAGACGCACACCAACGCCGACATCGAGGGCAAGGTCGTCCTGCTCAACTTCTGGGCCACCTGGTGCGGCCCCTGCAAGATCGAGATGCCGTGGTTCGTCGACTTTCAGCGCAAGTACAAGGATCGCGGCTTTACCGTCTTGGCGGTCTCTCTGGACGAGGATGGCTGGGACCCGGTGCGCGAGTTCGCCGAGAAGATGGAATTCAACTTTCCGGTGTTGCTGGGCGATGACGCCGTCTCGGACGCCTTTGGCGGCATCATGGTGCTGCCCACCACCCTGATCGTGAACCAGGCGGGCAAGATCGTTTTTACCCACCAAGGCCTGGTGGCGAAGGCTACGTACGAAGAAGAGATCGAGGTTCTGCTAGACGTGAATGCCACGGCATCGCTCTAGCGCAACCCTGCTCAAGGCCGTTGCCGCGCTCTCCGCGCTGCTGGGCGCGCCGCTGCCGGCCCAGCAGTTGGGGTTCTCCGCTGCCATGATCGAGCCCAGCCCGGGCATTCGGATCACCGGCCCCGGACAACTGCGAGTCCCGATCACGATTCGGGTCCGCCGCGGTTACCACATCAACTCCGACAAGCCGAACGATCCGTACCTAATCCCGACCCGCCTGTCCTGGCCCGACGTGGTTCCGCTGCGCGTCGAGTCTGTCATCTACCCTCCTGCGGAGGAGGTCAAGTACGACTTCTCGGACAAGCCGCTCTCGGTGTACTCGTCGCGTGTCGAAATCATGACGACCTTCCTTGTGGAGTCCATACCCGCGGACATGGGCGAGCTGCGAGGCTCGTTCCGCTTCCAGGCGTGTAACGACAAAGCCTGCCTGCCGCCCAAGACGCTGCCCGTCAGGGTTCCGGTTCGTCGCTGAGCCGACGGGATTCCGCTATCATTCTTGGCGATGCCGAGCCCTCGAGTGTGTCTGGAGCGGAGCGCCTGCGTGGCCACCTTGGTGCTTGACCGCCCGGAAGTCCGCAATGCGCTGGACAACGACACGGTCGAGGAGCTATCCGACAAGCTGCGGTCGCTGGCGGCGGATTCCGGCGTGCGCGTGGTCCGGCTGGCTGGGGCTGGGAGCTGCTTCAGCGCCGGCGCCGATTTGCGTGCCATGCGCCGCATGGGCACCGCCGACCCGGCCCAGAACCTAGCCGACACTCGCCGCTTCGTCGAGATGCTTCGGCTGCTGCATGCGATGCCCAAGCCGACGGTAGCCCGCGTTCAGGGTGCCGCGGTGGGCGGTGGCGTCGGCTTGGTCGCTTGCTGCGATGTCGCGGTCGCTTCCGAGGATGCCTTCTTCCGCCTGAGCGAGGTGCAGCTCGGACTCGTGCCGGCGATGGTGGGCCCGTATTTGGTGGAGGTGCTTGGCGCCAAGGTGGCGCGGCGCCTGATGCTGACTGCCGAGCGGGTCGACGCGCTCCGCGCGCAAGCGTGGGGACTGGTTGACGAGGTGGTTCCGGCGGCGGAGTTGGATGCAGCGACCCAGAAGATGACGGACCGCTTGCTCAGGGGCGCTCCGGGCGCGCTGGCGACCTGCAAGGAGCTTGTCCGCGAGATTGCAGACAATCCGCTGGACGACGAGATCCGTGACCGGACCGCGCAGGTGCTGGCAGTGCGAAGGTCCACCGATGAAGGGCGCGCCGGGGTGCGCGCCTTCTTGGACAAGGGGCGCGCGCCCTGGCTGGCCGCCAAGGGCGGAGGAACGGAAACATGCAAGACCTAGTCTCCCGATCAGCTCTTACCCGCAGGCGGGCACTGCAGTCATTCGCGGGCGGTGCGGCGGCATTTCTGACGCGCTGCGGGGGCTCGTCCGCGCCGCGCCCCAACATTTTGCTGGTGATGACCGACGACCAGCAGCACTCGCAGATGAGCTGCGCGGGCCATCCGCTGCTGCAGACGCCCAACATGGACCGCCTGGCCAGCGAAGGAGCGCGCTTCGCGAACGCCTACTGCACGAATTCCCTGTGCGCTCCGGGCCGGGCCACCGTCTTGACGGGCTGCTATTCGCATGTCCACGGAATCCGCGGCAATTCCGAGAAGGCCGATGCCGTGGAAGAGCTGGACCCGAGCCTGCCGACGTTCCCGCAATTGCTCCAGCAGGCCGGCTATCGCACCGGCTTGGTCGGCAAGTGGCACCTGCGCCAGCAGCCCCGCGGCTTCGACGAATGGAAGGTGCTGCCCGGACAGGGCGTCTACTTCGACCCCGACTTCGTCGTGAACGGGCAGCCGAGCAAGGAGTCCGGCTACGCCACCGACATCACGACCGACTTCGCCCTCGACTTCCTGCGCCGCGGCGGCGCGGGGCCGTTCTGCCTGCTGTACCAGCACAAGGCCCCGCATCGACCGTTCACGCCGGCTCCCCGGCATGCGGACATGTTCGCCGACATCGACTGGCCCAAGCCGTCGACCTATGACGACGACTACGCCACTCGACGAGTGGCGGCCGAGGCGCGCGACATGCGTTTCGAGATCAGCCTGGAGGGCGACTACGCCGACCTGCCGGCCGGCTTGAGCCCGGGCCAGAAGCGCGAATGGATCTACCAGCGCTTTGCCAAGGACCACCATCGGGCTGTCTACGGCGTTGACGAAGGACTCGGCCGCGTTCTCGACTACCTGGACACGTCCAGCTTGGCCGAGGACACTCTCGTGCTTTACACGACAGATAACGGCTATTTCATCGGCGAGCACGGCTGGTACGACAAGCGCTTCATGTACGAGCCGGCGCTGCGCGTCCCACTGCTCGTGCGCTACCCGCGCCTGGTGGCGGCCGCGCAGGTGGAAGGCCGCCCGGCCGTCAACATCGACATCGCGCCGACGCTGCTCGATTTCGCCGGCGTCGACGTGCCCGACCAGATGCAGGGCCGCAGCTTGCGGCCCCTGCTGGAAGGCAGCCCGCCAGACGACTGGCGGGACTCGATCTTGTACAGCTACTACGAGAACTCGTGGGCGTTTCGCGAAATGGCCCGCGAGCAAATGACGGATCCCAGCTTCCAGTACTGGACTCCGCACCGGGTGGGCCCGCATCGCGGAGTCCGCACCGACCGCTACAAGTTGATCGAATACTACGGGGAAGGGGACTATTGGGAACTCTTCGACCTGCAGGAGGATCCTGACGAGCTGCGCAACCTCTACGCGGAGCCAGGACACGCCGGTTTGGTCCAGGAGCTGCAATCGGAGCTCACGCGCCTCAGGGAGCAGTACGGAGAGCGCGGCTGAGGCACGCCGCTGGAGTTGGCCGCCTTGCGTGTCTGTCGTCGCGGCCTCACCTTCCATGTCTGATTCCGGCGGACAGCGGCGGGCTAGCTGGTTGGCGGGGCTCGAGGCGCGCCCCAAGGCGGAACTGCACCTGCACCTGCGGGGTGCCATCCCTCGCGATTATCTGAGGGATCGGGTTCGCAAGTGCCCTCCTGCCCGGGCCCTTGCGTCGGCGCCGCCAAGCCAGCTCGCAATGCTCCGACGCCAGCCTGCCATTGCACGCATTCTGGCCGCGCGCGATCCAGCCGAGGAACTGGACGGGCTGTTCCGGTTTGACAGCCTCGAGCAATTCTTGGCGGCCTACTTCTTCACAGTTTTCTTCGTGCGCGAAATCGACGATTTCCGCGGCTTAGTCGTTGGCGTGCGAGAGCATCTCCGCGCCCAGAACATCACCTACGCCGAAGTCACCGTCTCGATCCCGGAGTATCTGCAGCAGGGATTGCCCCTAGAGGGAATCCTGGACGCATTGGGAGAGGATCCGCCAGCCCGTCCCAAGGTGCGCTGGATCGTGGATCTGGTGCGGAACTACGGACCGGACGCGGCGGAGAAGCTGCTTGAGAGGTTGCTGCCGCTGCTGCCGCCCACCGTGGTCGGGCTGACGCTCGGCGGCGCCGAGCACCTGTATCCGGCCGGGCAGTTCGGGCGCGTTTACGCGCTTGCCCGCGAGGGAGGGCTCAGGGCCACGGTCCACGCCGGCGAGGCTCTGGGTCCGGAGAGTGTCTGGCATGCTCTAGACACGCTCCGAGTCGAGCGGATCGGGCACGGCGTCCGCGCGATTGAAGATCCGAGGCTGGTCAGTCACCTTGCCGAACGCAAGATACCGCTCGAGATTTGCCCGACGAGCAACGTCCGGACAGGTGTATACCCCTCGATCGCAGCACACCCGGTGCGGGAGCTGTACGAGGCTGGCGTGCCGATGTCGATCAACACCGACGATCCGACGTTTTTCGACATCTCGCTGGCCGAGGAGCTGGCCGGGCTCCGAAGCCTCGGGTTCACTACGGGCGAGATTGACGGGCTGGCGAGCGGCGCTTTCGCGTTCGCCTTCGACGCCGAGGCAGCCGCTTAGGCCGCTCCCGCTGGCGGCCGCAGCCCGCCCGTGAGTTCGGCCGCCTTGGCGGTGCCGTCCGCATCGAGGTAGGAATCAAGCTCCGCGGGCAGGTCCGCCACCCGCGCCGGATCCCAGAAACTCGCGGTTCCCACTTGCACCGCCGTAGCGCCACACAAGAGGAACTCGACGATATCTTCGGCCGTGGCGATCCCGCCGATGCCGATGATCGGCACGTCCACCGACTGCGAGACCTGGTGCACCATGTGCAGGGCGACGGGCTTGATGGCCGGCCCGGACAAGCCTCCCGAGCCGGTGCTGAGCACCGGGGTGCGGCTGTGCGCGTCGACTGCCAGGCCGCGCAGGGTGTTGATCAGACTCAAGCCGTCGGCGCCGGCTTCGACGGCTGCCCGCGCCATCTCGCTGATGTCGGTAACGTTCGGCGAGAGCTTCACCAACAGGGGGCGCCGCTTGGCAACGGCGCGCGCCGCCTCGACAGCTCGCGACAACTCGCCAGCGTGTGCGCCGAATTCCAGGCCCCCGCGCTTGGTATTGGGGCAGGAGACGTTCAGCTCATAGGCCGCCACGCCCTCGGCGTCCTCGAGGACGCTCAGGACTTCGACGTAGTCGGCGAGGCCGTAGCCGAAGACGTTGGCGAAGACTGGGACGCCGAACTGCCCGAGAAGCGGGAGTTTCTCGGCAACGAACGCTTTCACGCCGACGTTTTGAAGGCCTATCGCGTTGAGCATGCCCGCCGCAGTCTCGGTCACGCGAGGCGAGGCGTTGCCGCGGATCGGTTCCCGGGACAAGCCCTTGACCACGATCGCTCCGATGCGGTCGAGCGCCGCCTGGCTGGCGAACTCGCTGCCGTAGCCGAACGTACCGCTGGCGGCGATGACCGGGTTCTTCAGTTCGATGCCGCAGAGCGCGGTGCGCAGATCAGCCACGAGTCAGCTCACTCCATTGTCGACGCTCTCACTGTCCAAGCCGGCTCTGCGGGTGCCGCTCCCAATGCTGGTAGATTGATCATTGGGCACCAGCAGCCATTATGACTTGGTCATAGTCGGTGGCGGAATCAACGGTTGCGCCTTGGCCCGCGAGGCGGCTAGGGCGGGCTTGTGGGTGGCCTTGCTGGAAGCGCGCGACTTCGGGGCCGGCGTCACCAGCCGCTCGACCCGCCTGATCCACGGCGGGCTCCGTTATTTGGAGAGCTTTCGATTCTCGCTCGTGCGCGAGTCATTGAGAGATCGCGCGACGCTGTTGCGCGAGTTTCCCGGCATTGTCCAGCCCCAGCCGTTTCTCCTGCCCGTGTATCGCAGCGATTCTCGCGCACGGTGGTACATCGCCTGCGGGTTGGCCCTGTATCGCCTGCTTTCCGCGGGCGGCAGCCTGCCGGCGCCCAGACGGATCAGTGCGCGCGAACTGCTGGCGCTGCTGCCCGAGCTCGATCCCGATGGGCTGGTCGGCGGCTTCGAGTATTTCGACTGCCAAGCCGTCTTTCCCGAAAGGCTTGCGCTCGAGATGGCCCTGCAGGCACAGTCAGCTGGCGCTGACATCCGCAATCATGCGCGCGTTACCGGCCTGCTGTTGCGCGATTCCCGAGTCGAAGGCGTCCGGTTCGAAGGGCTGGGGGGCTCGGGGGAGCTTCGCGGCCGCGTAGTCGTAAACGCCACTGGCGCATGGGCGGACCAACTGCTGAAGCTCGCCACGAAGAACGCCTCCGAGCCGTTGCTGTCATTGGTGAACGGCGCGCACATCGTGGTGCGCGACCTGCCCGGAGCTCCGCGCCATGCGGTCTACCGCGAGGCCCGGGCCGACCGGCGCCCGTTCTTCATCATTCCGTGGCGGGGCTTGCGATTGATCGGCACTACGGAGACCATGTTCGGCGGGGATCCCTCCCTCACGCTGCCGGAGGAATCCGAGATTCGCTACTTGCTCCGGGAGGCCAATGCGCTGTTTCCGGCCGCAAGCCTTGCTCGCCGGGACGTCCTGTATGCCTATTCCGGTTCGCGCCCAATCCTGAAAGCCCCGCAGGCTAACCTCAACCGGGCGTCGCGCGACCACGCGATCATCGAGCACGAGAAGACGGACGGCGTATCGGGCCTGCTCACGATGGCCGGTGGCAAGCTGACCACGGCACCGTCGTTCGCCAAGGCGGTTCTGCGCCGCGTCGCCCGCATTTTGGAAATCAGCACGGCTGCCGTTGAACGGTCCCGGCCCTGCGCGCTGACCGGAGCGCCGCCGGGGTTCGCGGCACTCTACGGCCCGCGATGGCGCGTTGTGCTGGATGTCATCGCAGCGGATCCAGACATGATGCGCCCTCTGGCCGACGGTTGTTCGACCAAGCGCGGCCAGGTGCTGTATGCAATCGAGCACGAGCGTGCCAAGACGTTGGCGGACGTGCTGTTGCGGCGCACCGGCGCGGCCTTCGACCAGAACTACGAGCGCTCGTGGGCCGAGGCGGCCGCCGACGTCGCCGCCGGAAGGCTTGGATGGGATCGGGCAGAGCGGCAGAGGGCTCTGGACGAGTACGACACCGAGCTTGCCCAGACCCTCTTGAGGGAATAGCCCGGGCGGCCCGGCCCGGTGGGTGAAGCGTTTCGGCACCCGGCAGGCCTGGCGCGCCGATGGCGGCGGGAATGGATCGCGCCGCAGATGCCTTGCCCAAGCGCGCCGGTCGGTTACGATGGCCTAGATGCGTGACGCGAGCACAGCCGAGGAGACCCCTGAGGAGCGCAAGCGGCGAGCCCGGAGGATTCTTCGGCGCTTGGATCGCGAGTACCCGGCCGCCGAATGCGCCCTGCGCCACAGGAGCGCTTGGGAACTTCTGGTCGCCACGATTCTCTCGGCGCAGTGCACCGACGCGAGAGTCAACAAGGTCACCCCGGACTTGTTCGCGGCCTACCCCACTGTCCGGGACATGGCGCTCGCGCCTCTGGAGAGCATCGAGGAGCTGGTCCGCACCACTGGTTTCTTTCGCAACAAGTCCAAGTCCCTCAAAGGCGCGGCAGAGCGTATCGTCAGCGAGTACGGCGGCGAGGTGCCGTCGCGCATGGAGCAGTTGCTGACCCTGCCCGGCGTTGCTCGCAAGACAGCCAATGTCGTGACCGGCACTTGGTTCGGAAAGGCCACGGGCGTGGTCGTTGACACGCATGTGCAGCGCATCTCGGAGCGCTTGGGCCTGAGCGCGGGCAAGGATCCGAAGAAGATCGAGAGAGTATTGATGGACCTGTTACCGAGGTCAAAGTGGGTCCTGTACTCGCATCAGATCATCCACCACGGTCGTGCGGTGTGCAAGGCGCGCCAGCCCCGCTGCCAAGCCTGCACGCTGGCAGGGCTCTGCCCGTCCGCAGAGGTCTAGGCCTGGCTCATTGCCGCAGCGTCGGTGGCGCGCGTCGCGGGTCTGTGGGCTTCAATGTGGGGCGAAGCTCGAGCCGCACCTTTCGCCTCAGGTCGATGCGGTTGCGCTTGTCCGCGTTTGGATCGCTCTGCAAGACGATGATGCCCCCCTTGCTCGCTTGGACCAGGCGGGCCTCGCGCCCGCCAATCTTGAGGCCGTAAGTCTCTTCTGCCTGTAGGCCGATTAGGTAGATGTAGGCGTTTTCTGGCGCCTGTTCGCGCGACGGCTCCCACGACAGCGAGATCTTTGCAGGGGGTGCGATCGGCACCACGACTGCTTCCGGGAAATAGATCGGCGCCAGTCCGCCGAAGCTGGCCGTGGTCGAGATTTCACCGTTCGCAAGCACTTCCAGCCGTCCCTCGGAATACCCCATCCAGGTCGCGGGCAGGTCCCAGCCCGAGCGGCCGAAAATCCGGCCGCGGATCGGATCGTGGGCCACAAGAGGAGACGACTGGGCGGTCAGCCCCGGCAGGTAGGGATTGACCCAGAGGAATTCATAGGGCGCGAGCAGTTCCGATGTCTGCAGGTAGCCCTCGTCGCGGATCCAGCCCTGCAAGAACTGGAACTCCGGCAGGTTGGACTCATAGGCGACCAGCAGCATCTCCGCGATCCGGTAGAGGGGAGCCTGCTGCTGCGCCAGTTGCTCGTTCGCGCGGTAGCGCGACGGCCAGCGCAGTCTGCCGCTGTCAGTTTCGATGTCCAGCGGATAATAGCTCAGCAGCCGGCAGCGCGCCAGCGACCGCAACGCGTCGATTCCAGGTTGCAGAGGGTCCGATTCCAGGTTGTGTCGCACCACGAGCCCTGTCTCCAGCGCGGCGATCAAGTTCTGGCCGTCGTCACCGATCGAGCCGTCCCTCAGACTCGGCACCACTTCGGTCTTCCAGTGCGTGCCGAGGAGCGTTGCAAGGGCGGCTTCAGATTCATCCCAGTCGCCGGCCGACGCGATCGACGCCAGGATCGCGGCTCGTATCAGCCCCGCGCCAAGGGCCGCCCGAGGCAGCAAAGTCGTGACGGCAGATGCCATGGCGTCACGCAGTTCGGCCCGCTCGGATGCGTCGAACAGGTCGTAGCACCAGTCGTAGACGATCGCAGCCTGGCGCAGGTCGCCCGCATTGCCGATGCCGTTCTCGGCCAACTGCTGGCTCCAGGCGATCGCGGCCCGTCCGGCAGCCTCTGCGCCCTCGACTTGGAACCGGAGTGCTTCGACCAAGGGCTGCTCTTCAAACGCGGTCTCGGCCGCGACGAGATTGCTTAGCGATCGCCAGCGCAGCGACTGGCGGTCGACATCTTTGCGCAACCGCTGCAGGCGGCTCGGCTCCAAGAACAGCCGCGGGTGATCCTCGTACACCCGGTATTCAGCCTGCCCGAACGCTGCGTCGCCGAGGCACAGCAGCACACACCCGAGCGTTGCGGCACGTAACGCGCGCATCGCGTCCCCATTGTACGGATGGAGCCGTTGGCCGAGGCCCTGTCCAGAAACCGCTTGGCACGGAGCTTCGTCCTACGAGTGCAACTCGGGAGAGTCACGATGCGGCGAGCGGGACCCATGCTTCGGACGGCGGCTGCTCTGGCATTCTGCCTGCTTTCCGGCTGGAATTCCGTGGCGGCGGAGGACGGCCGCGTCGCCCGCTACACCGTGGTCGTGGACGCGCCGGCGACCGGGAAGCGCCTGTCCATGGCCCGCGGGAAGGCGGACAGGCGCGCGCCGGGCCGGGTGTCGGCGGCCAGTTTTGCGGTCATGGCCCGGGCCGTGGCGGCTACGCAAGGACCGGTCGCGGCGGCACTGGAGGCGGGCGGCGCCACGGTCCTGGGCGGCGTCCAGAACGTGCTCAACGCGGTATTTGTCCGCGCCACCGCGGAGCAAGCCGAGGCGTTCGAGTCCATTCCCGGCGTGAAGAGCGTGATCCCGAGTCGCGACTTGGAGGTCAAGCTCGACAGCGTGACCGCTGTAACCGGCTTGAACGCTGCCAGGCTGCGGCCGTCGGGCCTCGCCGCCACCGGCGAGGGCGTCAAGATCGCAATCATCGATTCCGGTCTCGATTTCCTCCATCCGGCATTTCAAGACGACTCCCTGCCAGAGCTGACCGGCTATCCCAAGGGCAGGCCGGAAGACTTGGCGCTTGCCAACCGCAAGATCGTAGCGATCCGCAGCTACATGCAGTTGCACTAGTGTCGCGTTAGAAGTTATTGAAAACAAAGGGCTTACGAATGAGACCATAGATGATTCTGTAGCGTCGTTCTATAAGTGCTTTGTTTTCAATGATTTGGATTTCCCGCCAGAGGCCAGTTGCAGCGAAAAAAGTGT